>JAYTTN010000199.1:0-7547 GCA_043745295.1 Fimbriiglobus sp. | reverse complement strand
GGTTGCACCTCGGCGGGGCGACCTTCGAGCCGTCGCGGGCGGTCCCGTACCTGCACCCCGGCAAAGGCGCGGAAGTGAAGCTGAACGGCACCGTCGTCGGCACCGTCGGCGAGCTGCACCCGACGGTGGCGGCGGCGTTCGGCCTGGCGGATCGCGCGGTGCAGGTGGCCGACCTGGATGCCGAGGCGATCCTGGCGGCGGTGCCGGATCGCTACCCGTACAAGCCATTCAGCACGCTGCCCGCCGCGAAGCGGGACATCGCCGTCATCGTCCCCGACGACATGCCGGCGGATCGCGTGCTGACGGAGGTGAAGGCGGCCGCCGGCGAACTGCTGACGGACGCGGTGCTGTTCGACGTGTATCGCGGCGACAGCATCCCGGCTGGCACCAAGAGCCTGGCCTTCGCGCTGACGTACCAGTCGAAGGACAAGACCCTGACGGAGAAGGAAATCGATCAGGCGCACGGCCGGGTCGAAGGCCGGCTGACGCACGTCCTGAAGGCGCAGATTCGCGGCCGGGACGGGGCGTGACCGCTGTGGAACGTCATCGCCGGGGACCGCGACGGGGTCCGGTCTTCACGCCGGAGGCGTGACGGACTGTAGCCAGGGGTGACTGGCGAGCGGAACCCCTGGTCCGGGGGAACGTCGAAACAGGAGTCCCGGAGGGACGACGGAAGCGAATCCGTCGTCCCTCCGGGACTCTTCGCGTTTTTCACGCGATTTCCAGGGGTTGCGCTCGCTCCGCTCGCTTCACCCCTGGCTACCGGCAGCCGCACCTCCGGTGCGAAAACCATTTCGGTTGCGGGTTCCCCTCAGAAACTCACCCGGTCGCCGAAGGTGCGGCGGAGCATCGACCGGGTGGCGGCGTTAACCGGTACGTCCTTCAGCACCAGCCGGCGGAGACCGTGCAGGCTGCGGGCGGTGGCCAGCGTGTTGCCGCCGGCGTTCGTGACGTGGAAGCTGTCGGACAAGTCCAGCACCTCGAGCGTGGCACCGAACGCGGCGGACGGCAGGGCCGACACGAACGCCACCAGCCAGGCGTCGGTGACGCGGTTGCCGGCGAGGTCGAGCGTGCGCACCCCGGTCAGCGTCCGACAGGTCATCAGCTCCTCGAACAGCGGCGGCGGGTCGGCCTCGGCCGGCGGCCACGGGTACGCCAGGTCGGTCAGGTTCGGGCCGAGTTTCAGCGCTTCGACGGCGGCGAGCTGCGGCAGGCGGTCGAACACGCCTCCGTAGTCGGAGTCGAGCGCGGCCGGGGGTTTCAAATGCAGCGACCGCAACGGCAGCGCGGCGAACAGCTCGACGGCCGAGCGGAGGAAGCGGTAGAACGGCACCGACACGTGTTCGACGAACCCCCGGCGGTACTCGACCGCCCCCTCGTCGAGCAGCCAGTACGGCACCTCCAAATCCCACGTCATCTGGAACAGGTCGAGCAGCCGCGCCTCGAACGCCTTCAGCCGGTCGAACTCGTCGGGGTCGGTGGCCGGGTCGTCGAGGGCGACCTGCGTGCGGATCAGGTGCGCGCGGGCGATGTGGTTCGGGTCGCCGGTCTCCTCCAAGTAGTCGGCGTACACCAGCCGCGCGAGCAGGGCGCGGGGGTTGTCGGCGATGGCCCGGAGGAACGCGGTGTGGTCGTCGGTCATGGCGCGGCCGCTCCGGCGGGCGGGTCGTCTTGCGGCCGGTCGGCGATGTCGTCGTTCTCCAGTTCGATCTCCGGATCGCTCAGCTCGAACTCGTCCTCGTCGCCGGCGTCCCAAGCCTGCCGAACCGGCGCGCCGAACAGTTGGTCGCCGACCGTCACGCCGACGGCGTCCAGGGCGTCGGTGCCGATGGGCGAGAGGTAGTTGTAGTCCAGCCGGAGGTATTCCAGGTTCGGCGTGTGGGGGTGGTTCGCCAGCAACTCCGCGCCATCGTCGGTGACGCCGCAGCGGGACAAGTCGAGGCCCTTCAACCGGCGGAAGAACGGCGCTTCGAGGATGAGCCGCACCCCCTCGTCGCCGACGGATGAGTCGCGGAGGGTGAAGTATTCCAACGCCGGCAGACACTCGGGGCGGTGTAGCGAGAGGAAGTCGCTCTCCGACAGCTCGCGATGGTCACCCACGTCGTGACCGCGGAAGGTTTCCGTGTCCAGGAACAGGTGCCGCAGGTTTGGCACGCGGTCGTTGTAGCCCAGCAGCGCGAACGGCAGGCGGTGGATGTCGCCGGTGATATGCAGCGTGTGCAGCCGGGGGAACTCGCCGCCGAATAGGAACGCCGAACTGAACTGGCCGCAGCAGACGCGGACCTCTTCCAGCCGCGGCGCGTTCGCGAGGTACTCCTCCATCTCCCAGCCGGCGGCAAGAATCCCGTCCACGAAGGAGCCGAGCTTGAACACCCGCAGCGGCCGGAACCGCCCGGCCTCGACAAGCGGGGTCATGTCGAGGTGCGTTTCCAGTTCCTCCAGGGCGGCGCGGTCGAGCGCCTCCTGGCGGCGGCGGGCAGTGGCAATGGCGGACACTTGCGCGGTATCCGGCCGGTTCTGCTCGATGGACAACTCGCCCAACACGCGCGTCAGCGGGCACTCGGCGACGGCGGTGATGATGTCCTGGTTCAACTGCCCGATACGCACGGCGTCGATCCACCCGCGCCGCCAAGTGACGGCGACGTTCGGCTCCATCGGTTCGGCGACGGAGCGGGCTTGCCGGCGGTCCATGAACCGGGCCAGCGGGCCGAGCCATTCCGTCTCGTGCCGGGTCCGCAGGTCGAACATGGCCTGATCGATGGCCCGGAGCTGGCTCGCCGGCTGGTTGCGGTCCTCGGCCAGTAGCGACAGCCGAATGTACTCGCCGCGCGGGTCGCCCTCCTCGATGAGCAGGTCCGCGTAGGCGGCGTGGAGGGGCACGTCGTCCGGGTCGGCGACGAGGGCGGCTTCCAGCGCTTCGCGGGTGGTCATCATGGCAGCGCTCAGTTTTGTTAGCCCGCCGCGCCAGCAAGGGGCGTGGGGTGAAACGCAACCAACCACCGTCGGCCCCAAATGTGGTCTGCCCCTTGCTGGCGCGGCGGGCTGACAAGAACCGTCATGGCAGCAGGTCCGCGACGCGGAGGGTGGCAGTCGGGGCGGCCAGCGGGGACACGGTGTCGGACTCCGGGAATGTCTGCGACCAGCGGTAGGCGAAGCCGTTGTCGGCCACGGGCTGGGGGTCGCGGAAGACGTGCAGTTCCCGCCGGTTCACGTCGAGTACCCAGTAGTCGGGGACGCCGGCGGCGGCGTACAACTCGGCCGTCGTCGTGGAGTCGAAGAAGAGCGAGCTGTCCGACACTTCGACGATCAGGTCGGCCGTCGTCGGGTGCGCGGTCAAGAACGTGCGAATGCTTCCAGTCACGATGACGACATCCGGGAACAGTTCGGTCGCGTCGGCCAGAAGGAAGCTCAGTTGACAGCGAGCGCGGAAACGTGCCGGGAAGATGTCGCGCAGAACTTGGTGCGCGTGTTCCAAGTAGACAGCGTGCGGCGGGTTCATGCGGCCTTGCTCCCAGATTTCCCCACGCAGCAAGAAGAGCCGTCGGCCCTCGAACTGTTCCGGATTCGCCATCCCGTTGAACTCGGCCACGGTCCACCGCTCGCCGGCGAACTCCGGCGCGGGGCGGGGCCAGCGGGCGAGCGCCGGCGGCGGGACGGGCGGCAGCGGGGCGAGGAGCGCGGACATGATTCACCCTCCGTGTGGAACGGGGCCATTATAACCAGCCGTGGCCCTCGGTGCGCACCAGGGTTTCCAGCGCGTCGATCCAACGCGGGTGGTCGTTCAGGCACGGCACGGCGCGGAGCGTTTCGCCGCCGGCCTCGTGGAACACCTCCTCCGATTCGCGGCCGATCTCGTCCACCGTTTCCAGGCAGTCGGCGGTGAACCCCGGCAGCGCCACCGCCACCTTCTTCGCCCCCTTCTTGGCCAGGTGTTCCAGTACGTCGTCGGTGTACGGCTTCAGCCACGGATCCTTGCCGAAGCGGGACTGGAACGTCTGCGTCCATTTGGATCGCGGCCAGCCGAGCCGCGCCACCAGCGCCCGCGTGGTGCGGACGCAGTGCGTGGCGTAGGGGTCGCCCCGCTGGGCGTACTTCTGCGGGATGCCGTGGAAGCTGAAGACGACGTGGTCCGGCTCCCAGCCCAGCTTGACCAAGTCGCCCTCGATGACCTTCGCCATCGCGTCGATGTAGACCGGGTGGTCGTAGTACGGCGGCACGACGCGGACGGCCGGCACCACGCGGACCTTCAGCAGCGCCTTGAACAGGACATCGGTGGCGCTGGCGGACGTGGTGGACGAGTACTGCGGGAACATCGGCACGGCGACGATGCGGTCCACGCCGAGGTTCAGCAGCTCCTTCACCCGCGCCTCGACCGACGGGTTGCCGACCATCATGCCGAACCGCATCGGCGTGTTCGGGAACCGCTCCTGGAGGAGTACCGTCTGCCGCTTCGTCCAGTGCATCAGCGGCGAGCCGGTGTCGGCGTCCCAGATGCGGGCGTACTTCTTGGCCGACGCCGGCGAGCGGAACGGCACGATGACGCACTTCAGGAGCGTCTTCCACAGCCAGCCGGGGACGCTCCGCCGGGGTTTGCGCCCCGGCCCGGCGGTGAAGTATTCCTTGGTGGCGGGTCGAGTCTCGACCACGCGGGGGTCGGACAGGAACTGCCGCAGGTACGGCCGGAGCGCCTTGGCGGTCGGCGCGTCCGGGGTGCCGAGTTGGATCAGCAGGATGCCGGTCATGAGGGCCAGGGTTCGGGAGTCAGCGGTCAGGGGTCAATCGGGAACCACGACCGGCGGGCGGGTTGAGAACGCTCCGCCATTAGTAAGCCGGAGAGCGTTCCATCGACCACCGCCGGTTCTGGGTTCTGACCCCTGCCTTCTGTCTCCTGGTCCCTGCTGTCACTTCTTCTTGCAGCCGGGGCCTTCCTTCGGGTCCATCTTTTCGGTGATGTGGGCGTCCCCGCCGGCCGCCTTGAGTACCGCCGCGCGGTCGGCGTTCAGTTGGATGTAGCTGGTCCACTGGCTGGGCGTGTCGGCCTCGGCGTAGATGGCCTCGACCGGGCACTCGGGCACGCACGCCTCGCAGTCGATGCAGTCCTGCGGGTCGATGTACAGCATCGCGTCGTCTTGGTAGAAGCACTCGACCGGGCAGACGACGCAGCAGTCGGTGTACTTGCAGTCGTTGCAGCTGGCGGCGACGATGTGGGCCATGACGGCACTCCTTTCGATTCTCGAATAGCGGTTCGGGCGTGTGGGACCGGACCCCGCCGGCGGCACCCCGACGACGTACTCCGATGATACTCCGAATACACAACCGCCGGGCCGTGTCAAGCGTCACCGGCGGGCGTGTCTTCTCCCGAGATTGACATGTCTATCACGGAGAGATAGGCTAACGGCATCATGATGAGAGGCACACGGATGCGGTATGGACGACTCTACGCGATCGAGCGGCGGCTCGACTCACTACTCAAACTCCTTCGGGCGGGAAAGTACTCGGCCCCGGAACTCGCACAACAGTTGGGGGTCTCCGTTCCGACCGTCTCGCGGGACATCACGGCCCTCCGCGAGCAGGGGTACGGCATCCGTCCGGTCCGCGGCGCTTCGGACTGGTCCTATGTTCTCGAAACGGGTAGTCGTTCGCCGAAGTTGCGGCGGAAGGCCGGGGCAGATGTTTGACCTCGACCCGGAAGCTCGCGCGAACGCGAAGGCCGCCCCATGAACGCCGACATCCTCAAACGCATCATGCGGGCCATCGCCGACGGCTCTCAGAACGATTTGGACGTGCTGGCTGAAAAGGTCGTCGAGTCGGAGCGGGAAAGCGGGCATACGAAACTCGCCCACGACTTGGCCGGCATCCTCCGTCGGGGGAAGCGGAAGACGAATGGCGCCCACGCCCCGGCCGAAGTAGACCAAACGTTTCGAGAGTTGCCGCAGAGCCGCCGCACCCGCGAAGCCCTCGTCTCGGTCGTTCCGCACGACACGCTCGAACACCACATGGTGCTTCCGACGGAAGTCGAGGAGCGGTTCGCTCGGATCGAACGGGAGTACGCGGCCCGCGAACGCCTCGGGGCGTACGGCCTCCGCCCGCGGAAGACGATACTGCTCTACGGGCCGCCGGGATGCGGGAAGTCGCTCGGGGCGAAGCGGCTCGCGCGGAACACCGGGCTGTCGCTGATGAAGGTCCGGTTCGACGCGCTGCTGTCGTCGTTCTTCGGCGAGTCCGCCGCCAACCTGCGGAGCGTCTTCGACGCGGCGAAGGAGCGGCCGTGCCTGCTCCTCCTCGACGAGTGCGACTTCATCGCCCGGTCGCGGGGCAACTCGAAGGACATTGGGGAGGCGTCGCGGATTGTGAACGCCCTGCTCCAACTCATGGAGGAGTTCGACGCGCCGGGGCTTCTCGTCGCTACCACGAACTTGGAGAACGCCCTCGACGAGGCGATCTTCCGGCGGTTCGACGACGTGTTCCTCGTTCCGCTGCCGGGGCTGGAAGAGATCGAACGCCTGCTCCGCTTCACCCTGTCCTCGGTCACGGTCTCGAAATCGGTGCGCTGGGAGACTGCGATTGCGAGTCTGCACGGTCAGCCCGCCGCCCAGGTGGTGAAGGCCGCCCAAGACGCCGCCAAGGCGGCCGTACTCGGCGGCGGCAAAGTGATCGAGGAATCTCACCTGAGAACTGCCATCGCCGACCTCAAGCGCGAATCGCGGTCTGGCCCGAGCGAGTCGCCATAACTTATGCCGCCGTCACCCTTCCCCCTGCTCCCGCTCCTCCTCCGGTACACCGGCCCCGCCAAGATCGCGGGCGGCGGCGGCACGTCGGCCACGACGAAAGCGAACCGCGACAACCCGTCCGCGCACAGCGGCCGGATCGGCGGGCAAGCGGCGGCGGCGACCGGTGCGTGGCAGAGTGAGCAACAGAAGCGGGCCGACGAGGGCCGACCGGTTCTGGCGTCGGGCATTCCCCTTCTGCTCAAGATCGACCCGAACTTCGACCTCGACCTGCTCCGCGACAAGTTCGCGTTCGAGATCGTGTCCGAGCAAGAGGACGGCTACGTCATCGTCGCGTCGGAAGACCTGCTGCTCACCGACTTCCTGCGGATGGTGTCCGACTTCGGCACGTCGGTTCGCGGTTCGGCCTCGGTCGCGAGCGTCCACGAGCTGAACGACGACCCGGACCAACTGGAGCGACTCCGGCGGGTCTTGTCGGACACGCTCTTCGCCCGGTGGCCGAATATCGCGGACGACGACCTGTTCATCGTTGACGTCGGGGTCGCGTGTGTCGGCACCCTCGACATCGGCGAGCCGCCGAAAGAGCCGGAGCGGGGGCCGACGAACAGCGACGCTTTCTGGGCCAAGCGGCAGGCCGACTACGCGACCAAGCGGGCGGCCTGGGCACAGGTCCGGTCGGAGGCTTACATGGCCTGGGACGACATCAAGTCAACTCGGGAAGAGCGGATCCGCCACTTCGTGCAGGACAGTTACGGCGGCCGCATCCTGAACGTCATCGACGACGCGGCTGCCGAGGCGGTGAAACTGCCGGACGGGTTC
>JAYTTN010000198.1:0-7577 GCA_043745295.1 Fimbriiglobus sp. | reverse complement strand
GCCGAAACCCCTGCGGCCGATCCCGCTGCGCGAGCGGCTGACGTTGCAGGCCCTTCACAAGGGGGTCATCGGCCACTTCCACGACCACGACGACGACTACCTGCTGGAGCACGGGCACGGCCGCCGCAAGCGCGCCGCGAAAGCGGAGGCGGACACCGTCGAGCCGGCCATCCCGCTCTTCTTCCCTCCTCCGCTCCCCTGCCCCGCGGTCAAGAACTTCGACCTGTTCTCGCCGCGCCCCGAAGGCCCCTTGCCCGCGACGGCGGGTGGCGTGGACGCCTGACGGACGAACGGTCCGTTCGCACCGCACGGAGTGCGTCGAGGCCTGAGGGCGACGGCGGCGCGGGGGCCGGAATAATCGGACCTTCACACCTGAAGAAAAAGTCTTTCGTCGCCACGGATTTAGTTGTCGCCCGTCAGGGGAATCCCTATCCTCTCATGCGAATGGGAATTCTGGGCAGTATGGGCAACATGTTCGCCCGGCCTGCTGCCGCCCCGGACCCCTCGGCCTCCCCACCATTGGTTGGTGAAACGAGGCCGGTCCGCAGACCCCAATCTGGAGATGAAACGATGAAGCGTCGTGTGCTGTTCTTGGTGGCAGTCCTGGGTGTGACCGCGTGGGTCACCCCTCAGACCGCCTCCGCGTTCGGTCGGCTGTTCGGCGGCCGCGGTCATTGCGCCCCGGCGATGACCGGCGGGTGCGGCGTGGCGACGGTCGCCACGTGCGGGTCGGCCCCGGTCGCGATGGACGCCGCCGGGTACGGTTCCGCGCCCGTGGCTGTCAGCGGTTGCGGCGGGACGGTGGCCACGGCCGACGCCGGCTGCGGCGGCGTGTCGTACACCACCCAAACCGTCACCCGGTACCGCCAGGAAATGCGGACCCGTCAGGTGCCGGTGCAGGTGAGCCGTCCGGTCAGCCGCCAGGAGCAGTACACGTACACCGTCATGCAGAACCAGACGGTGCCGGTGACGGCGATGGTCAGCCGGGTGGTCAGCACCCCGCGGCAGGAGCAGTACACGTACACCGTCATGCAGAACCAGACGGTGATGCAGGCCCAGACGGTGAACGAGGTCGTCACCACCCCGGTGCAGGAGAAGTACACCTACACCGTCAACGTGCCGGTCACGACGATGACCCAGCAGACGCAGACCAGCACGGTGTGCGTGCCGACGACCGTGACCGAGAACGTCTCCGTCAGCCGCCAAGTGATGGTCGCCACGCCGGTCAACCCGTGCGGGCCGGCCGTCAGCGGCGTCAGCGGCGGCTGCGGCGGTTGCGGTAGCCCGGCCGCCGTCTCCGGCTTCGCCGCCCCGGCCATGGCCTACACCTGCCAGACCGTCACCGAGTGCCACCCGGTCACCCGGACGGTGATGCAGCGGCAGACCCAGACGAACGTCGTCAACGTGCCGGTCACGACGATGACCCAGCAGACGCAGACGGGCACCCGCACCGTCTACCAGTCGGCCACCGTCGCCAAGCAGGTCCAGGTGGCGGTCGTCCAGTGCGTGCCCGTCCAGCAGACGGCCACCCGCACCGTGTACGACACCAAGACGGTGCAGGAAGCCGTCACCACCAACACCGTCCAGTGCGTGCCCGTCCAGCAGACGGCCACCCGCACCGTGGTGAGCTACGAGACCGCCACCGAGATGCAGACCCAGAGCTACTGCGAGATGGTGCCGTACACCGAGACGATCCAAGTCCCGGTCTACACCCCGGCCGCCCCGAGCTGCGCCCCCGTCGCCGCCCCGAGCTGCGCCCCCGTCGCCGCCTCCGGCTGCGACGCGGCCGTGACCGGCTCCAGTTGCGGCGCGGCGACCGTCGCCTCGTCGAGCTGCGGCACCGTGGCCGCCGCCTGCGGCACCGTGGCCGCCGCCTGCGGCAAGTCGGCCCGGACGGGCCTGATCGGCAAGCTGAAGGGCTTCGGCGGCGGCTGCCGCTAACCCGCTGACCGGTCGAGATCGCTGAAGCAACCGAGGCCGGGGGGCGCGTCCCCCCGGCCGTTTTCGTTTCCCGCGCGGCCCGCCGTCGGGTATCCTCCACCTCACACCCGTCACGGAGATTCCGCCATGCGCCCCCTCGCCGTCTTGCTCCTCGCCGCCCTCCCAACTCTCGCCGCCGACCCACCGCAGCGCGAGATCAAAGCCCGCGCCCGCGTTCCGAGGGCGGAGGAGTTCGTCGTCGAGGAACCCGGCGTCGGCCTCGTGACGAAGAAGCGCGTCGTCGTCGCCGAGCTGATGATCGAGATGCGAGTTCTCCCAACGAAGGCGGCGCTGGTCCTGTGCGACGTGTGGGACGACCACTGGTGCAAGGCCGCCGCCGAGCGGTGCGACGGCCTCGCCAAGCGGATCGCCGACGTGGTCGCCGACGCCCGCGAGCAGGGGTTCACCGTCATCCACTGCCCGTCGGACACGATGGGTTTCTACAAGGACTCCCCGGCCCGCAAGCGGGCGCAGGCCGCCCCGAAGGTCGATCCGCCGAAGGACAGAGAGCGGCCCGACCCGCCGCTGCCCATCGACGACGCCGACGGCGGGTGCGACGACATCGCCCCCGTGAAGTCGTTCCGGGCGTGGACGCGGCAGCACGCGGCGATCAAGATCGACGACGACAAGGACTACGTCACGGACAGCGGCAAGGAGGTGTTCAACATCCTGAAGGACAAGGGCGTCGCCACCGTGTTCGTGATGGGCGTCCACACCAACATGTGCGTGCTGAACCGGTCGTTCGCCATCAAGCAACTCCGCCGCTGGGACGTGTCCTGCCTGCTCGTCCGCGACCTGACCGACGCCATGTACAACCCGAAGAGCAAGCCGCTGGTGACGCACGCCGAGGGGACGAACCTGGTGATCGCCCACATCGAACAGCACTGGTGCCCGAGCGTGACCAGCGACCAACTGCGGCGGCCGAAAAAGTGACGCCGAAGGGCCGCGGCGCGGAGGCTCTTCGCCGCGCCCCGAACGGGCGAACTTAGGCACGAGCGGGATGAAAGACTCCCGGCGGTGGAAGCAGTTGCGGGGCGTGCCTCTGGTGAACCTCTCCCCCACGCCAGTGGGGGAGAGGTGGAGGCACTCGGCTTTCCGGTCGCCCATTTCCCCGCCACTGCCTTACCTCCCGCGGCCGGGCGGAACGATGGTCGGCAGGCCGCCGCTGCCGGGCGGCGGGGCGACGATCGTCGGCGGCAGGGCGGGGATGCTCAGCGGCGGCAACTCGCCCGGCGTCGCCGGCGGGTTCGGCATTGGTGTCGGGACGGGCAGCGGCGGCGCGGCGACGGCCGGCGCGGGCAACTCCAGCGGCCGCGGCGCGGGCTCCGGCGTCGGCTTGGCGAACGGCGGCTCCGCCGTCTCCTTGAACACGCCGCCCTTGCCCGGCCCCTGCGTGATCGGCCGGAACGTCGGCTCGCCGGTCGGCGACTTGGGCGGCAGCGGCGGGCGGGCGAACGGCGGCTCGCCGGTCTGACCGGTCGCCGGACTCGGCGTCGCGCCGGTCGGCTTGGAGACGTTCACCTGATGCCGCCACAGGGCCGCCCGCGCCGCCGCCCGCACGCCCGCGTCCGGGTCCGTCTTCTCCACCGTTTCCAGAGCCGCACCGGCCGCCGGTGTGGGGGTCTTCATCGCGCCGAGGGCCTCGACGGCCGCCGTCCGCACCGCCGGGCTGGGGTCTTTCTGCGTCGCCCCGACGAGAGCCGACAGCAGATCGGAACTGCCGCGCGGGTCGGCCGCTTTCAGCTCCTCGGCGGCGGCCTTGCGGCGGTCCACGTCCGGGTCGGATTGCAGCGCGGCGAGGAGCTGCTTCACCCGCGCGGCCGGGTCGGGCTTGGCCGGCTGCGCCGCCGCCGGGGTCGGTTTCTTCTTCAGTAGCCCGAAGCCGAGGTCGATGGCGGAGGCGGACGAGGCGACCGTCAGCGCGGCGGCGGCGGCCAGACGAACGGAGAGCCGGGTCACGGCGGAGTCCTCCCAGGAAAGCGCGTCTTCATTCCCAGACGACGCGGGCGCGCCGGGGTTGTCCCGATCCGCCGGGGAAACATCGGCCGCGAGGGGGAAGTCGTGCCACCGATTCCGGTCGCGGAAGGGGGTGGGGTGGCGCGCGGCCCGCGCCCGCCGGTGCGACCGCTACCGCCGGCGCGACCGGGAATCGCCCGGCACGCACTTGCCATGCCCCGTCCGGGGACGGAGAATCGGCACACGCCTGTTTCGTCACCGGGAGTTCCCATGTCCCGCTCGCTGTCGCTCCTCGCGGTCCTGACCTCGACCGCCACGTCGGTCGCCGCCGACCCGGTGGCGCACGGTTTCCTCGCCACCGGCGGGGAAACGCGAATCCTCGACGCCGCCGGCAAGGTGACGTGGACGTACCCGCACCCGTCCCGCGACGGGTGGGTGCTGGACAGCGGCCGTGTCCTGCTCGCGCTGTCGAAGAGCAAGACCTACCCGCACGGGGCCGTCGTCGAGGTGGACAAGGACGGCAAGGTGCTGTTCGAGTTCAAAGGCACGCAGGCGGAAGTGAACACCGTGCAACCGCTCGGCGACGGCAAGGTGCTGCTGACCGAGGCCGGCGACAAACCGAAGGTCATCGAGGTCGGCCGCGACGGAAAGGTTCTCGCCGAGGTGCCGCTGACGGCCCAGACGAAGGACCACCACCTGCAAACGCGGATGACCCGCAAGCTGGCCGGCGGCCACTACCTCGTGCCGCAGCTCCTCGACCGCGTGGTCCGCGAGTACGACCCGACGGGCAAGGTGGTGTGGGAGGTGAAAACCCCGCACATGCCGTTCACCGCCATCCGCCTGCCCGACGGGAACACGCTGATCGGCTGCACGCTGGGCAACCTGGTCATCGAAGTGGACAAGGCCGGCAAGGAGGTCTGGCGGGTGACGAACGACGACCTGCCGGGCAAGCCGATCGACGACGCCTGCGGGGTGCAGCGGCTGGACAACGGCAACACGGTCATCGCCAGCCACCACGCCGGGGCCAAGCGGGTGAAGCTGACCGAAGTGACGCGCGAGAAAAAGGTCGTGTGGACGTACACCGACGACCGGCCGGGCGGCATCCACCACGTCCAAATCCTGGACGAAACGGGCAAGCCCGCCGGAAAGGCGCAACTGCGGTGAGGCGTGTGCCCTGCCGTCACGGAAGCGGTATAGTACCGGAGAAGACTTCACCCCGGATTCGCACGCGAGGGCGTCGGTGGCCCACGAACACACCTTCACCGACTCCGACCGGGCCATGCTGTCCGCCCGCGTGGACCAGTTCCACGCCGACCTCGGCAAGGGGTCGGCGGACGACTGGGAACCGTACCTGCTGCGGCTGCCGAAACTGCTGCGGAAGCGCGTCCTCGTCGAGCTGGCCGTCGTTCACCTGGCGCACGAGTGGCGGGCGGGTCGGCGGCCGCAGGTCGAGTACTACCTGAACCGGTTCCCCGAACTCGGCCCGGACGCGCCCGAGCCGCTCGTCCTGGAAGAGTACCGCTGCCGGCTGACGGCCAAAGCGCCGGCCGATGCCTCCGGCTTCGCCGGCCGGTTCCCCGCCCTGTTCCCCGCCGCGATGGACAAGCTGCGGGCGCTCGAGCACGAGGTCAGCCACGCCCCGCCGTCCGAGGCCGAGCGGGTGGCGCTGCCGCTGCGCGGGTACACGAAGGTGACGTGGATCGGCGGCGGGGCGTTCGCCGACGTGTGGCTGGCGCGGAACGCCAACGGCCAGGAGAAGGCGCTGAAGATCGTCCGCGACCGGATGTCCAGCGAGGCCGCCCAGCGGGAACTGAAGGCGCTGGAGCAGGTGAAGAACGTGCGGCACAAGTGCGTGCTGGTGACGGAGGACTACTGGATCGAGAACGGCCAGTTGCACATCGTCAGCCAGTTGGCCGACGGCAGTCTGAAGGGGCGGATGGACCAGTGCCTGGAAGAGGAGCAGGTGCTGGGGATTCCGGCGGCCGAACTGTTCGCCTACTTCAGCGACGCCGCCGCCGGATTGGACTACTTGCACGAGCAGAAGATCACGCACCGGGACGTGAAGCCGGACAACATCCTGCTGGTGGGCGGCGGGGCGGTGCTGGCCGACTTCGGGCTGGCCCGCAAGCAGGTCAGCCTGATCACGCAGCAGAGCGTGTTCGCCGGCACGCCGCCGTACATGGCCCCGGAGCTGTTCGGCGGCGAGGGGGGGCCGCCCAGCGACCAGTACGCCCTGGCGCTGACGTTCATCCACCTGCGGCAGGGGCGGCACCCGCTCAAGTTGCTGCCGTACCCGCAGATCATGACGCAGCACCTGGGCGGCGAGTACGACCTGGACGAGTTCATTTCGCCGGACGAACGGGCCGTGCTGATGACCGCCCTGGATCAGGTGCCGACGAACCGCTTCCCCAGTTGCCAGGACTTCGCGCGGGCGCTGGCCGACGCGCTCGGCCTGCCGTTCCAGGACCGGCGGAAGAAGCTCAGCGCGTCGCACAAGATTCCCGGCCCCCGCGCGACCCCGTCCGAGCCGATCGTCGCACTGGAATCGCTCGCCGGGCCGCCGGGCCGTAATACCGAGGTCCGCGAAGGGAACTGGTCGCCGCTGGTGAAGACGGCCGTCGGCCGGGGCACCGTGACCGCGGACACCGCCACCCCGGTGGCGACGCCGAAGCCGGGTGCCCGGCCGCCGTCGAAGCTGGTGCCGCTGGCGGTCGTCGGCGTTCTCGTTGTCGCCCTCGGCGGGTTGCTCGCGCTGGTGCTGTCCGGCGGCGGCAAGGACATTGAACCGCCGGACACCGGCCACCAGCCGGTCGTCCAAGGGCCGGACGCGCCGATCGCCTTGCCGCCGAAGTGGCTCCACCCGGAAGGCACCAAGCCGTTCGGGGGTGAAAGCGAAGACTCCGCCGGCGCGAAGTATCACGCCCATGTGATGGCCGAGGTGAACGGCATCACCATCCCGTTCCGGTTCATCCCGGCCGCGCTCGGGGCCGACGGCAAGGAGATCGGGCCGATTTACCTGATGGACGAGAAGGTGAGCAATCGCCTCGTGGCGGGCGAATCCTACGCGAACCCGGCGGCACCGACGGCACCGGCCTTCGGCATGACCCGCGCCGAGGCGGAGGCGGTCGCCGGCCGGCTGGTTCCCGGCGGTCGATTGCCGACACCGGCCGAGTGGGACGGCGCAACGGGCTACCACCTGAAACCTCGTCCCACCGCGATGACGAAAGGGGTGCCGACCACGAACGTGGCCGTCGCCACACCGTCGCGGAAGGACACCGCGACGGCGGACGTGAGTCGCTACGGCCTGCTCGACATGGCCGGGAACGGGTGCGAATGGACATCGGGCACGCTGCCGGGGGAACGCCCGCGCGCGATCACCCGCGGCCGGAACTACCTGTTCAAAGACCCGCTCACGTTCGCCATCCTCGACGCGGAACAGGAGGAGCCGAAGGCCGCGTTCGCCGACCTAGGAAACAAGTCTACCGGTTTCCGCATCGCCATCCCCGCCCCGTTGCCCACCGGCGGGAAGTAGCAGCTCGAACCCGGCGGTGAAGGCGGGCTGTCAGGTGTAAGTATTGGTGCTTCCCAAGTTTTTTACGACCCCACCCCCGGCCCCAGGTGCGGCAATGGATTTTGGCGGC
>JAYTTN010000197.1:0-7589 GCA_043745295.1 Fimbriiglobus sp. | reverse complement strand
GAGCGACGGTGCTTCTCGACGACCGTCGCTCACGCTTCCGGCTCGGATCGGAATGTGAGCGACGGCGCTTCTCGACGACCGTCGCTCACGCTTCCGGCTCGGATCGGAATGACGCTCCCTTGCGGTCGCGGGTCGTCAGTTCGGCACACGCCCCACTCATCACCCGGCGTGCGCGTCCGGCAGCCCGACCGCCGGGACTTCCACCGGCAGCGGGCGGATGGTGCCGGCCATCGCGGCGACGTGGTAGTGCAGCGCCTTCGGCAGATGGCAGCGGACGACCACCTCGTTGCCGCGAAACTCCTGGCGAAAGATCTCGGCGTGCGCGTTCAGGTAGGCGATCAGCTTGCCGTTGCCCACGTCGCCGGTCACTTCGACGGTGAGGAAGTCCTTCGACAGCGCCGACACCACCGCCGCGCGGAGATCGTCCACCCCCTCGCCGGTCAGCCCGCTGATGGCCACCGCGTGCGGGTGCTGCCCCTGGAGCGCCGCCAGCACCGCCCGATCCGCGACCGTGTCGATCTTGTTCAGCACCAAGATCGTCGATTTGCCGGCGCAGTCCAAGTCCTTCAGCACCTCGTTCACCGCGCGGATGTGTTCCTCGGCCAGCGGGTTGCCGGCGTCCACGACGTGCAGCAGCAGGCGGGCCTGCCGCGCCTCTTCGAGCGTGGCCTTGAAGCTGGCCACGAGGTGGTGCGGCAGGTCGCGGATGAACCCGACCGTGTCCGACAGCAGCACCTTGCCGAAGTCGCGGATTTGCCACTGGCGGGTGCGGGTGTCCAGGGTGCTGAACAGCCGGTTCTCGACGTACACGCCGGCCCCCGTCAGGGCGTTCATGAGCCGCGACTTGCCGGCGTTCGTGTACCCGACGAGCGAGACGGTGAACTCCTCGGCGCGGCTCTTCACCTCCCGCTCCTTGCGGGCCTGCACCTCGGCCAGCTTCTTCTTCAGGTCGCGGATGCGGCCGTCGGCCAGCCGGCGGTCGGTCTCCAGTTGCGTCTCCCCCGGCCCCCGCACGCCGATGCCGCCGCCGCCCAGCCGGCTGAGGTGGCTCCACATGTTCTTCAGGCGGGGCAGGGCGTACTCGAGTTGCGCCAGTTCGACTTGCAGCCGGGCTTCGGGCGTCCGGGCGCGGCTGGCGAAGATGTCGAGGATGAGTTCCGAGCGGTCCAGCACCTTGACGCCGAGGGCCTTCTCCAGGTTGCGGGCCTGCGCCGGGGACAGGTCGTTGTCGAACAGCACCACCTCGGCCCCGGCCGCGTCCACCAGCTGGCCGAGTTCTTCCAGCTTGCCGGAGCCGATGTAGGTGCCGAGCTGGATGTCGTGCCGCTTCTGCGTCATCTCGCCGACCACCTCCGCGCCGGCGGAGTCGGCCAGCCCGCGGATTTCGTCGCACGGGTCGGCCGTCAGCCACGGCCGATCCGGCAAGGAGATGGACACCAGGACGGCCCGTTCCCGCTGGACCGAGAACTGGCCCCGACCCGTTTCGAATGATCCGTGAATGGCGTTCCCCTCGCGTGTGAACCGGACGCCCCAATTATACCCGACAGGTTGGAGAGGGCGGAATGGGGAATCGGTTCGCGGGAAAACGGCGCACCCTCGGTTCGCGCGTCGGGTGCCGCTAGAACTCGTAGTGCATCCGGACGGTGCCGATGGCGACGGGGCCGCGGTCGCGGTTGTACCCCGGGTGGTTGACGCCGGTGAACCCGACGCCGACCACCACCCCCTTCTTCAACTGGCAGTTGTAGTACGTCTCGACGATCTGCTCGGTGCCGTAGTTCAGCCGCCCGTCGCCGACGATGAACCCGACGCCGCCGGCCGCCAGGTAGTCGCGGTGCGCCGCCGACAGGCCGTTGAACAGGACGGCCACGCCGAGGCGGTCGTTCGGCCGCGCCCAGCGGGTTCCCTTGATTTGCATCCCGACGCTGGCCGTGCGGTCGATCTCGGTGAACGCCCACGTTTCGGTGTGCCCGTCGCTCCACCCCAGCCGGCCGAACAGCCCCACGTCGTCCGACAGCTCTTGCTCGGTCGTCATCCCGAACCCGTACTTGATGCGGTAGTCGCGGGTGGCGGTGATGTCCGGCACGCCGTCCGGTTGCTGCGCGGCCGTCCGGATGGCCAGCCGGTAGCTGCCCATGTGCGCGTTGTTCAGGTACGCCAGCACCGCCGTCGAACCGGGCCGGCCGGCCAGCTTGTACCGCCGCTCGACCTCGAACGTGTTGGCGTTCGCCCGCAGCACCTGCGGGTCGAAGGCGGCCCCGTTGGCGACGGCCGGCTCGGCGAAGAGGCCGTACCGGAACGACCAGTCGGTGCGGTTCCACTCGATGCCGCCGCCGTAGGTGTACCCCCGCACGTTCGCCGGGTAGTCCCACGCGCCGTTGTACATCAGCCCCCAGTTCATGAACTGCGTGCGCGGGTCGTGGCTGTAGACGTTGTCGTCGAACAGGTCGCCGGCGGACATCTTCCCGGCGCGGATGGTGAGCCGGTGGACATCGACCATGCCGCCCAGCACGTTCGGCCCCTCCGCGATCATTTCCTGCTCGCCGCCGAGGCCGATGGTCTGCTTCCACAGCAGCCGGGCGATGTACGGGGTCGGCAGCGGCGCGCCGGTACGGGTGGCCTCGCCGTTCGGGAAGCCGCCGAACCCGACGGTCCCGTTCACCGGGTTGCCGAGGCCGCCGCCGGCCGCCATCTCCGGGTTGAAGATGATCTCGCTGCCGGGGAACACGCGCGCGGCCAGGTTCAGCGTGGCGGTGGCCGTCGTGCGGTACTTGCGACTGGGGTCGAGGCTGAACGCCCCCTGGTACGGCGACGGGAACGGGACGTTCCCCTGCGGGATGACCGTCGTCTGGCCGTGGACGTTGTACCACTCCGGGGCGGCGTCCTTCTTCTTGCCGTCGTCGCCGGCCTTGTCGCCGTTTTCCTGCGGAGCCTCGCGGTTGTTCACCGACGCTGGTCGCGACGGCTCGCCGTCCGGGACCGCCGGCGGCTGCGCGACGGCCGCGGTGCCGACGAGAAGGCACGCCATCGCGGCGCGGCAGCAGGGAGCGAGCATGAGTGGACCCAGTCGAAAGGACAATTGGCCGCGTGATACCCTGCCGGTCGGAACTGTCAACCGAAAACCACACCCGCAGTCGAATCTCGAATCGCCCAACCCGCCCCGGCGAACGCCCTCAACTCCGTTTGCCCGGACAACCGATACCACCCAGAGGTTTCGGGTTCCGGGGTGGCAGGATGCCGTACCAGGTGGCGCTAGACACGTTCCACGGCCCACTCGACCTGCTGCTTTACCTGGTGAAGCGGGACGAGGTGGACGTTCTCGACATCCCCGTCGCCCGCATGACCGCGCAGTTCCTCGACTACCTGCGGGTGGTGAAGGAGCTGGACGTGGAGGCGGCCGGCGACTTCCTGGTGATGGCGGCCACGCTCATGGTCGTCAAGAGCCGGCTGCTGGTGCCGGCGTCGGACCAGGGCGGGAAGGCCGACGACGAACCCGATCCCCGCCGGGAGTTGGTGAAGCAGCTCCTCGAATACCGCCGGTACAAGGACGCGGCGCAGAAGCTGGAAGAGGCCGCGGAGGCGCACGCCGCGAAGGTGGCCCGCACCCCGGAGGAGCCGAGCGCCCCCGGCGGGCCGGCGGCGGTGCGGGCGGTGGAACTGTGGGACCTGGTGGCGGCGTTCGCCCGGCTGGTCCGCGAGACGCAAGCGGCGCACCCGCAGACGGTCATCACCGACGACACCCCGCAGCAGGTGTACGAGGACTTGCTCCGCGACCGCCTCCGGGCCGGCGGTCGGCAGCGGTTCCAGGACGTGTTCCCGCCGCCGTTCCACCGCGCCCGGCTGATCGGCCTGTTCCTGGCGGTGCTGGAACTGATCCGCCGGTTCGAGGTCGCCGTCGAACAGCCCGACCCGTTCGGCGACATCTGGCTGAGCCTGCTGCCGGTCGCCGTCGCGGAACCGCCGACTCCGCCGGCCTGAGAGAACGACCCGCCGTCGCGCATCTCCGATCGCGGCCGGTCACCGCCGGAATTGGTCGAGAGGAAAGGACAGCCAGCTGTCACTCCACATCCCACACGACGACCCCGCTGTCCCCGGCGACGGCGGCGGTCAGCCCATCCGGCGCGAACGCCAGCGCGTTCACCTTGCCGACCTGCCAGTCGTACCGCGCCAGTTCGTCGAACGTCGTCGTGTCCCACACGCGGACGGTCCCATCCCGACTGCCGGCCAGCAACCGACGGCGGTCGGGGGATACGGCGAGGGCTGAAAGCTCCTTTGCGAACCCAGCCGATTTGAACACTCGCTGGTCTGCGACAACATCCCAAACGAGGATCGCACGCTCGGTTGACGCCACCAACTGGACATCGTTGATGAAGCGAACAGGAGGTACATATCCTTCCTTGAAACCTTTGGCCGTCTCTATTTTGCAGAGTGATTGTCGGCCAGTCGGGATGTTCCACACCTTCACTTCCGTTCTGCCCCGCATCGCCAGCCGCCGGCCACTCGGCGAAAAAGCACCAGAGTGAAAGTGATCTCCGCGAGTGCCGACAAGGGGTGAAAGTCGCCGCCCCTTCGAGCCTCGGATGTGGTATCGGTCGCCGTGCGAGTGGCGGTATTCGCAGAATACGATGGTCGCGCCGTCGGGGTGGTAGCAGAGTGGATAGTGGTTCGCGGCAGGACGGAAGACGCGGGGAATCAAATCATCGCTGGACATTGGCGGAGGAAGTTCCTCACCTTCGGGCCACACTACTTGAAGCCGAAGGTGGATCGCGGCGTTCGCCTCGAAAAGGAGATTGACGCCCGTTTGCTGTTCCGCCGGCACCTCGCAAAGCGGGGCAGTCGTCTCCAACCCCCACAGGTGTAACTTGCGGCTATCGGCCGAATACGGCCTCCGAAGCCCGCAACTCAAGAGGCTCCCGCGAGATAGGAACACGCACCCCATGAATTCCACATCCGGCAGCGTCAGGCGGATCACGGCGAAGTCCTCCGGTGGTGCGTGTGCCGCTCGCAAGCTCGCGGCGGCATCATTTAGTCCAATCCCACGGCGTTGCGGGCCTCGCGGCGGCGGTCGGCCGGGGGCAGTTTGGCGTCCATCGCCTGCCACGCCGCTTGCGCTTCCACGGCGGCCTTGTCGCCGGGCAACGCCCCCGATGCCGCCTTCCGCACGGCGGCGGCCAGGATCGCTTCCCGCTCGCCGTGGTCCGGCGTCCGCAGCGGGTAGACCGGCTCGCGGAGCTGCGCGTCGGCGAAGGCCCCCACCGCCCGCGAGAGCTGCTCCGTCCGCGCCGCGTCGAACCCGTACCGCTGCCACTTCGCCGCCGTCTCGCTGATGGCCACGTGCGAGTACCGGAACGGCCCGGCCCCCAGGGGCACTTCGCCGAGGGTGTCGTCGGCCCCGGTCGGCCCGGCCAGGTCGGCCAGGAAGTCCCACGCCGCTTCCGCCACCGCCGTCCGCTTGAACACCACCCCCAGTTGCCCGCCCGCGCCGAGGTACGGCACGTAGTTCCGCCCGCCGCCCGCCGGCCGCGGCTTCCCGTCCGCCCCGTACCAGACGGCCGCGCCGGGCACGGGCGCGACGCCGAACCGCCGGTCCACCGCGCCGTCCGCCCCCTTCGGCAGCTTCGCCACCTCCGCCAGCGACAGCACCGCCGCCACCGCCGAGCCGTTCACCACGGCGTCGCGCGGGTCGCCGGTCGGCGGTCGGTACTTGGCCGTGTCGTGGAACCAGCCGAAGGCGGCGACGAACGACGGGGCGGTCAGGCGGGGGGCGGCGGTGTCCGGATCGACGTGGAAGCGGAACGCCGTCCCCTCGGACGCCGGTTCCTCCGGCGGCGGGACCGCTCCGGTTGGCGGCGCGGCGGCGGACGAGACGGCGGCCCGGTCGTAGCAGGCGGCCACCTGGTTGAACGCGACGGCGACGGCGGTCGGATCCGCCGGCAGGGGCGGCAGGCTCGGTTTGCCGTCGAGGGTGGCGAAGAGGTCGGCGACCGTCCGCAGGTCTTCCCACGTCGGCGGTGGGGCCAGTTCCCGCTGGTACTTCGCGCGGAAGGCGTCCGCCGCCTTCGGATCGGCGAACCGGTCGACGCGGTAGACGAGTACGAAGCCGTCCCCGGCCACCGGCACCGCGAACGGCCGTCGCCCCCAGTTGCACAATTTGTCCTGGAACGCCGGCAGCACTTCGGCCCACTTCAGCGGATGCTCGCGGTCGGCCAGCGCCGCCGGCCGCGCGGCCAGCACGTCGGCGACGGCCAGCTCGCCCAGCCGCGCCGGGGGGAGGACCGCCGCGTCCGCCGTCGTCCAGTCCGGTTCGAGAACCACCGTCCCGCCGGTGCGGGTGCCCCAGATTTTTCCCCGCCCGACCAGCTCCCGGGCGTACCCGGCGTCGGCGCACGCCAGCCGCACCGTCACCCCCGCGAACGGCTGCGATTTGACGGGGTCCGGCAGCCGAGGCGGGCGACACCCGCCGCCGGCGACGACCCCCAGCACGACGGCGAGGGCCAGGTTCGCGGCGACCGCCCGGCGGGAGAAATGGAAAGGCGGTTGCATTCCGGCGGCCCTCGTGATTAAACTATTGTGGATGACGGCACGACCGGCCCCGCCGACACTCTAGGATGGCGACGGCGGTTCCCGTCGTGCCGACAGCCGACGACCGGCACGGATCGGACTCGCATCCGACCCGGCTCCGGCCCCCCGACCCGTATCGCACGCCGACCGCGGCCCGGACCCCGTCCCGCCGTCACTCGTGCGGAGGCATTCAGCGCCCATGAAAGTGAACCTGATCGTCACGGCCGCCGGGCCGAACAGCGGGCGGGCCATCCCCATCGTGGGGGCCCAGTTCCTCATCGGCCGCGACCCGCAGTGCCACCTCCGCCCGGCCTCCCAGGCGATCAGCAAGGTGCACTGCGCCATTCTCGTCCGCGACGGCAAGGTGTTCGCCCAGGACTACGGCAGCACCAACGGTACGCAAATCGACGGCGAGACGTTCACCGGCGAGCGGGAGTTGCCCGACGGCTGCGCGCTGAAGATGGGGCCGCTGGAATTCCGGGTGCAGATCGTCCCGGCGGAACGGAAGTCGGACAGCACGCCGCTGCCGGACGCGCTCAAGCCGCTGTCGTCGGACGCGGCCGTGAAAAAGCTGGCCGCCGTCGTCGGACAGCCCGCCCCGGTGAAGAAACCGGCCAGTTCGCCCGGCGTCGCCCGGCCGTCCGGCACCTCGAAGCCGTCCGCCGCCCCGGCACCGGTGCCGATCAAGCCGGTCGCCGGCCCCAACGCCGACGGCGAGTCGTCCGACGACATCGACGCCGCCGCCATGCTGCTGGGCATGGACGACGGCGACTCGGCGACCAACCCGCACGTGCCGGACGGCAGCACCGTCCAAGAAATGCCGGCGGTGAACGCCGACGGCACGCCGGTGAAGAAGGTGGACCCGAAGAAGAAGGGCACCCCGTCCGGAGCCGAGATGTCGGCCGCCGCCAACGACATCCTCCGCAAGTACATCCGCCGCACCGGGAACTGACGCCGCCATCTTGCGAGCCGCGACCGCCAGGGAGTGGCCTCTTGCCCATTGACGATGATGCCACTCCCTGGCGGTCGCG
>JAYTTN010000196.1:0-2078 GCA_043745295.1 Fimbriiglobus sp. | reverse complement strand
CACCCGGCAACTGCGTTGCCGACCTCTCCCCAGCGGGGAGAGGTGGAAAGACTCCCGCGCCACGGACATGGCCCCATCGGATTTGGTGCGACCGCCGGTCGATTTCCCGCAACTGTCATTTCGCCGCGGCCGCCCGCCGGGGTACGATGACTCTTGTTGGTCCCGTCCTTCCTTCCTCACTCGGAGGGTGTCCCCATGCGATTGCTCCTCGCGCTCGTGTTCGTGCCCGCCGTCGCGTTCGCCGCCGAACCCAAACCGACGCTCGACCGCCACGGCGACCCGCTGCCGGACAAGGCGCTACTCCGGCTGGGCACGGTCAAGTACCGCGTGCCGAACTTGGCCGGCGTCGGCTTCAAGAAGACCGGCGAGCTGGTGGCCCTGACGGAGAAGTTGGAGTTGCACACCTTCCCGGCCGACGGCGGCGCGGAGACGACGGTGACGAGGCTGCTGGACAAGTCGGATCGCACCTACTGGCGGGTGGCGATCTCGGCCGACGCCCGCTTCGCCGCCGCGCACATCAGCGAGGAGAAGAAGCTGAAGGTGTGGGACATCAGCGGCGAGAAGCCAGTCGAACACCTGACCCGCGACATGGCCGACGCCTACACCATCGCCTTCTCGCCCGACGGCCGCTGGCTGGCGGTGAACGACTCCGACCGCAACCAGCCCCTACCGGTCTTGCTGTGCGACGTGGGTAAGAAGTCGTGGGAGATGTTCCCGCTGACGCCCTCGCGGGGATCCTCCGTCGAGCAGTTCGCCTTCACCGCCGACGGCCAATTCCTGACCGTGACGACCTCCGGCGAGGCGCGGGTGATCGAGACCGCCACCGGCAAATTCCTGGGCAGCGCGTCCCTGCCGCGCGAGAACGTCCGCGCGGCGACCGTCAGCCCGGACGGGAAAACGGTGGCCGTGGCACCGGGCACGTGGCTGTTCGGCAAGGAACCGACGGCGAAGTTCTTCACGACCGATAACGGCAGTGACGCCGAGGGGCTGACCGGCCCAACCGGAAACGTCTTGCAGTTCGGCTACCTGCCGGACGGCAAGACGATGTGGACGAGCTTCTCGGACCGCATCCGCGAGTGGGATCCGGTCGCCGCCAAGTGGCTCCGCGAGGTGGCCGCGCCGACCGACTGGCGAAAACCCCCGGTGTGGTCGCCGGACGGCAAGCGGTTCGTCACCCACAACCAGAAGACGCTGGCGTTCGTGGACGCGAAGACGTGGAAGCCGCTGCATTCGGAGGCGCTGGCGGCCGGCCCCACCGAAGCCGTGTTCGGCGTCACCGTCAGCCCGGACGGGAAGGTGATCGCCACCGACGGCAACGTCCTGCATTTGTGGGACACCGCCACGGGCAAGCGGCTGGGGACGGCGAAGTCGTCGTGGGGGAACGCGCCGACGATGGCCTTCCTGCCGGACTCGAAGTCGTTCATCGCGGTGGCGGAGCAGAACATTCCGGTGGTGTGCGACGCGGCGACCGGCAAGGAACTGCGGCGGTTCAAGCTGCCCGAGGAGTTCGCCAAGAAAGTATCCCTCCGAGACCTGCGGCTGTCACCGGACGGGAAGACGCTGACCACGTTCGCCGAGAGCGCGTCATCGCAGTGGAAGTCCTACTTGCTCCGGTGGGACGTGGTGAAGGGGGAAGTGACCGGCCAAGTCGAGGAAGGCCGACGGGACGACGCGATTTTCGGCACCCTCCGCTCGCCGGACGGCGAGTGGACTGCCCAGCGGGGCACCCTGACCCGGACGGGCCTGGCGGAGAAGGAGTCGCTCACCGTCTTCCCGCCGGGCGAGGGCGCGTTCCACGGCGCGGCGTGGTCGCCGGACTCGACGCGGGTGGCGTTGCCCCGCGCCCTCGGCACCTTCGCCGAGAAGCAGACGAATGGCACGATGGTGGTGTTCGACGTGGACAAGAAGGCGAAGGTGACGGAGTTGACCACCGGCAAAGTGACCCGCTCCGCCTTCACCCGCGACGGGAAGTTCCTGGCGACGATGGGCAACGGCCAACTGGTCGTGTGGGAACTGGCCGGCGGAACGGAGGTGTTCCGCGCCGCGTGCGACACCGGCAACACCGTATACGCCCGCGC
>JAYTTN010000195.1:0-7612 GCA_043745295.1 Fimbriiglobus sp. | reverse complement strand
TGGTTCGGGGGGTGAGCGGCGTCACCACAGGATCGAAACTTGGTACGGCGCGAACTTGCTATCCGCGCTGAGCAGCGTCATTCCTTCCACCCGCGCTTGCGCGATGAGAATGCGGTCGAACGGGTCGCGGTGGTGTTCCGGCAGGTTGACGATGTCGAGCGCGTGCGGGGCGAGGATCGGGAGTTCGGTCAACTGGTACACGGGCACCCACCTGGCGACAAACGTGTCGAGCGGGTCGCTCAGCACCAGTTGTTGTTTCGGGCTGCCCGTCTTGATTGCCAGCTCCCAAATCGAAGCGACGCTCAGGAAGGCCTCGTTCGCCGGGTCCGCGAGCGCCGCGGCGGCAGGCCGGCTCAGTTTCGGACTCCCTTCCACGAGCCAGAGAAAGGTGTGGGTGTCCAGGAGGAGTTTCATTCCGTGGGCTCCAAGAGGTCTTCTATCGAGTCGTCGAAGTCGGAAGACATATGCAGGATGCTGCCTCGGCCCAACCCCGGAACCGGTCGCGCGGGTTTCGGGGCCGGTTCGCCGATGAGCTTCGCCAACGGTTTCTGGTTCCTGGTGAAGATCACCTCGTCCCCGGGCGACAGCGTGTCGAGCAACTCCGGCAAGGTGAGGGCGAGGTCTTCCACCGCCAAGGTCGTCGTCATGGCCGTTCTCCTGGAGAGGTGGAATTCTATCCGAAAGCGTGCCACAGCCGGCGGAACCAACTTCCCATTTTCTAGCCCGGCGGGTGCTTTCCGCCGCCGCCAATACTGCCTACAAAACGGGCAGCACGGTCCTATACTTCGATGGTCCCCAGCGCGGGTGTCGGCCGGTCTTGCCGGCAAACCCCGGCCTGCCGCTTGAAAGGGCGGGTTCCCGTCGGGGGAATACCACTTCGGGTTGCCTTCCCCCGCCGAATCGGGGAAAAGTTTCCCGAAACGGTTCCGCAGGGCCGACCTCGGCATTCGGTTTGTAAACGCCCTCTCCTCGTGGTGACCGCTGTTTCGGACTCTGGCCCCGGTCCTCTCCCCCGACCGGCCCACCGCTCCGAGGAGGATTCGCCCATGACGGCCACGGCACTCGACCCCGACGAACCGCCGGAAACGCTCACCCTGGGCCGGCGGGGTGGGAGCACGGCGACCGGGGCCATTCCGGTCGTGGTGCGAACCGACCGCGAGGCCATTTCGACCGAACTCGCGCTCACCGTCCACCGCCACATGGTCCGCACCCGCGCGCTGGAAGAGCGGAGCATCAAGCTGTCCAAGTCCGGCGAGGCGTACTTCTGGATCGGCGGGCCGGGCGAGGAAGCCCTGAACGTCTGCCTGGGTCTTCAAGTCCTGAAAGGTCGTGGCCCGGCCTACGATTACCTGCACCTGCACTACCGCAACGCCGGCATCCTGCTGGGCATGGGCATGCCCATGCTGGACCACGTCCGCCAGTTGGTGATGTCGGCCGAGGACACGCACAGCCTGGGCCGCAACTTCGTCGGCCACTACGCGGTGCCGGCGTGGAACGTGATCCCGGTGACGAGCGTCATCGAGGTGCAGTGCGTCATGGCCCCCGGCACGGCCCTGATGCAGAAGCGGCACGGCGGCGAGGGCATCAGCGTGGTGCTGACCGGCGACGCCGGCACCGCCGAGGGCGACTTCGAGAGCTGCCTGCTGTGGAGCAGCCGGCCGGGGAACGAGCTGCCGGTGCTGATCGTGGTGGCGAACAACGGGTACGGCATCTCGACGCCGCACGCCAGCCAGCACGGGGCGAAGCGGATCGTGGACCGGGGCCTGCCGCACAACATCCGCGGCGAGTGCGTCGAGGACGGCAACGACCCGGTGGTCGTGTGGAAGGCGGTGGACCGGGCCATGCGGTACGTCCGCACGCACCGCCGGCCGTTCCTTTTGGAAGCGAAGGTGAGCCGCCTGCACGGGCACAGCAGCAGCAGCGGGGCGCAGCGGAACTGGGACGAGCCGGACGGCCTCGCCCGGTTCGAGCGGAAGTTGCTCGATGTCGGGGCCATCGACGGCGAATCGCTGGCCGACTCGTGGGCGGTGGCGCGGGCCGAGGCGGACGACGCGGCCGACATCGCGGTGAAGGAGCCGAAGCCGACCGCCGACGACGTGGCCCGCCACACCTACGCGGCAAGCAAAGTGGACGCCGTCTACCCCGGCGACTACACCGGCCTGCCGCAGCGGCGGTGAGTCAGGCACCGACGGCCAGCGGCGCGGCGAACTTGACCCGCCGGCTCCCCGCGTCCCGCTGCCACAGACGGCCGTGGTCGTACTCGTACCGCGTGAGCGTGCCCGTCGGCAGGCCGTCCTTTTCTTCCTCGTTCTCCACCAGCACGAACTTCGCCTTCAGCCGACCGTCCCGCACCTTTTGGCGAACCTCGACCCCCTCGCACGCGACCTCCACCAGCAAGCCGTCGGCGAACGTCAGCGTGCCGGGGTGCGCCGCCCACGTTCCGGACGCGCGATCCCGCGCGGCGAACGCGACCGGCACCACGCCCTCCCAAGTCGGGAGTTGCTCCGCGCGGTAGATGTACGCGGCGTCCAGGCGAATGTCGCCGACACCGAAGTCGCGGAAGCCGTCGTCGGCGAAGTAGGGCGAGCCGGGCGTCCCGGCATGGCGGCGGAACTGCACCACCTCGGGATCGTCCTCACGAAGGGCGGAAAGCCCTCGCCAGCGGATGCGGATCGGATCGCCGAGTTCCCGATTCGCGTCCGAGAGGGCGCGATCCGCCTCCTTCGGCCGTTCCCCGGTCACGGCCAAGTGGAGTTCCCAACGGTCGGATTCGTCCCGCCGTATCCAGTAGGCGGCGACGACCGGAAAGGCTCGCGCCTCCATCGCCTCAACCAGTCGCTTCCCGGCGTCGATGTCCTTCTCTACCAGTAGCCTCGGATCCATCGCAGCACCCCGTGTTTGCGGTCGGTGATGGCCAGAAACAACTTCCGCGATTTCCCTTCGTCAACCTGTGCGTACCGACTCGCTTCCGACCAACCGCAGACCGCGCTCCAGAAGTCCTCGAACGTCTGGTCCGATTCGCACATCGCGTCGAGCTTCTCATCCAGGTCGGCGACCACTACGAGAGCTTTGAAGTCGTGAGAGTACACCTTCTCCACCGTCTTGCGATCCGGCGGAAAGTCGTACCGCTTCGTCTTCCGCGCGATGCACGCCTTCAACCCGCACTCGATGACGTAGCCGTGGAGGTAGTACGCGCCTGCGAAGTGGGCGGCGTCGAGCAACGCTTTCGCTTCTCCCAACCGGAGGAGGGCGAGCGCCTTGAAGTCTTTCCGGGTCATGCCGGCCCTCGCTTCGGGGTATTGTACCGCGAGGGGCGGGCGCGACGAGCGCCCGCCCCTCGCGCACTCAGCCCGTCACTTCTTCGGCGTCCCCTGGATCTCGTCGGCCAGCCAGCCGGCGTCGTACACCTTCCGCATGGCTTCGATCATGCCCCGGCTGTCCACGTGGACCGACCGCGCCTCCCGCTGGTCGAAGGCGATGTCCCACACCAGGCTCTGGATGTTGCCGTCGAAGATCAGCCCGACGACTTCGCCCTTGGCGTTCACCGCCGGGCTGCCGCTGTTCCCGCCGATGATGTCGTTGTTCGTCACGAAGTTGAACGGCGTCTTCGCGTCCACCGCCGTCTTGCGGTCCTCCCACCGCTTGGGCAGCTCGAACGGGCCGGCGTTGCCCTGGTCCTTGCTGCGGGCGTACAGGCCGGCGATGTCGGTGAACGCCGGCACGTCCTTGCCGTTCTCCTTGTACCCGGCCACGGTCCCGACCGACAGCCGCAGGGTGAACGTGGCGTCCGGGTAGGCGTTCGCCCCGTCCATGGCGAAGCGGGCTTGGGCCAGCGCGCCGGCCGCCTTCCGCTTCGGCTCCTCGACCTCGGCCTCGAACTTCTTCCGCACGGCGCGGGCCTGCGCGTCCACCAGCTTCGCCAGTGCGACCATCGGGTCGGCGTCGGGCGTGTTCTTCGACTCGAAGCTCTTCGTCCGCACCGCCAGTTCCTTCACCTTCGTGCCGGACACCAGCTCGAACGCCCGCTCGCGGGGCGACTTGCCGGCCAGCACCGCCTTCACGAACTCGGCGTCCGCCCCGTAAGTGCTGGCCAGGAACGTGAGCGAGTCGGCCAGCTTGAGGGTCTCGTACTCGTCGTCGATGGGCACCGGGCTGAACAGGCTCCGCTTGAGCGCCGGCAGCCGGCTGTCGCCGAACTCCGGCAGGCGGTCCTTGGCGTCCTTCTTGGATTCGTCCGCGTACCGCATCAGCGACCGGGCGTAGCCGTACAGTTGCGTGCCGAAGCCGCCGGCCCCCTCGGTGAAGTTGAACTCCTTGGCCATCTCGCCCCGCTTCTTCTCGGCGGCGGCGATGGTCTCGAACGCGGTCAGCGCGTCGGCGAACCACGCCGGGGCGGGCTTGGAGGTCTGCCCGATGTTGACGATGAAGTCCTTCAGCCGCTTCTCCTCGGCCTGCTTGCCGGCCATCAACTTCGGGTCGAGCAGCCCTTGCAGCGCGCCGACGCGGGCCTTGCGGCTGTTCTGGATGCCGAACAGGTCGGACTCGCCCTTCTTGCGGTTCTCCTCGCTGCGGCCGACCCACGACCCGATCAGCACTTCCAGCCGGTTCAGCCGCTGGAGCTGCGCCGGGTAGCTGGTGTCCCGCAGGTACTCCAGTTCGGCGACGGTGTTCTGGCGGTTGGTGCGGCCGGGGTGCCCGGCGACGAACACCAGTTCGCCGTCCTTGCTGCCGTCCTTGCTCCACGTCAGGAAGTGTTCGGACTTGAGCGGCTTGTCGTTCTCGTAGACGCGGAAGAAGGTCATGTCGAGGTCGAAGCGGGGGTACTCGAAGTTGTCCGGGTCGCCGCCGAAGAAGGCGATCTGCTTCTCCGGCGCGAACACCAGCCGCACGTCGGTGTACTTCTTGTAAGTATACAGGTGATACAGTCCGCCGGCGAACAGCGTCACCACGTCGCCGCGCACGTTCTTGGCCTCGTCGCTGGCCGCCTTCTCGATCTCAGTGATCTTCTGCTCGCGGGCCTTCACCGCGTCCGCGGCGGCCGTCTCCGGCTTGACGGCCGCGGTCACCTCGGCGGTCACGTCCTTGATGCCTTGCAGCGTCACCAGTTCGAGCTTCGGGCACTTCTTCTCGTCGGCCTTCGTCTTGGCGGCGAAGCCGAGCTTTAGGTAGTCCACCTTGTCGATCTCGGACAGGTCTTGCAGGCTTCCGGAGCCGACGTGGTGGTTGGTCATCACGAGGCCGTCCGGCGAGACGAAGCTGCCCGACCCGCCGGGGAAGCGGACGCACGACTTCTGGAGGTGGTCCATCCAGCCGGCCGGCGGCTCGAAGCCGTGCTTCTCCTTGAGCATCTTGAGCGGCGGGTTGGAGAACAGCCACATGCCTTCGTCGCCCCGCGACGGGACGGCGAGCAGGGTGAGGGCGGCGAGCGCGGCGGCAGCCGCGCGCAAGCGGGTCGTCATGGCGACGAGCTCCGTGTCGGTGGGGACGTGACCCGGCGGCGGACACTCCGCCGCCGAGAGCCGGTAGTATAGGGTCGGGGGATGGGCACTCGCGCCACGAACAAACGAGGAGTTTCCGATGGCACCCTGCCCGAAGGGTGTGGACCTACGAACGCGACGGGCTGATCGACCTGACCACGCGAACCGTGGCCGCGTCTGCCAAGACCGGGCGGAACGGCGCGCCCACGTCCCTCGTCGGCGGCACCGGCTCGGAAGCCGGTGCCGCCAGAAGACGCCCTCCGACATTAGCCGACCTTCACCCCGCCGAGGCCGGTGCCGACGGTGAACCCACTATACAGCGGGGCCAGGGACAGGCCGTTGAACACCTTGACGTGCGGTCCGCCGCCCGGCCCGGCCCCGACGACGACGTCCGCCAACCCGTCCCCGTTGGCGTCCGTCACGCCCACGTTCACCCCGCCGGCGAATGTGGCGGGGAAGGCGAAGAAGCTGAGGAGTTCCGACCCGTCCCGCCCGCTGAACGCCTTCACGTGCGGCCCGGCCCCCGGCCCCGCCCCGGTGACGATGTCGGCGAACCCGTCGCCGTTCACGTCCCCGGCGGCCACGCTCACCCCGCCGGCGAACCCGCCCCCGAAGGCGAAGAAGCTGAGCAGTAGCGACCCGTCCCGCCCGCTGAACGCCTTCACGTGCGGGCCGCCGCCGGCCCCGGCCGCGACCACGATGTCCGCCGTCCCGTCGCCGTTCACGTCGCCCGCCGCCACCGTCACCCCGCCGCCGAAGGCGGCCGAGTACGCCAGGAAGCTCCGCACCTCGGCGAACGTGCGGCCGTCGAACGCCTTGACGTGCGGCCCGCCGCCCGGCCCGGCGGCGACGACGATGTCGGCGACCCCGTCCCCGGTCACGTCGCCGACGGCCAGGTTCACCCCGCCGGCGAACTGCCGTCCGAAGGCGAAGAAGCTGGCCAACTCCGCGCCGGTCTTGCCGTCGAACGCCTTGACGTGCGGGCCGCCGCCGGCCCCGGCCGCGACCACGATGTCCGCCGTCCCGTCGCCGTTCAGGTCGCCCTGAGCCACGTTCACCGCGCCGAAGAACTGGGCGAACGGCACGAACGTGCGGACGGTCTGCCCGGTCGCCGTGTCGAACATGGTGACCGGCGTGCCGGCCGTCGAACCGCCCGCCACGCCGGTCACGAACGTCGTGAAGAGGTGGGACGTGGCCGACGGGAGTGGGGTCGGCGTGGGGGCCGGCGTCGGGATCGGAACTGGGACCGGAACCGGCGGCGGCGTCACGACCACCTTGCGAACCGTGTACACCTCCCCGGCGGTGTAGCCGCCGGCGAGTTGCTCGCCGACGGCGTCCTGGATGCCGGTGCCGGTGGCGTTCACGTCCAGGCGGAGGGTGCCGTTCCCGGTGACGCCGCCGACGGTGACGGTGCGGGTGCTGCCCGACCCGGTCACGCCCGTCACGCTCGCCCCGGTCGCGCCCGTCGTGGTCAGGGCGAAGTCGGCGGCGTCCACCCCCGTCACCGCCGTGCTGAAGGTGACCAAGTAGGTCACGGTCGCCGCGGCCGTCGGGTCGGCCGACGAGCGGAGGACGTTCACGACGAACGGCTGGGGCTTGTCCACGTCGTACACTTCGCCGGCGGTGTACCCGCCGGTCAGCGGGTTGCCGGCCGCGTCGGTCTGGCCGGTCGGGTTCACGTCCAGCCGCAGGGTGCCGTCCCCGGTACCGGTCAGGACGGTGACGCGGTAGGTGCCGACGACCCCGTTCACCCGCGCGACGCTCTGCACGCTCGCCCCGGTCACGCCGGTGGTGGTGAGGGTGAAGTCGGTGGTGTCCCAGCCGAGCATGTCCTCGCTGAAGGTGACGGTGAAACCGACGGCGGCGGCGGCCGTCGGGTTCGCGTCCGCGCGGACCACGCTCTTGACGAACGGCAGGGTCTTGTCGATCGCGTACTGCGGGCCGGTGAAGTTGCCGTTGCCCGCGCCGGGGCCGGCGAGCGGGTTGCCGGCGTTGTCGAGGATCGTGTCGTCGTCCGACAAGTTCAGGCCGAGCGTGCCGTCCCCGGTGCCGGTGGCGACGGTGACGGTGTAGGTCGTTCCGGACCCGCTCACGCCGGCGACGGTCGCGCCGGTCAGCCCGCCGGTTCCGACCGC
>JAYTTN010000194.1:0-28209 GCA_043745295.1 Fimbriiglobus sp. | reverse complement strand
GGGAGTGGCATCTTCGGAATTCGGATGCCACTCCCTTGCGGTCGCGGCTCGCCAGCACCGAGGAAGACACATGCGTGCCGTTCTCATTCCGGCGTTCGGGTTGGATGCGCTCAGGTTCGACGACCGCCCCGCGCCGGTGCCGGGGCCAGGTCAGGTGTTGGTCGGTGTCGGGGCGGTGTCGCTGAACTACCGCGACCTCCTGGTGGCGCGGGGGCAGTACAACCCGAAGATGCCGCTGCCGCGAATCTCCTGCTCGGACTGTGCCGGCGAGGTGCTGGCCGTCGGCGAGGGCGTCACGTCGGTGCGGGTCGGCGACCGTGTCTGCGGCACGTTCTTCCAGGACTGGGACAGTGGCGGGCAGACCGACGCGACCGCCAAGTCCGCGCTCGGCGGGGCGATCGACGGCGTGTTGGCGGAACAGGTGGTGCTGGGCGAACGCGGGGTGATTCCGGTCCCGAACGGGTTCAGCTTCGAGGAAGCCGCGACCCTGCCGTGCGCCGGTGTGACCGCGTGGAACGCGGTGGCCGGGTGGCCGGGATTCGCCGTCGCGGGGAAGACGGTTCTCGTGCAGGGCACCGGCGGGGTGTCAATGTTCGCGCTTCAGTTCGCCCAGGCACTCGGGGCGAAGGTGCTGGTCACGTCGGGGAGCGACGAGAAGTTGGTGAAGGCGCTGGCCCTCGGCGCGGACGCCGGGGCGAACTACAAGACCACGCCGGACTGGGCGGCGTGGACGAAGTCGCGGACGAACGGGACCGGCGTCGATCTGGTGGTGGAGGTCGGCGGCGCGGGCACGCTGGACCAGTCGGTGAAGGCGGTGCGGCCCGGCGGGCGGATCGCGCTCATCGGCGTGCTGGCCGGCGGCAGCACTTTCAACCCACTGCCCATGATGATGAAGGGCGTGACCCTGCGGGGCATCTACGTCGGCAGCCGGGCGCTGTTCGCCGACCTGAACGCGCACCTCGCCGCGCACCCGACGAAGCCCGTCATCGACCGCGTGTTCGCGTTCGACCAGTTCGCGGAGGCGTTCGAGCACCTCGAAGCCGCCAGCCACTTCGGGAAGGTGGTCATCCGGGTGGGGTGACGGTGTGGCCTCGTCGCCGAACTACACTGTTCGGAGTCCCTCCCCGCCCCGGCATCCCGCATGATCCCCCGCACCTTCTGCCGCTCCGCCACGCCCGTCGTCTCTCGTCGGGAGCTGCTCCGCGCGTCGGCCAACGGGTTCGGACTGCTCGCCCGCGGCGGGTTGCTCGCGCAGCAAGCCAAAGCCGACGTGCGGAAGCCGCACTTCGCCTCGAAGGCGAAGCGGATCATCTTCCTGTTCATGCACGGGGGGCCGAGCCAAGTCGATACGTTCGACCACAAGCCGCTGCTGGCCAGGCACGACGGCAAGGAGTTCCCCGGCATCAAGCCGCGCGTCCAGTTCGCCGCCACCGGTAACCTGATGAAGTCGCCGTGGGCGTTCAAGCCGGGCGGCAAGTCCGGCCTCATGGTGTCCGACCTGTTCCCGAAGGTGCGGGAGCTGGCGGAGGGTCTGTGCGTCATCCGCTCCGTCCACGCCGACAACAGCGCGCACGGCGGGGCGCTGTTGCAACTGCACACCGGGTCCGACACGTTCATCCGCCCGAGCATGGGCAGTTGGGTGAACTACGGCCTGGGTAGCGAGAACGCCAACCTGCCGGGGTTCGTCACCGTCTGCCCGACCTACGGCCACGGCGGGGTGGTTCAGCATGTGGCTGGCGGGCGGCGGGGTGAAGGCCGGCACCGTCGTCGGCGCGACCGACGACTTCGGCCACTACGCGGTGGAAGACAAGGTCCACCTGCACGCGACGCGGCTGCACCTGCTGGGGTTGGATCACGAGAAACTGACGCACAAGCACGCCGGCCGCGACTTCCGCCTGACCGACGTGACGGGCCGCGTGGCGAACGAGGTGATGGCGTAGATCGGCTGACTGTTCTTGTTAGCCCGCCGCGCAAGCAAGGGCCAAGCCGCCGTGGCGGAATGACGCAGACCGTGGCACCGCGTCGGCCGACGGCCCTTGCTTGCGCGGCGGGCTAACAAGAACACCCGCGCGACTGGCTGTGTCGGGCCTCTCCGACCTTCGGCCGGCTCGACCGCGACCTACAATGCTCCGGCTCGCGCCTACAGCAGCACGGCCTTGGCGATGAGGAAGAAGATGGCGATGCCGGTCACGTCCACCAGGGTCGCCACGAACGGGCTGGAGGCGACCGCCGGGTCGCGGTTGAACTTCTTGAACACCAGCGGCAGCATGGCCCCGACGAGCGTCCCCCACAGGCAGATGCCCAGCACCGACACGCCGATGACGAGGCCCAGCGCCCACCGCTCCACCGGGGCCGTCCGCAACTCGGTGCCGGCCGGGAAGGTGTAGATCAGGTCCGGGCCGTCGGCGACCGGGACGGGCGGGGTGTGGCCGTCGGGCGGCCGCACCCGCGTCTCCTTGGCGGCCGGGGTGAGGAACGCGGTGCCGGCCGGGGCGGTGAAGTCGCCGGCCGCGTCCGCCTCCAGCGGGGCGGTCGCCGGCACCCGCACGGAGAACGCCGCCTTCGCCTCCTTCGGCCCGCCCCGCGTGTCCGACGGCGTCGCCGCCCCGCGGAAGAAGGCGATGACGCCGAGGGTGACGCCGAGTGCCAGCCCCATGAGCAACTCCCGCCGGAACACCTTCTTCCAGTCGCTCACCGCCACCTCCCCCAGGGCCATGGCGCGGGTGATGAGGGTGGCCGCCTGCGACCCGGAGTTGCCGCCGGTGCTGATGCACAGCGGGACGAACAGGCTGAGCACCACCGCCGCCGCGATGGCGTCCTCGAAGAACGACATGACGGTGAACGTGGCCAGTTCGGCGACGAACAGCAGGGCCAGCCAGAACGCCCGGCTCCGCCACATGGTGACGAACCCGGCGTCGGTGTAGCTCACCCCCAGCGGGCTGACCCCGCCCTGCCGCTGCAAGTCTTCGGTGGCCTCTTCCGTGATCACGTCGATGGCGTCGTCGTGGGTGACGATGCCGAGCATGCCGCCGCGGTCGTCCAGCACCGGCACGGCGATGAAGTCGTACCGGGCCAGCAGGTCGGCCGCCACCTCGCGGTCGTCGGTGTACTTGAGCGCCACCAACTCCACTTCCATGCGGTCCCGAAGCAGCTCGTGGCGCGGGGCGAGGATGAGGTCGCGGAGCGAGATGACGCCGAGCAGCTTGCGGGCGGCGAGGCCGCCGTCCGGTTTGCGGGGCGCGTCGTCGAGAATGTAGATGTAATAGATGGTCTCGCGGTCGGGGGCCTGCACCCGCAGTTGGTCCACGGCTTCGGCGGCGGTCAGCGTCGGCGGCAGCCAGGCGTAGTCCGTCGTCATCATCGCGCCGACGGTGTTCGCGCCGTACTCGACGAGCGTCTTGATGTCCCGCCGGTTGGCCTCGTCCACCAGCCGCAGCAGCGAGTCCTTCACCCGCGTCGGCAGCCGGCGGAGCAGGTCCACGCGGTCGTCGTGCGACATCTTCTCGATGAGCTGGCCGAGCTGCGGGCGGGCCGGCCCCTCCACCATCTCGATCTGCCGCGCCGTCGTCAGGTATTCGAAAATGGCCGCCTGCGCGCGGATGTCGGTGTGCCCCAGCAGTTGCCAAATCTGGTCGGCGTCGAACCCCTCCTCGACGGCCTCGGCGATGGTCGCCGGGTGCAGTTCCTCGCACAGCGCCGCCAGACCAGCGGCATCGTTGTCCGCCAGCATCTGGCGGATTTCTGGGGTGAACAGTGGGTTGGACACGACTGCTCCGTCCGTGGCGAGGAAAAGGGGAGGCCGGTGCGCGCGCGCCTCACCCGACGGGGGAGCGTCGGTGTCGGTCTATCTTGGTCCGGCACGGCGTGGCGGACAGGGGGAAGCCGTTAGCCCGCCGCGCGAGCCAGGGTCGAACCCCACTTGCGGTTCGGCCCTTGCGCGCGCGGCGGGCTAACAGATGGGCGGACGGCCGGCCGTCACGGGGTCAACTTGAGGGAGTTGAGGAACCGCAGCGTGTCCGCCGACTCTGCGAACCCCTTCTCGCCGATGACCATGACCTGGTACAGCCGGGTGCCGACGAAGAACACCCGCGCGCGGACGGTGCCCTTGCCCTCCGGAAGGTCGGCGCGGATTTCGCGGCCGGGGTGCTTGCCGTCCAGTTCGATCCTGGACTCGGACTTGAGCTTGCCGCCCAGGCTGGACAACATGCCGTCGCGGACACCGTCCAGCCGGTCCTGGATTCCGTCCGCCGACTCGTTCGCCGGGATAGGCATGTCGGCGTAAGTGACCGCGTAAGCGACGTTTCCCCCGTCAATTCCGATCATCTTCATCGGCACGCCGGCGGCCGACTGCGTCTCCTCCTTCGGGCTGCCGGGGAACTCGCAACTGAACTTGCCTTCGGCCGAGCTGTACGGCTTGAACTCGGCTTTGCCGCAGCCGCCCAGCAGGGCGACGGCGGACGCGATCAGGGCGACGGAGAGGGCACGGGTCATGGGAACTCTCGAAGGGGTGGAAAAACCGCTGTCGGTCTACGGCTGCACTTTCGGCCGCTCCGGGGCCTGGCCGACCATCTTCGTCATCACCGCCCGGTAGACGGCGTCGTCCTCGCCGAGGACATCCTTCAGCGGTTCGGGGAACGTCTCCTGCCCGCCCTCGCCGTCCGGCAGGAACTGCTGGCTCGGGTAGACCGGCTGGCCGACGCCCCCGCCCCCGCCGCCGAACGGGTTGCCAAAGCCGCCCCCGCCCATGTTCGGGGTGACGGTGACGGACCCGCTGGCGGTGGCGGCGTTCGGCTGCTTTTCCAGGTCGATGGACGTGCGCACGGCCGCCTTCCAGCCGAAGGCGTTGAACGAGTTCGGCACTTGGTAGTAGTTCACCTCGATGTGCGCTTTCGTCTCCGGCGACGGGGCCGCGCCGCATACCACCAAGTCCTTGCCGACGGCGGTGGCGAACCCGTCGGCGAACAGGCTCCGCACCTGCTTGCCCCGCTCGCCGGGCAACTCCACCCCGTTCAGCAGGATGCGGACGGAGATGGCCGGCGTCTCGGCCGTCCGCAAGTCGGTCAGCATGCGGATCACTTCGGCGTGCAGCGCCTTCATCCCCACGTCCTTGGTGTTCTCGTCATCGACGGTCCACTGGAGGCGGGAGATCGGGGCGGCGTACAGGTCGGACAGCAGCTTCAGCGCCTCGGTGCGGTGCCGCCGGTTGCGGTCGTTCAGCAGGTAGTCGCGGAGCGCGTACGCGCCGGTGAACCCCTTGCCCTCCGCTTTCGCGGCGGTCATGGCGGACTTGGCGTCCTCGAACGCCATGTCGTCCTGGATGGCCGGGTTGGTGAAGGCGAACAGGGCGTACACGGCGACCCCGGCCCCCAGCACGACCAGGTACCGCAGCAGGCCGAAGCCGCCCCCGCCGGCGGTCGAGACCTGGTTCGGAATCTCTTCGACTTCCAGCCCGGTGTCGGCGACGGTGTTCGGCTCGCGGTCCTCCTCCACCAGGTGGCGGGCGACGGCCCCGGCCTCGGCCGCGTTCAGGCCGACCCAGGTGCCGTCGGTGCGGGACCGCACCCACTTCAGCGCCTCGTAGTAGTCGGTCACGTACTGGGCCAGCACGCGGCCGTGGGCGGGGACGGTGAAGGCCCCCCGCTCGGTGTCGAACCGCACCGTGTTCTCGCCCCGCGGCTCGACCACCGGGTCGCGGCCGACGCGGGCGATTTGGATCTCCTCGCCCCGGCCGTAGTAGACGTGTTCCGGGTCGAAGTAGACGAAGTGGCCGGCGTACTTGTCCGGGTTGGCCATCCAGCGGCGGACGGCGAACACGACCAGCCAGCCGCCGAGCAATACGCCGGCCGTCTGGAGCAGGGCCACCGCCCAGCCGGCCTTCGTGGACGCATACGCGATCCACAGGAACAGCGGGATCACGAGCAGCCCGACGACCACCGCCCACGTCGGCTTGTGGGATTTGAACGTCAGGTAGACGCCCGGCGAGCCGCGGCCTTTGCCGTCGCGGACGAACCGCAGGTACGCCTTGGCGTCCGCGTCCAGTTGCTCGTACCGATAGCTCTTCATGGCGGTGGGTCCGGGGAAAGGTCGTCGAGGCTGTCGAATCGCTCGGCCCGCTCGAAACCGGTCCGGCTCAGGCCGTGGCACCGGGACGCACCCGCTTGGTCCGGCGCGGAGTGGTGGGGGTTCCGCGCGGCGGGGGCGGCTTGCCGCCCGGCCCCGCCGTGGCGGACAGGAACCGCCGCAAGGACTCGGCGACGACGCCGTCGCCGGGCGGTCCCGATCCCAGTGCGGCCTCCAATTCCGCCCGCACGTCGGCCAGCGATTTCCGTCCCGTCATGGCAGCCCCTCCAGCGCGTCCCACAGGTTGCCGACCAGTCGAACCGCGTCGTTCGGGCCGGTGCCCCCGGCCAGAGACCGTAGCGCCTGCCGCGTCGCGTATCGTCTCACCGCTCGCAAGCTCGCGGCGACGATGGTGGGTCTTCGCTCTTCGGCTTTTCTGTCCCCTGCTTCCTGCCTTCTGACTCCTGCTTTACTCCGCCATGCGGTGCGGGACGAACCGGCTGGTGTTCTGCGTGACCAGGTTGTCGTCCTCCCGGATGCCGACGCCGCACGCCCACCCGTGGACCATCCAACTGCCCAGGATCGGGTACTTGCCGTCGTAGGACTTGAGCGGGGCGAGCTGCTGATAGACGCTGACGGCGGTGTCGTACGGGCCTTCCGTGTCCTGCTGGATCTGCCCGTCGACGACCACCTGGATGTTCGCCCCCTCGCGGGCGTGGACCGGCTTGCGGACGTAGCTGCCGAACTCCGGCCGCTCGAACCACGCCGGCAGCAGGAACGGCGACTCCGGGTTCAACTGGTACAGCAGCGGCAGGATCGACTTGCAGCTCAGGATCATCTTCCACGGCGGCTCGATCCACCGCGTCTTCGACGTGGGGATGTGCTTGCCGAACTCGTCCTGGACGACCCACTCCCACGGGTACAGCTTGAAGATCTGCGAGATCGGCACGTTGCCCGGCGCGGCGAACCGGCGGGCGGCGGAGTCGTACCCGATCTTCTCGATGTCGACGTACCGCGTCTCGAACCCGGCCTGGATGGCGGTGTCGCGGAGGTACTCGACGGTGATGTAGTCCTCGACGTTCCCTTCGATGGCGGCGAAGTGCAGCGGGCTGTCGTCGAACTGGCGGGCGGCGGCCCACCCCTCCAGCAGCCGCTCGTGGATGGTGTTGAACTGGTCGCCGCGGTCGTCGGTGTCCTTCAGCCACTGCCACTGGGCGACGCTCGCCTCGACCAGTCCGGTCGGGGTGTCGGCGTTGAACTCCAGCAACTTCGGGGGGCTGACGCCGTCGTAGGCGAGGTCGAACCGGCCGTACACCGACGGCCAGTCCTCGTCCCACGAGCGGACGATGATCGCCTCGTACTCTTTGGGGATGAGGAACAGGCCGAACATGCGGTTGTCGATGACGTGCTGGACGAGGCCGAGGCACATCTCCCAGAGGGCGTAGCTGGCACGCTCCAGGGTATCGACTTCGTGGCGGGACAGGACGTAACAGGCGGACTCATCCCAGTACGGCTCCCCGCGGAGGGTGTGGAAGTGGAGACCCAGCTCCTCCACCCGCCGTTGCCAGTCGGGCCGGGGATCGACCGCCATGCGCCGCATCGGCTCAGCTCCCGCCGCCGGAGAACGCGCGACCGGCCCCGCCGAGGCCGCCGGCGCGGGTGGTCGGCGAGTACGCCGCCGGACGGCCGTTGGTGGTACCGCCGCCGTAGTACGGGCTGTGGATGAACAGGAACATCATGCCGCCGGAGCGATACCCGGAGCTACCGTTCTGCGGACCGCCGACGCGGCCGTTGGCCTGCTCGTCCTGCTTCTTCTCCATCGCGTCTTCGGGGGACGGGGCGGTGAAGTAGCCGGCGGTCAGGATGCCGGACCCGAGGAGGACCAGACTGAATTCGCTGCTCATCCGGCTCATGGCACTGAACCTGTGGGGGTGAGGGCGGGCACGGGGCGTTCGCGAGCCGCGCTCGTCATGAGACTTTAACACGGCCCGCGCGAAAAGACGAGGGGAAACCCCGGTTTCGCGGCGGACGCCCACCAGTTGTTCGGCGGGTCCGCGCCGGCATTTTCGCCCGCCGGTCGTGTCGTGAATTCACGGAATCGTGTTCGACGTCTTGCCCTTGAGCCGCGTCTGCTGCCAGTCCTTCAGATCCACGACGAGGTTGCCGTCGGCGTCGGTGACGGCCGGGGAACCGGCGGCGGCGGCGGTCGGCGCGGCGGGCAGGTCGGCCGAACCGGCGCTCAGGCCCCCGACGGTGGCCACGCACACGCCGGCGACGAGGGCGGCGGAGACGAGCAACTTCAAGGCAATCCGGGTCATGGCGGTCCACCGGTGGGGTTTTCGGCGCATACTGCGACCCCCTCTATTTAACCCCGGACCCGCCGAACGGGAATGCGGGAAGTTCGGTCGACCGCGAACTTTCTCCGATCCGTCACCCGCCCGCCCCGGCTCCGGTCCGAGCCGGAAGCGTGAGCGACGGGAGACTCGGACACGCACTTGGTGACGGCATCCGCTCGTTCGAGAACCTCGGCGGCGACACAGTTATTCCACCTCTCCCCACTGGGGCTGTCAGGGGTAGGTCGTTGGGTTTTCCTGGGAGTTCGAGACCCCACCCCCCGTCCCCCTCCCCATAAATGGAGAGGGGGTGTTCAAGAGGGAAACGTGTCGGTGAAACCGCGTGGGTACTCGAATTCGTCGGCGAAAACCGCGTCCCGATGTCCTGTTGAACACCCCCTCTCCGGAACGGGGAGGGGGACGGGGGGTGGGGTTTCTTCCGAAAAACCTACCCCTGCAGCCCCGCTGGGGGGAGGTCGGTTGCGAAGCAACCGGGAGGGGGGCTTCGCGGGAGTGGTGGGAAGACCCCCCTCCCGGTTCGAGCCGATGGTTCGAGCCGACCTCCCCCCGCAAGCGGGGAGAGGTGGAAAACCAAGAGCGCGCCCGGCCACGCCGAAGGAGCAGCACCACCGGGTGCGTGTATCAAGTCCGTCGCTCACGCCTCCGGCTCGGACCCGTCAACCGCCCGCCCCGGCCGCGATCAGCGTGCGGGCGGACAGTTCCCCCCGCTTCCGCTGGCGGTAGTACTTCAAACCGGGAATGAAGAACGACAGCGCCGACACCACCCCGAACACCAAGTGCCCGACGACCGGCACCACGCCCATCACCACCGCCGTCGCGTAGTACGCCGCCACCCAGACGTAGAAGTGGCCGGACAGCGTGCCCGCTTTGAACAGGAACACCATGCCGGCGATGACGGGCAGCACCGGCGACAGCGTCAGCGACGGCAGCCCCTGCGCCACCTCGATGACGAACAGGCCGACGCTGGCGGTGGTGCCGCCGGCCCAGGCGTGGGCGATCTGTCGCTCGACGAACATGACCGGCCCGTCCCGCCGCCGCAGCCGCCACCCGATCACCCCCCAGGCCATCAGGCCGGTGCCCCACACGCCGAGGTAGACCAGGTGCGAGGTGACGCCCGTCCAGGACATCACCTGCGTCGCCGTGCACAGCACGAACAGCACCAGCGCGTGCCACATCCACAGCAGGCCCCAGTTCTCCAGGATCGGCGCGTGGTGCGTCTCCCGCAGCAGCCGCGCCACGAACGAGCCGAGGCTGCCCGGCTGCACGCTGACCGGCTCGCCGGCCAGGAACGCATCCAGGTCGCCGGCCAGCGCCGCCGCCGTCTGGTACCGCAGCTCCGACGGCTTCTGGAGGCACTTCAGGCAGATCAGTTCCAAATCCCGGTCCACCGACGGGTTCAGAGTCCGCGGCGGCACCGGCTCCTGCTCCAGCACCATCAGCAGCGTGTCCACCGGGTTCGACGCGCGGAACGGCGGGCGGCCCGTCAGCAGCTCGTACAGGATCGCGCCGAGGGCGTACACGTCGGCGGTGGCGGTCAAGTCCTTCCGCCCCGTCGCCTGCTCCGGCGGCATGTAGCTGGGGGTGCCGACGACCGCCCCGGTGCGGGTCAGCGATTCCGTCCGGTCGATCCGCTTGGCCAGGCCGAAGTCGCTGATCTTCGGCGTCACCCCCGGCGGCGGGCCGTCGCCGGAGCGGTCGGCCGCCGTCAGCAGCACGTTCGACGGCTTCAGGTCGCGGTGCAGGACGCCGTTCTCGTGGGCGTGCTGGACGCCGCGGGCGACGACGGTGACGAGCCGCGCCGCCTCGCGCGGGGGCAGCGGGCCGGCGGCGATCACCAGCTCCGCCAGCGTCTCGCCGTCCACGCATTCCATGCAGATGTACGCCTGCCCGTCGTGCGTGCCGACCTCGTGGATGGTGACGATGTTCGGGTGGTGCAGGCGGGCGGCGGCCTCGGCCTCGGCGCGGAAGCGGGCGCGGTCCGCCTCGCTGGCCAGGTGCGCCTCGCGGACCATCTTCAGCGCCACCGTGCGGCCGAGCGACTTCTGCCGCGCCTTGTACACCACGCCCATCCCGCCCCGGCCGAGTTCGGACACCAGTACGAAGTCGCCGAAGTCGCGGGGCAGGGCGACGTCGTCGGCCGGGCCGGGGCGGGTGGAGTTGGGCAGCGTCTGCGCGTCGGTGCCGGACGCGACCGGCCGGCGGGCCATTTCGGCGAACTGCGCCACCGCCCACAGTTCGCGGAGTTCGCCGGCCAGCGCCGGGTGCGCGCGGACGGCCGCGTTCACGTCGGCGGTGCCGGCGCGGCGGAGTTGCTCGCCCAGTCCGGCGAGCAGGTCGCAGAGCAGTTCGTCGCGGGTCGCGGTCGTCATGGGGGAATTGTATGGCGGCGCATTCCGGACTTGTCCCGTTGCGCCCCGCCACAGGTTTCCCCGCCCGGCGCAACCCGGCGAAGTGGCGGAACTTTCCGGCGGCCGGCGTGTCGAATCCGGCACGGGCACCGCGCCCGCCCTTCCGCCCTCGCCCCGGAGTTCACCACATGGTCCGCGCGCTCCTCGCCTCGCTACTGACGGTCGGCCTCGCCTCGTTCGGCGTCGCCCAAGACCCGCCCAAGCCGGCCAAGAACAACCAGATGGTGAAGGGCACCGTCAAGTCGGTGGACATCAAGACCGGCGTGCTGGTCGTCGCCCAGGACGTGAAGGGCGAGAAGGTGGACCGCCAACTGAGCATCACCGAGAACGTCGAGTGGACCATCAAGACCGGCACCGAGTCGAAGACCGTGACCGGCAAGGAGGGCCTGGCGCTGATCTCCGGCAAGGAGGGGTCGAGCGTGCAGGTGAAGTGCGACAAGGACGTGAACGTGCAGAAGGTGACGGTGACGATCAAGAAGTGACCCGCGGCCGACCCGCCGCCACTCGCCGCCGCGACGACTCCGCCCAGGTCGTCGCGGCGGTTTCGCGCGCCCCCTCCCAACTCCGCCACCCGCCGGCTAAAACGGACGCATCGCTCCCGTTCCCCCGACGGTGCCCGCCATGCGCCTCATCCTGCTCGCGGTCCTTGCCGCCCCCGGCTTCGCCGCCGACCCGCCGCCGAAGTTGACCGACGCGCCCAAGCCGCCCGCCGGCTTCCCGTCGTTCAAAATCCAGGAGATCGACGCCGGCCTGAAGATCGGCTACGCCGTCATCGCCGTGGACATCGACGGCGACAAGAAGCTCGACATCGTGGTCGTCGATCAGCACAAGGTGGTGTGGTATCAGAACCCGACGTGGCAGAAGCGGGTCATCCTCGACGGCAAGACGAAACCGGACAACGTCTGCATCACCGCCATCGATATCGACGGCGACGGGCTGCCGGAACTGGTCCTCGGCGCGGGGTGGAAGCCGTTCGACACCGCCAACCCCGGCACCCTGCAATGGCTGAAACGGGGCAAAACGCTCGACGACGAGTGGACGATGCACCCGATCCCGTGCGCCGAACCGACCGTCCACCGCGTGCAGGTGTACGACGCCTTCGGCGACGGCAAGCCGGCCGTGGTGATGGTGCCGCTGATGGGCAAAGGGGCGACCAAGGAGAAGAACTGGGAGGACGGCCGCCCGGTGCGTGTGATCGCCATGAAGGTGCCGGCAAAAGACCCGGAGAAGACCGACAACTGGAAGCCGGAGGTGCTGTCGGAGGAGCTGCGGGTCGTGCACAACTTCGCCGGGGAAAGTCGGTTCATGAACAAGAACCCGCCGCGACTGTACTTTGCCAGTTACGACGGCCTGCACCGCCTGACGATCCACAAGGACAAGCGGACGCTGGAGAAGGTCGGCGACGGCGACCAGGGGAACCCGAAGGGCAGCTGCGGCGCGAGCGAGGTCGCCGTCGGGCTGTCGGAGGCCTTCAAGTTCATTCAGGATCAGGGGTCGGTCGTCACCCGACACGACGCCTTCGCCGCGACCGTCGAGCCGTGGCACGGGAACAAGGTGGTGGTGTACCAGAGCGCCGACGCCGCGACGCCGTGGAAGCGGACGGTGCTGGACGAACAGTTGCGGTGGGGGCACGCCGTGCGGACGGCCCGCTTCGGCATCGGCGACACGCATCGGGAAATCGCCAAGGAACGGGCGGTCGGCAGCCAGATCGATAGCATCGTCGTCGGCGTCCGCGACAACCCGACGAAGGACGACAAGTTCGCCGAGAAGCGCGGCGTGCGGCTGTACGGGTTCGACCCGAAGGCGAAGACGTGGGCGCGGTACATCCTCGACGACGGCGGCGTCGCGGTCGAAGACCTGATCGTCGCGGACCTGAACGGCGACGGCAAGCCGGACATCGTCGCCGTCGGCCGCGCCACCGGCAACTGCCGCATCTACTGGAACCAGGGGAAGTGACTTCCGACCGCTCGTGAACTCGCGGCGAAGACCCGCCCTCTTCAACTTGGAACATGGAACATGCATCCTGGAACTTTGCTCGACCGCTTCCTCCGGTACGTCCGCATCGACACGACGGCCGACGAGCGGAGCGGCACCTACCCGAGTTCGCCGAACCAGCTCGTGCTGGGCAAGCTGCTGTGCGACGAGTTGCTCGCGCTCGGCCTGACGGACGCCTACCAGACCGAGTACGGCATCGTGTACGCGACCGTGCCCGGCAACGTGCCGAACGCCCCCACGGTGGCGTTCGTGGCCCACGTCGATACGTCGCCGGAGACGACCGCGAAGGACGTGACGCCGCAGGTCATCCGCGACTACCCCGGCGGGGACATCACGCTGCTCGGCGACAAATCCAAGGTCATCCGCGTCTCGGACAACCCGGAGTTGGCGGCGCTCGTCGGCAAGACGATCATCACCACCGACGGCACCACGCTGCTGGGGGCGGACGACAAGGCCGGCGTCGCGGTCATCATGGAACTGGCGAAGGCGCTGGTGGCGAACCCGGCCATCCCGCACGGGCCGGTGCGGGTCTGCTTCACCTGCGACGAGGAGATCGGCAAGGGCGTGCTGCACGTGGACCTGAAGGAACTCGGCGCGGACGTGGCGTACACGCTGGACGGGGCCGGCACCGGCGAAGTGGAGGGCGAGACCTTCTCGGCGGACAAGGCGACCGTCACCGTCACCGGCGTGAACATCCACCCGAGCATCGGCAAGGGGCGGATGCTGAACGCCCTGAAGCTGGCCGCGAAGTTCCTGGACAAGCTGCCGCCGGACTCGCTGTCGCCCGAAACCACCGAAGCCCGCGAGGGCTTCGTCCACCCGTATGTCATCGAAGGTGGCGTCGGCGAGGTGAAGATTCACATCCTGCTCCGCGACTTCGAAACGCCGAAGCTGGCCGGGTACGCGGCCATGCTCAAGCGGATCGGCACGGAGATCGAGGCGGACTACCCGAAGTCGAAAGTGACCGTGGATGTGGCGACGCAGTACCGCAACATGCGCGACGGCATGGCGAAGGAACCGCGCGCGGTGCCGCTGGCTCTGGAGGCGGTGAAGCGGGCCGGGATGACCGCGCGGCAAACGATCATCCGCGGCGGGACCGACGGCAGCCGGCTGACCGAGATCGGCCTGCCGACGCCGAACCTGAGTACCGGCGAACACAACCCGCACTCGCCGCTGGAGTGGACCTGCCTGGAGGAGATGGCCGCGAACGTGCGGGTGTGCGTGGAGCTGGTGCAACTCTGGGCGGGGAAGTGATGGGAGAAGACGTTCAAAAAGAGGAACGCGGATGACGCGGATTTCAGCGCGGATCAACGCCGGGATCAAACCAAGACTTTTTCTTTCTGATCCTCTTCATCCGCGCTGAAATCCGCGTCATCCGCGTTCCTCTTGTTCGAACAGTTCTCGCCCTCACTTGCCGCCGCAGTCGGGGGCGAACACCTTCTCCGTCACGAACTTGCCGACGTGAGCCGGCACGGTCAGTCCGTCGCTCCGGGAAGCGGTTCCGAACCGCCGGCCGCGACGGGGACCGGGATCGCACCGGCCGGTTTCGCCGGCTTCCTCGCCTTCCTCCGCGGCTCCACGACCTTCAGCGCGTGGCGGACTTCCTCCTCCATGATCTTGCCCGGCTGGAACGTCACCACCTTCTTGGCCGCCACCTGGACCTCGACGTTCGTCTTCGGGTTCCGCGCCCGTCGGGGCTTCCGCAGCTTCACTTCGAAGACGCCGAAGTTCCGCAGCTCGATGCGGCCGTCCGTGACGAGCGTCTTGACGATCAGGTCGAACGTCATCTGGACGATCCGCTTGGTCAGCACCTGGGACTCTTTCAACTCGTCGGAAATGAGTTTGACGATCTCTTTCTTGGTCACGGGGAAAGTCCCCAGCGAGGGTTGCGTTCGGAGCGGGGGCGACGCCGGCGTTTCAAATGCTAGCCCGCCATGAAGTAGTGTCAAGGGTCCGCGCCGCGCGATTCACCTAACCGGCGCTCCGGCCGAGGGACCGTAGGACACCGACGACGACCGCGACGGCAGTCAGCACCGCCAGCACCCACTCCGGATTCGCGCGGAAAAACTCGCCCAACTCCCCGTCGCCGCCCCCCATCCGCCGCGCCGGTTTCGACTCCCGCATCCGCTCCCGGAGCCACTTCTCCCGGCGTTCGATGGCGATCCGTCCGGCGTCCCACGACACCGCCAGCCCCCACCGTTGCGACGGCACCAACTCGCGGAGGACGGCCAGCACCGCCGGCTGAACGGCCACCGCCGCCACCGACTCGGCGTCCCCGCGCACCGCCCGGTCGAACTCCTCCCGCCGCCGCAGCCCGGCGAGGTCGCGGGCACCGCTGAGCAACTCGTACACGGCCTCGGCCGAGGTCAGCGGTTCGCTGGCGTCGCCGAGCGTGCTTTTCAACAGCCCCCACGCGGCGCGGAGGCGGCGGAGGAACACCAACTCGCGGTAGCCGTTGCGGCGATCCGTCGGGAAGTAGTTCGTCCCCTCCGGCGGTTCGGGCACCGACACCGGGGGAGCGGGAAGGATCGGTCGAGGGGGCGGCGGCGCGTTGGCGGGGCGGCGCGGCGACACCGCTTCCGCGTCGAGGATCACTTCCGCGTCCAGCACGACCGCAACCGTCGGCGGCGGGGGTGCCGCGACGGGGGCGAAGTCGATGGCCGGCGGCGACAGCGGCTCCAGTTTCGGCCCGGAGCGCGGCTTCGCCGGTCGTCGCGGTTTCGGTGCGGGTGCGGCAACGGTTTCGACAGCGGGCGCGGCGGCCATCATCCCGATGAGGGCCTGGGCGAGGCGGTTCATCCCTTCCGTCACCAGCTCCGGGTGCTTCAGTTGGTGCGGCCGCAGCTTCTCCATCCGCGCGAGGGCCTGCTGCTCGGCGTCGGCCGCGGACACCACGGTCGGGGCCGCCGGCAGACCGAGCAGCGCGCGGTCCTCCGGCGGCCAGGGGCCGAGCGGCAATCCGAGCCAGTTCAGCAGGTGGGCGGTGTCCATGTCGAGCGGCGAACGGGAATTGGGGGGAGTGCGATTCGGGAATAGGGGTTCCGCGGAAGCCCCTGGGAGCCTGCCCTCTGGGAATAGAACTTCGGATTTTCCGCGCGTTTTTCAAGCCCAAAGCCCGGCATTTTTGAACGAAAATTTACTACTGTTCTCGATTCCACTTTTTCTATTTGACAAACTCCGGCACCATGCGTATATGTACTAGTAGTCACATCCTCCGTTCCGGAGTGCCGCCGTGAACACCGCCACCGTCCCGACCGAAGTCGCCGACCGCTTCCGCTGCGAGTCGGACGTCCCCGACCCGCCGCGCGACCCGGCCGGCCGCAAGCAGTACTGGGAAGACACCGTCGCCGAAGCCGTCGCGGAGCTGCGCCGCCGCCTGGCCAGCACGCGCGACGAGAAGTCCTTCCAGGCGCTGCAGATGATCCTGGACCTGGAGAAGACGCGCATCCGCCACAAGGAACCGGTGGCGGGCACGCAAGTCGAGACGCGGTGGTCGTCGGGGCTGGGGTCGATGGAGGACAGCCTGTCCAGCGGCGGTCGCGTGCCGGAAAAAGAAGACCTCACCCCGCCGGCTCTTGCGAGCCGCGACCGCGAGGGAGTGGCATCTCGGGAGGGCGAGGCTCCGGCCGAGCCGCCGACCCCTCTTGCGAGCCGCGCCCGCCAGGGAGTGGGCACTTTACCCCCAGCCGAGATGCCACTCCCCGGCGGTCGCGGCTCGCCGGAACCGATGCCACTCCCTGGCGGTCGCGGCTCGCCGGACAACGACACCCCCTCTCCGGGACGGGGAGGGGGCCGGGGGGTGGGGTCTTCGACCCAAGTTGATCCCGAGACCTACCCCTGACAGGAGGTTGGGGGTGAGGTCTTCCCCACCATCCCCTCTCGCGTTACGCTATCGACATCCCTCCGCCTCGGAACCTTCGGGGTTCGTCCCGCCATGCTTCGACTCTCCCTCGCCGTCGCGTTGGCCGCCGTCGCCGCGCCGCTCCAGGCCGCCGACGCGCCCGACTTCAACCGCGACGTGCGGCCGATCCTGGCCGACCACTGCTTCGCCTGCCACGGGCCGGACGAGAAGGCGCGGAAGGCCGACCTACGGCTGGACGTTCGCAAGGACGCGCTCGACTCTCTCGCCCCCGGCAAGCCGGCCGACAGCGAGGTGGTCCGCCGGTTGCTGTCGAAGGACGAATCCGAGGTCATGCCGCCGCCGAAGTTCGGCAAGCCAGTGACGCCCGAACAGGTCGAAATCCTGAAGCGGTGGATCGCGGCCGGCGCGGCGTACAAGGGCCACTGGGCGTTCGACAAACCGACGCGACCCGCAGTACCAGCGATGGTCGGTGGCAAGAACCCCATCGACGCCTTCCTGATCGCGCGGCTGAAAAAGGAAGGGTTGGCGTTCTCCGTCGAGGCCGACAAGCGCACCCTGCTGCGCCGGGTGACGCTCGACCTGACCGGCCTGCCGCCGACGGCGAAGGAGCTGGCCGACTTCCTCGCGGACGAGTCGCCGACCGCTTACGAGAAGGTGGTGGACCGGCTGATGAAGTCGGTGCGGTACGCCGAGCGGATGACGCTGGACTGGCTCGACGCCGCCCGCTACGCGGACACCCACGGCTACCACATCGACAGCGGCCGCGACATGACCCGCTGGCGGGAGTACGTCATCCGCGCGTTCGACGCGAACGTGCCGTTCGACCGGTTCACCGTCGAGCAGTTCGCCGGCGACCTGCTGCCGAACCCGACGCCGGAGCAGAAGATCGCCACCGGCTTCCACCGCAACCACATGATCAACTACGAGGGCGGGGCCATCCCGGAGGAATACCAGACCGCGTACGTGGTGGACCGCGTGAACACGATGGGGACGGTGTGGATGGGTTTATCGCTGGGTTGTGCGCAGTGCCACGACCACAAGTTCGACCCCGTGAGCATGAAGGACTTCTACAAGCTGTACGCCGTCTTCAACAACATCCCGGAGCGCGGGCTGGACGGACAGAAGGGAAACGCGGTGCCGGTCCTCAAGACGCCGCGCCCCGATCAGGACAAGCTCGTCGCGGAGTTGAAGGCGAAAGCCAAGGGAATTGAAGGGAAAGTGACCGCCGCGTGGCCGGAGGTGGACGGCGCGCAGGCCGCGTGGGAGAAGTCGGCGACCGAGCGCAAGGCCGACTGGACCGCCATCAAGCCGGCCAAGGTGACATCGAAAGGCGGCGCGGAGATGAAGACGCTGGAAGACTTGTCGGTTCGCGCGGACGGCAAGGCCCCGGCGCGAGAAGTGTATACCGCCACGTTGAAGACCGAGTTGAAGACCGTCACCGCCTTCCGGTTGGAAGCCCTCGCCGACGACACGTTCCCGGCCGGCGGTCCCGGCCGGAGCGCGAACGGCAACTTCGTCATGACCGGCGTGGCCGTCACGCTCGACGGCAAGGCGGTGAAGTTGCGGGCCGCGACCGCCGATTACAGCCAGACTGACGGGGCGTTCGACGTGAAGACGCTGCTGACCGGCGGCAAGGGCTGGGCCATTCACCCCGAAGTGGCGAAGCCGCACCACGCCGTGTTCGAGTTCGCCGAGCCGCTCGCGCCTGCCGGCAAGGAGGTGGTCGTCACCCTGAAGTTCGAGTCCGGTTTCGACGCCCACCAGATCGGCCGCTTCCGCCTGTCGCTGACCGAGTCCGCCACCCCGCACCAAGCCGGCGGCCCGCCGACCGCCGTCGCCGCCGCGCTGAAAGTCGATGCCGAAAAGCGTTCGGACGCACAGAAGGCGGAGGTCCGCAAGTATTACCGTACCACGGTGTCGCCGCTCGCCCGCAAAGTCTCCGACGAGTTGGACGGCCTGAACAAGGCGGTCGCGGCCGCCGAGACCGCCACCGCCGACGCGATGGTGATGCAGGAGTTGCCGACGCCGCGCGACACGTTCATGCTGGTCCGCGGGCAGTACGACAAGAAAGGCGACAAGGTGTCGATGGGCGTCATCGAGACGCTCGCGCCGCTGCCGAAGGGCGCGCCGAACAACCGCCTCGGGCTGGCCAAGTGGCTCGTCTCCGGCGACCACCCGCTGACCGCCCGCGTGACGGTGAACCGCTTCTGGCAGACGTTCTTCGGCACCGGCATCGTCAAGACGGTCGAAGATTTTGGCACGCAGGGCGACTTCCCCAGCCACCCGGAGTTGCTCGACTGGCTCGCCACCGAGTTCGTGACGCCCGGCGACCCTTCCGCCCACCCGTGGGACGTGAAGCACGTCGTCCGGCTGATCGTGACTTCGGCCGCCTACCGGCAAAGCTCGAAGGTGACGCCGGAGCTGCTGGCGCGCGACCCGGAGAACCGGCTGCTCGCGCGGCAGTCGCGGAACCGCCTCCAGGCCGAGTTCCTCCGCGACCAGGCGCTCGCCGTCAGCGGGCTGCTCAACGCCGAGGTCGGCGGCAAGAGCGTGTCGCCGTACCAGCCGAAGGGCATCTGGGAGGAACTGAGCTTCCGTTTAGATAATGCCAACTTCTCGGCCCAGGTGTTCGTGCCGAGCAAGGGGAATGATCTGTATCGCCGCAGCATGTACACGTTCTGGAAGCGGACCGCGCCGCCGCCGTCGATGGTCACGCTGGACGCCCCCGACCGCGAACTCTGCACCGTCCGCCGGGGCCGCACGAACACGCCGCTGCAAGCGCTGGTGCTGATGAACGACCCGACGTATGTGGAGGCGGCGCGGAAGTTCGCCGAGCGCGTCCTGACCGACGGCGGCCCGACGACCGACAGCCGGATCGCGTTCGCCTTCGAGTCGCTGACGGCCCGCAAGCCGACGGAGCGGGAAACGGCCGTGCTGAAGAAGGTGTTCGACGCGCGGAAGGCGAAGTTCGTCGCCGACCCGCCGGCCGCCGAGAAGCTGCTCTCGGTGGGCGACTCGCCGCGAGATAAGGCCCTGCCGGCCGCCGACCTCGCCGCGTGGACCGTGGTGGCGAGCGCGATCCTGAACCTCGACGAAGTGCTGACGCGGAACTGACCGATCCGCGTAGAATTTCCGACACGATCACGACCCGGAGGGCGAACGGATGGCGACGGAAACACCCACACCGATTCGGCGAGCGCCTCCGCCCGCGATCCCGGCGCGGCCGTCGCGGATGCAGGCGCGGCCGCTTCACCCCGAGATGGCTGCCGAACACGACCGTTTCGTGACGATGCTGCCGGACCTGCTGAAGTCGGTGCCAGGCAAGTATGTTGCCATGCGGGACGGCCAGATCTTGGCGGTCGCCGACGACGAGGTGTCCGCCCTCACCGCTGCCCACCGCTTGCGGCCGGGCGTGATGATCCTGGCCCGCCTCGTCACCGACCAGCCGATTCCGGTGGAACGGCTGCCGATCCTCCGCCCACGGATCGAACGGTAGCCGACATCAATACAGTATTTATGAAATTCCGTCCACTTCGATTTGACAAACTCCATTTCGGAACGTATAATTACTGCATGTGGCAACCTTCTACGTGGAAGGTTCCGCCCCAAGGCTATCTGCCCAACTTGTCCAGCACGTTCTTCGTAATGCGCGTGACGGCCGCGTCCCCGCCGCGGAGGCCGTGGCTCCAGTCGGTGGTGCCGACCGTGACCACCGTGCCGCCGCGGGTGTAACTCCCGATCACGGCGTTGCCGGTGCGGCCCTTCGCCCACTTGTCGTACCACTCGCAGTCGTCCGGGTGCCACTTGGCCGGGGCGGTGGCGAGAACCTCGAAGTCCTTCGGCGTGCCGTCGGTGCGGGTCGGGAACGGCAGCCCGTCCTTCCACGTCAGTTCGCAGCCGTCGCACTCGTAGCCGACGACTTTGTAGCCGGGCAACTTCGCCCCGAAGGCGTCGCCCCGCTTCAGCCCGGTGCCGGCGAACAGCCAGTGGTCCGGCCGGTGCGCGGTGAACGAACCGGGTCCGTCCATGTGCTGGCCGTGGCTGCGGTGGTAGCCGCCCCACAGGAAGCCGACGCCGGTCAGCGCGTTCTCCGGCCGGTTCACGAGGTGGTGACTCCAGAGCGTGGACAGCGCGTCGAACTTGCCGGTCTTGTACGCGGGGTCGTCGCCGAAGGACTGCTTCCAGCACGCCAGCGCCCGGCCCTTGTCCTCGCTGCGGACCTGCCAGCAGCAGGTGTTGCCGCTGAAGAACGCGACGTTCCCGCCGCCGCCGACGAACGCTTCCAGGCTGTCGCGCATGGGGGCCGACCAGTATTCGTCGTGTCCGACGCTGAGCACCAGCTTGTACGCCTTCAGCATCTCCGGGCGGAACTCCAGGTCCGAGTTCACCGCGAAGTCGAGCGCGTAGCCGGCCTTCTCCGCCCACTGGACGAACGGCAGCTCCCACTGCTTGAACTGCGAGTGCTGCGGGCGGTCGAACGACACCCGCCGGCCCTGCACCTTGTGCCGGCCGTGGTAGGCGTACAGGCTGTACCCGCCGAAGTTGGTGTAGGCGTTGTAAGTGTTCGTCGAGAGTTGCAGGAGAATCTTCGACGCCTTGCCCGGCGTGGCGGGTCGCACCACGAAGAACAGCGTGCCGGTGGCGGCCTTTTGCCCCGGCGGTTGCGTGGTCATGCGGCACTCGTAGTACCCGCTCGGCCAGTCCTCTCCGACCTTCAGGGACACCGCGACCGGCCACCGGCAGCCGTTCGCCGAGGCGTCAGTCGGGGTGTCGTGAACCTTCGTGGCGACGCCAGCATTCATCCAAACGGACTTCGTTTCGGCACCGAGGCGGACGATTTCCAGGTCGCACGGCGTGGACGAGATGTGGAGGTTCGCCTCGTCGCCGGGCGCGTAGCCGAGCTGGTCGGCGTACCCTTCCGGCGGCTTCGCGGCGGGTTCGTTCCCTTTGGGCTGGGCGAGAGTGGACCCGGCCAGCGTGAGGGCCGCGCCGGTTTGCAGTGCGGCGCGGCGGGTGACGGATCGGGACATGGGCGACCTCACCGGTTCTGGAACAGCACGTCCATCGGCGCGCCCGAACACACCCGCGACGGGCGGTTCTGGGCGTCGCGGATTTCGCCCTCCGGGTCCACGCCGAGCGCCCGGTAGATGGTCGCCCCGATGTCGTAGGGCGTGTACGAAGTCGTCACCGGATGACCGCCGATCTTGTCCGACTTGCCGATCACCCGCCCGCCCTGCACGCCGCCCCCGGCGAACAGGCCGGAGTAGACGGCCGCCCAGTGGTCGCGGCCGGGCAGCTTCTCGCCGGGCAACGTGGACACCTTCGGCGTGCGGCCGAACTCGCCCGACACCACCACGAACGTCGAGTCGAGCCGGCCGTCGGCCTCCAACTCGTCGATCAGCGCCGCGAGGCCTGTGTCGAGCCACGGCAGCAGGCGGGTCTTCAGCTTGCCCCAGTTGTCGGTGTGCGTGTCCCACGTCTGCACGATGCCCATGTTCGCTTGCACGATGGGCACGCCGGCCTGCACCAGCCGCCGGGCCAGCAGCAGCGACTGGCCGAACTGGTTGCGGCCGTAGCGGTCGCGGGTCTTGGCCGGCTCGCGGGTCAGGTCGAACGCCTTCGCCACGGTGCCGGTCGCCAGCATCTCGAACGCCCGCTTCTGGTGACCGCTGAACAGCGGGTCGCCGGCCGCCGCCGATCCCAGGCGTTCCAGCAGCGCCTGTCGGCCTTCCACCCGCTTCGGGTCGGTGCCGTCGGGCAGGGCGAAGGCGTCCATGCGGAACGTCGGCGAGTTCGGATCCTTCGTCACCAGCATCGGGTCGTGGCTCGCCCCGAGGAAGCCGGCGTGCTGGCCGGGCCACGTCAGCGGGCCTTCGACGAGCGCGTGCGGCAGGGTGACGCCGTTCGGGATGCCGTCGTGCCGGGGGCGGAGGTAGTTCAACCCGGCCGCGTAGCACGGCCAGTCGCGGCGGGACAAGATGTTGTCGAGGTCAGTGCCGCGCTGGTTCGGCATGGTGGCACCGGTGAGCAGGCGGTGCTGGCCGGGCAGGTGGCCGTTCTCGCGGTGCGACAAACTCCGCACCAGCGCCCAGTGTTTCATGCGTGCCGCGAGCTGCGGCAGCAGGTCCACGATTTGGATGCCCGCGACGCTCGTGGCCGCTTGTTTGAACTCGCCGCGGATCTCGGCCGGCGCGTCCGGCTTCATGTCCAGCGTGTCGAGGTGGCTCAACCCGCCGGCCAGGTTCACGAGGATGACGGAGGATTTCGTCCGCTCGCCGGACCCGGCGGGTGCGGCCGGCGCGACGGTGGGGAAGCCGAGGCCGATGGCCGCGCCGCAGCCGACGGAGAGGAGCTGGCGACGGTCGAGACCGGTGAGGGCGTGCATGGCGACTCCGGCAAGGGTGGACGCGAACCGTCCGGCGGGTACTGGAATGATAGCAGACAACGACGGGGGAGGTCGAGGGGAGAAGGGGTCGTTTTGTGCGGGTCATCACATCGGACAGGGCTTCCACTATGGACACGGCTGGTCGGGCTTGGTTTTCACCGCGGAGCGGTGATGGACTGTAGCCAGGGTGAAACCCCTGGTCTCCACCAACAAACCACCCGCACCCCGGATGGGGTACCGGACTCGCCCGCGCCGGCACCCCATCCGGGGTACGGCCTGATTGGCGTCGATTTCCAGGGGTTTCACCCCTGGCTACAGTCCGGCACACCTCCGGCGTGAAGCAACGATTCTCACCACCACCGACTCTTCGGCCACGTGTTCTACGCTCACTTCGCCAGCGACTTCTTCCACTCCTGGTTCAGTTCGTCGGCGGTCTTGCCGGTCAGCTTCTTCCACACGCCGTCCTCGAACTTGCCGTCGCGCATCGCGGCGTTCAGCTTGGGCACCAGTTGGCCGTCGTACTTGTCCGTCACGAACGCCAGGAAGGCGGCGGTGGTGCGGTAGCTGCCGTTGTACTGCGCCCGCTCCGGGTTCACGCGGCCGGCCTTGCCCGGCTCGTACTTCCAGAACCGTAGGTAATCGGCCACGCCCTCCACCAGCCAACCGGGGTTGCCACGGCCCTTATACGACTGCACGCAGTGGACGGTCTCGTGGACCATCGCACCGATGTCTTTCGGGTTCGCCTTGAAGAACTTCACCGACCCGACGATGCGGCTGCCGCTGGCGTAGGCGACGCCGTTGTAGTCGGACTTCAGGGCCATGCGGATTTGCGTCAGCGGGCGGAAGCCGTCGCTCGCCAGGAGCGTGCAGATGCGCGGGTACTCCCGCTCGCACACGCTGACGACGTTCTCGGCCCACGCCTTCATTTCCGGCGCGTCGGCCACGTCGAGGATGAACTCGATGGGGTAACGGAAGGTCGCCACCTGCGGGGCGGAGTCGATGGCCACCTCGCGGACGACCAGCGGCGTCGTCAGGTCTTCCGTCGGGCGGATGCGGAGCGCCCTCACTGCCTTCCAGTTGCCGGCGGTGGTCGCCTTGCCGTCGGCGAATGTCCCGACTTCCTCGAACTTGGTGCCGTCGGTCGAGAGTTCCACGACACCCTTCGGCAGTTTGTCGTCGCCGTTCGGCCGGCCGGTCAGAACGGTAATGGACTTCACGGCGACCGGGTTCTCGAACCGGAACGTCAGGTGATCCGCCTTCGTCGCCGGCTTCTCGGAGGCGAAGTACGTGGCCGGGTTGCCGTCAAAGGCGAACTGGCGGATGCGATCCCCGGCCGTCGCCAGCGACGACTCGACGGCGACGAACTCGACCGGCCGCGGCGGTGGGGCGGCCTCGGGCGCGGCGACGGCCGACACGGAGGCGAGGATCAAGAAGGCGAGCGCGGACAGTCGAATCACGGCGGACTCCGGTTGTGGAAGGAGACGTTTCAATTACCGACTCACTTCACCCGCAGCACCATCGGGGTCTTCTCGACGTTCCCGGCAGCATCCTCGGCTACGGCGACCACCCTGAGTTCGCCCTTCGGGTTATGGGCCAGCACGGCCTGCCATTCGGCGAAGTTCGCCGCGGTCGCATACGCCTCCCGGCCGCTGACCGTCACCTTGATCACTTTGCCGTTGTCGGAGGTCGTCCCAAAAACCGTCAGCGTCGTCCCGCCGGTGCGGACCACGCGCGTGATCACCGTCGCCGGCGGCAGGTCGTCCACCGGCGTCAGCAGCTCCGGGAACGGGATGTCCGTCACCTCCTTGACGCGCGACTCGTCCCCGGTCAGCGGCGGTGCGGTGCGGAACGCCGTCGGGTCGGCCTTGTACTCGCCCGACTTCGTGCTGACCACCATCGCGTGCCGGCCGGGGCCGAAGTGGTCGTGGAAGTAGATCGGCACGCCCTTCTCGGACTTCGGCGTCGGCCGCGGCCCGCCGCCCAGGTTCGCCAGCGCCTTCTGCTTGGTGTTGTCGGACCAGTTCGGCGTTTTCACGTTCCGCATGTGCGTGACGGCGGTGCCCGTCGGGTTGTGATCCGAAATCTGAATCAGCGGCATCCCGCCGGACCGGCAACCGTCGAAAGTCAGGCCGTCCACGGTGAGCGCGCCGTACTGCACGCTCAGGTCGTCGTGCCCCCGGTTGAACGGCTCGGTGTTCGTGTGCCCGATGTACACGTTCTTGTAAGCGTGATTGTCGTAGTTCGGGTGGTAGATGCCGTAGGCCACGCGGTCGATGTGCAGGTTCTCGACGAGCAGGTTCGGCACCTGCGGGCGGAAGCCGTAGTGCGTGTCCCAAATCTTCAGGTTTCGCACGACGAACGGGTGCTTGGCGTCCGGCCCGACGCGGTTCACGCCTTCGCCCAGGTTCACCCCGTACAGGCCGTGACTGCTGTGGACTTCGTTGTCGTCGAACCGCACGAACGGCAGCGTCCGCACGTCGGTCTTCTTCCGCGTGCCGTCGGGCTGGCGGATGTTGAAGTCGAGCCGGTGCCCGCTGCCGGGGGTGGCCTCGTATCGGAACCCGTACTGCCCGCACTCGGCGGCGACGTTGCGGGTGAAGGTGTTCAGGCTGCACGTCCACCAGAAGCCGGCCCCCTCGTTCTGGTCGAACGGCAGCGCCTGTTTGGGCAGCTTCTTGCCGGCCACCACGCCGACGGCGAGGTTGCGGTCGAGGACGTTGTACACCTCGGTGCCGTCTTCCAGGAAGAAGCCGTGGCCGACGGACTTGTAGCCGACCACGTCGCGGACGACGAGGTAGTTGGTTCCGTGGATGGTGAAGAAGCGGTTGTCGCTGTCCCACACCGACAGGCCGACGGCGGAGCTGCCCCGCATGGTGTCGCCGCACAGGTGGTAGTGCAGGGCGTAGCGGCCGAGGACGTTCTTCTTGCCGAGGTGGCGGAACTCGGCATACGACAGCGACCCGGCGGAATCGCGGTGGTACATGGTATGGCCCCGCACGCCGGCGGGGTCGGCCGACTCGACGACGACGTTGCGGGTCAGGTTCGCCACCTCGCCCCGGTACTCGCCCTCGCCGGCGTGGGCGTGGGCAAGCGGCTTGTCGAAGGTGAGTTTCGCGCCGTCGATGGCGGTGATGATCCGCTCCTCGGACACCGATTCCGTCTTCGCCAGGCCGTGCGTCTGCGTGCCGGTGAAGACGACATTGTCACCGACGGTCCACCCCGTGACGGCTTCCGCCAGTGACGCCACGGTGTCACCCACCTTCGCCGGGCGGCCGAGCTTCACCCAAGTACGGCTCATCGGCTGTCCGTGCGCGTCCCACCGCCCGCCGCAGCACACGACGGCCGGGCACGAGTCCTTGTTCATCCCCTCGACGTAGTGCAGGCGGACGAGGGCCGTCTTCCCCTTGCCGATGGGCGTGTCAGGCGTGCCGAGTTCGAGCGTCGGTTCGGATTTGCCGGGCGCGGCCTTCTCGACGTGAGCCTCGCAGTCGAACCCCTCCTCCGTGTACTCGTCGCCGGCGCGGACGACGATCAGGCCGACTTCGAGTCGGGTGTCCATGTCCGGCGAGAAGATGAGTTTCCCGGAGACGGTCACGCCGCGGATCACGTCCTTGCTGTTCGCGTCGTACACGACGGCGTGTTCGGAGCGGATCAGCACGCGGTCGCCGGCGGCCGGTACGCGGTTCGCGCTCCAGGTGCCGGGAGCTGACCACGCGCCGCCCTTCGCGGAACTGACGACGGCCGGCTTGTCGGCGGCGAACGCGAGAGAGGCGGAAGCCAAGGCCAACAGGGAGAGGAAGGGTCGCATGAGGCGAACTCCGAGGCGGGAACGAGAGGTGGCGGCAACCGCCGGCAGGCAGGATAGGTACAGTACCCGATCCTGCCCGCCGGTGGAAGAGTCCGCCGCTCCGTTTCGCCCGGCCGCTTCGCGTTCTACTGTTCGGCATGACCGCTACCGCGCTGCGACCGTCGCCGACACCCCTGACCGACACGCCCGCGCCCCACGCGCGTCCGCCGGCGTACTTCGAGCGGCGCGGCCCGGCCAACGTCATCCTCGCGTCGTTCGCGTTCCTGACGCTGCCGGTCGCGGCCGTGGTACTGCTTCTGCCGGACGCGGACGCCTTGTTCCGCCTGTACTTCTGGTTGCTCGGCGGCACCCACATCGTCGTCACGCTGACCGTCTACGGCAGCCGGTCGAACCGCGCCCACTTCGCCACCGACCGCCGCGCGGTGGTCGTCTTCGTCGCCGCGCCGGTACTCATCCTGGCCGCCTACGTCGCCTGCTTCTCGCTGAAAATGGCCGGCTCGGTCCCACTCGCGGCGGTCGCGTTCTGGGCGTTCGTGCGGTTCATGAACTTCTTCCACTTGACCCGGCAGACGTTCGGCGTGCTGCAACTGTTCAAGACTCGCGCGCGGGGCAAGTTCCCGGCGTGGGGCAAGCGGTGCGAGAACGGCACCGGGCTGGCGCTGGTCGCGGCACTGATGGTGACGCACGCCGCCGGCGGGATTTGCCCGCTGCTCCTCGACACCTTCAATCCGCTCTACCCACCGAGCCTATCGGCGGAATGGCTCATCCCGCTGTGGCTGGCGTGCGTGGGAACCGCCGTCGGGCTGTTCGCGGCGTCGGTGGCCGGACTGGTCCGCGCGAAACCCGCGAACGGCAGCCGGGAGGCGGTGCTGTACTTCGCCTTCCAGTTCCTCGGCACGGTCGCCGCCGCGTTCTTCCTGCCGCTGTACCTGGCGTCGCTGGCGATCCATTACGTCGAATACCACGTCCTGATGGTGCCGCGCATCGCCGCCCAGCCGCTCGACCCAGCCAGCCGGATCGACCGCACCTTCGGCTGGCTCCGCGCGCAACCGCTGACATTCGTAGCCGTGATTCTGACCCTGTCGGCGCTGGTGACGACCGGTATGGGGTCGATGGACTTCCTGCCGCCGGCGGATTCCACGCTGATCGCCTGGGGCGTGGTGCTGAGCGCGTTCGACGCGCTCGTGCTGATCCACTACGTCCTGGAGATGTTCATCTGGAAGTTCAGCGACCCGCACTTCCGCAGGAGCATGAACGGCGTGTACTTCACCCCGCGAACAGCACGATGATCCGAGCCGGAAGCGTGAGCGACGGTTCTGGACTCAACCGTCGCTCAC
>JAYTTN010000193.1:0-28227 GCA_043745295.1 Fimbriiglobus sp. | reverse complement strand
CGCGGTTGGGCTGTGAGGTGCTGGAAGCCCGCGACGTGCCGGCGGTGCTGTACTGGAACCCCGCCTTCGGCGCGGGCTTCGAGGCGAGTACCGCCGAGTACCGCCGAGAACTGGCGCGTCGGCTCGGTTACCGGTCCGATCGCTCGCTCCGCCCCCTCCACGACCGACGACCTGTTTTTCGAACCCGTGCCGAGGACCGCTACCACCGTCGGGGGTGGAGAGGAGACGCTCCTGGTGAGCAAGGGATGCGTCTTCTCGTCGGCCAGCGGCAGTCTGTTCGTCAGTCTGCATCTGGTCAACGGGTACACCTCTGGCGTGGTGTTGCAGCACGACATCGCCGTCGGCGGGTTCGAGCAGACCTCCGGCTCCATCGACCAGACGGCCCCCGGCCAGTCGTCCGCGCTGACCCTCACGGTCAGTTCGGCGTACTCGACGCTGGGCAGTTTCGGTGGGGCGTTCACCTGGACCGGCGGCGTGCTGAACAGCGGCGTCAACGCCGGCGTCGTCGGCATGACGAACGCCGTCATCGGCGACGGCACGGACTCGTCCTACACCACCGGCTCGGACATCAAGCCGCTCAGCGCACGACGATGATCGCGTCGGGCAGCATCGTCCTGAACAACGACGCGGGTCTGTTGGTCGGTGGCGGATGTTCGTTCGACACGCCGGAGCTTGCTGGCGAGACGCCGCCACCTCCGACAAGCCCGCCCCAACCGCCGGGTGGTCCGCAACCTGCGGTGAAGAAGTGGGTCGATCTGATCGCCGGTTTGAAGGGTGGGACGGAAGGCCAGCGGATCGAAGGCATCGGCATGGTTCTGCTTGAGGGAGACGCGGCCGGGTTCGGTCGCGTTCAGCCCGGATGGGACTATGGCCGCCGCCGGCGGCGAGAAGGGACAAGTCGTCGTGTGGGACGTGGACCTGTAACCCACTTCGTCACCCAGGATCGGCTTGCCATCCTGTCATCTTCTCACACCGGAAGAGTACGCCATGCCCCCGCACAAACCGCACTACGACCGGCACGCCGGTTCGGCCGAGAAAAAAACGTTCCGCAAGCAGATCAGCAAGCACCGCATCGACCCGCCGGCCATGCCCGGTGGGCGTCGGCGTGGCCGACCTCATCGATAGCGCGTTCCTCGGCTACACGTCGGCCGGCGTCGTCATGCTCGTCGTTTCAATTGTGACGATCCCGCTTCTATTTCTTGGCCTCTTCGTGATGACTGTGATCGGCATCGTCGAGGGCGTGCTGTACCTGACGAAGAGTGAGGAGCAGTTCCGCCGCGAGTACATTCGCGGCCGGAAGGCTTGGTTCTGAAATGGGCGACAGACCTGGCTCAACCGTTCCGCGAGGTTCTCATGAACAGTCCGGTTCGCAACTTCCTCTTCGCCTACTACTGGATGTTTGCTGCGCCGCTGCTGCTGATCGGTGTCCCGCTCATTCTGCTCTTCTCACGCCCGGACACTGCCACCACTTCGGCCATCGCACTGTGTGCGGCAGTCCTGAGCGCCGTGTACTTCGTCCAGAAGCAGAAGATCGAAGAACTCCAGTTGTTCGAGAGGCTCTTCACGCAATTCAACACGCGGTACGCTGACATGCACGCGGGCCTTCAGGGAATCTTAGCGACTCACATCTCGCCACAAGGCGATTCAACACCGCTGGGCCGTATCGAACGTGAAATCCTGGACAACTACTTCAACCTCTGCGCCGAAGAGTATCTGTTTTACACCGAAGGCCGGATTCTGCGACAGGTGTGGGTCGCGTGGTGTCGGGGAATGTGCGACTACCTTGCAATTGAACGGATTCGTTCGCATTGGGCCGAGCAGTTGCGCCCCGGCTGCAACTCCCACTACGGCCTGACACCGGAGTTCGTAGAGCTAGCCGCCGGGCAGATGGAGTGATGTCAAAACGGGTTGACCCCTGCCTGTCGCGGCGGGCTAACAAACCCCGATCGGAAGCCGGTGACGCCAAGAGGCTCACCCGTTGGTGCCCACGAACGGGTTGGTCAGCTTCTCCAGGCCCACCGTCGTCGGCGGGCCGTGGCCGGGGAAGACGCGAGTCATGTCCGGCAGCGTCCACAGCTTCGCCTCGATGCCGGCCTTCAGTTGCTCGAAACTGCCGCCGGGGAAGTCGGTGCGGCCGACGCTGCCCCGGAACAGCACGTCGCCGGCCAGCACGATCAGCGGGTCGGTGCCCCGGATGGCGAACACCACGTGCCCGGCCGAGTGCCCCGGAATCTCGGCCACGTCCATCTCCAGGCCGCCGACCGTCAGCGTGTCGCCGTCGCGGACCAGCCGATCCGCCGGCGGGCTGACCACCGGATCGCCGAACGCGGCGCTCAGGTTCAGCGTCGGGTTCGTCAGCATGACCGCGTCCCCCGCGCCGATGACCAGCGGGGCGTTCGGCGACCGCTCCTTCATGGCCGCGTTGCCGGCGATGTGATCGACGTGCCCGTGCGTGCAGAGGATGGCCGCCAGGTGCAGGTTGCGGGCGTCCAGGACGGCGAAAATCTTGTCCGGCTCGAACCCCGGATCGACCACCACCGCGCGGTCGCTGCCGTCCGCCCAGACGACGTAAGAGTTCTGCCCGAACGGCCGCGACTCGATCCCGTGGACGTGGACCTTCATGGCGGACTCCGATGCGGGGCGGGTGGGACGGGTTGTTCTACGCGAATCCGCCCGGCGGGGTCACTCCTTCTTCGGGGTCGGGGCCTGTTCCGGTTCGGCCGGCGGCACTTTCGTCGGCGGCGGGGCACTCGCGTTCGCGCCGAGGGCGACGAGGTAGTCGGCGTAGGCGCGGTAGTAGTCGGCCAGCAGGGTCGCCACCTTCGTCTGCGCGGCGGCGGCGTTGAACTCGCGGATGTTCAGGAACAGCACGTCCTGAAGGGCGTTGGTGACCAGGGCGGTCCCCTGCTTCACCACCAGCCGGGCCGCCGCCAGTTCCTTGCGGGCGAACGCCAGCCGCTGGCGGGTCTGGTCCATCCGGGCGAGCGCGTCCTGGATCTCGGCGCGGATCAGGTTCTGCTGGTTCCGCTCCTGGTACAGCAGTTGGGCCATCGCCGCCGTGGCTTCGCGGGCGCGACCCCGCGCGTCCCGCCGCTGGACCGGCAGCTCCACGTTCAGGAACAGGTTGACGCCGGACGAATCCGACGCGAACGGCCCGTCGCCGGTGAACGTCTTCTTGCCCGTGCCCACATCCTGCGTCACCGCGCCGCCGACGTTCACCGCCGGCAGGAACTGGTTCTGCGCGAGCTTCAGGTCCACCGCCAGCCGCTCGCGGAGAAGCTTCAGGCGGACGATCTCCGGCCGCTGATTCAGAGCGAGCAGCACGTCGTTCGCCAAGTTCGCGGCGTTGACGGCCGGCGGGTCAAGGTCGAGGAAGTCGGGCGGCAACCGATCCGCGGCCGGCAGGACCGGGTTGCCGTCGGGGTCGCAGATGTACACCGACAAATCGAACGCGGCCTGCTGGAGCGCCAGTTCGGCGGCGCGGAGCAACTCCTGCCGGTCGTAAATGCTCCGCTGGTTCTCGGTGGAGTCGATCTGGCTCTGATTCTTGGCCACGGCCACCCGCACGTCGAGGAACTTCTGCCGGTCGTTGGCCAGCTTCAGCAACTCGGTCTGGATCAGGTACCGCTGACCGGCGGCCACCCACGTCCAGTAGGCGCGGGCGGCGGCGCGGGAGTAGTCGAGCCGGTTGCGGCGGATGACCGGGTCGGCGAGCCGCTCGGCGATCTGCGCCTGCCGCAGCGTCGCCCGGCGGCGGTCGATGGCCCCGTCGCGGAGCAGCGGCAGTTGGAAGCCGGCGCGGAACTCGCCGCCGTCGGCCGTCTTCTGCCCGCCGTTGTAGATGGGGAAGTCGCCCAGGCCGAGACGGTAGCCGGCGAAGGTGCTGAGGCCGGAGTACAGCGTCGGTTGCTCGACGGCGAAGTCGAACCGGCGGTTGTCGAACGACCCGGCTTGGTTGGTGCCGCTGCCCCGGAACACGAGGTCGAACGCGCCCTCGGCGGACACCCGCCGGCCGGTGGCGATCTCGCGTTCCTGCTCGATGGCCAGCAGTAGCGGGAAGTTGGCCGCCACGCTGCCGAGGACTTCCTCGAGGGTGAGCGGGCCGGCCGGGGCGACGGGTTGGACCTTCAGCTTCTCGTCGCGCGGCGGGGGCGGCACGGGTAACCCCGGCGGGGTCGGGCCGGGCGTCGGCGACGGCGGCGCGGGGATCGGGTCGCGGATGCCGGCGTCCGGCGGCAGCGGACTTCGCAGCCCGGCACAGCCGAGACCGAAGACGGACGACGCCACCCACCCCCAGGCGACTCGTTGCGGCGTCCGTGCCATGTCACTTCCTTTGAACCGGGCCGAGCGGCGTGCCCGACTCCTTCTTTGACTGCGGCTCGCGGTACGGCGGGAAGCCGTTCACCTGCCGCCACAGTTCCCACCCCAGCCGCACCCGCTTCGGCATCAGCACCCACCCCTGGGCGCGGACCCCCTGGCGGAGCAGTTCCTGGTTCGGCCACGGTTCGGCCGTCGGGTCCGGCTCCACCAGGATGCGGAACTGGCCCCGTTCGCTCGCCGTCGGGTCGATCAAGTACACCCGCCCGTTGAACGTCCCCGCCGCCGCCTCCGGGACGCCGGCGAACTGCACCGCCGGCCACCCCTCGAACTGAAGGATCGTCGGGTCCCCGGTGCGGACGAGGGGCAGGTCGTTGCCGTCGATGAAAAGTTCGCAGACGATACCGGGGTAATCGGTTCGCGTCAACGCAAGCAGCATCGGCGGCGGGGCCAAAACCGCGGCGATCTGCGGGGTTCCGGCGACCGACGCGAGCGGGGCGGCGGACAGCAGCCCCCACGCGGACGCCGCCACCTGCGCCGTCTGCCGATCCTTCTCCGGCCCCTTCTTGATGTCCGGCACCAGGGTGGCCAGTCGCTGACCGGGGTTCACCAACTGGCCGCCGGCCTCGCCGTTCTCCAGGATGCGAAAGACGGTGCCGTCGGTGGGGGCGAACACGTTCTGCTGCCGCTGGCGGGCGATGCGGCTCTGGACCGCCAGCAGTTGCCGGCCGAGGTTCTGCACGTCCCCCCGCGCGCGGTTCAGGCTGGCCCGCTCGCCGTCGATCTGGGCGGCGGTGTTGCGGGTCAGCACCTCGACCGACTTCCGGGTGGCGTTCAGCGTCTCGGCCGCCTGTTCCCGCTGGGCGCGGAGCTGCTTCAGGCCGAACTCCTGCCGGTCGATGGCCGCGGCCAGGTTGTCGATCTGCTGCTGCGGCACCACGTTCGCCTGCTGCGCGTTGGCCGCCCTCAGCCGGCCGATCTCCTGCTTGTTCACCTCCAGCGGGGCGACGGCCCCGTTCACCGCCTGATCGACCGCCGTCACGCTCTGCGTCTGCGCCAGGACGAGCAGGTTCACCTGCTGGACCTGCGCTTGCAGGCCGAGCTCCAGGTTGGTGATCCGCCGCTCGACTTCCTCGACCGAACCGAGCGCCAGCGACTGCTGGGTGACGACGGCGAACTCCTCGTCCTGGAGCCGCAGCGGCAACAGCGGGTCCACGTCCACCAACTCCACCAGCAGGTCGCCGGCCTTCACCGGCCGCCCCTCCACCACCGCCCACCGGCCGATGCGGCCCTGGATCGGGGCGACGACGAACTGCGGTCGCTCGACCGGGTGGAACGCGACGGCCCGGCCCTCGCCGTGAACCTGCTGCTGCCACGGCACGAACGCCAGCGCCGCCGGCAGCAGCAGGACGACGACCAGCACCAGCCGCGCGAAGACGCGGGTCGCGCGCGGCGTCTTGGCCAATTCCAGGGCGGAAAGCACTGTCACCATCGGCGACGCCGGGGCGTGATCCGGACTCGGTTCGACGTCGGGCGCGGTCATGGGTGGGCCTCCGGGTCGGTTGGGGATTGGTCGCCGAGTTTCTCGGGTCGTAACAGACCCCACCCCCCGGCCCCCTCCCCGTCCCGGAGAGGGGGTGTTCAAGCGGGAAACGGTACTGAGGATCCGCACTGGTGGCCGAATTCCTCGGCGGAACCTCGACCGCAATATCCTTTTGAACACCCCCTCTCCGGGACGGGGAGGGGGCCGGGGTGGGGTCTTCTGGAAATGTTCTCGCTGACGGGAACCTCCATCTCAGTGCGGCGCGGGGACGAGGGGGACGGCGTGGTCGGGCAGTTCCTTCCCCAGGCGAATCACCCGGTCGCACAGCCCCCCCACCTCGTCGCTGTGCGTGACCACCAGCAGCGTCCACGGCGCGTCGCGGCCGAGGATGGCCGGCAGGACGTTCGCGCGGATGTCCGCGTCCATGTGGTCGAGGGTCTCGTCCAGCACCAGCAGCCGCGGCTTGCCGACGAGGGCGCGGGCCAGCATCAGCCGGTTCACCTGCCCCAGCGAGAGTGGCGTGCCGCCGGTGCCCAGCGCCGTGTTCAGCCCGTCCGGGTAGGCCAAGATGGTCTCCAGCAGGCCGACCTGCTGGAGAGCCGCCCGCACGTCGGCGGCCGTCACCGCCGCACGGCCCATGCCGACGTTCGACAGGACCGTGCCGTCGAACACCTCGACCCCGGACACGATGGCGACGCGCTCGCGGACGGACTCCAGCGACACGTCCCGCAGGTCGGCGTCGTCGATCTCGATCCGCCCGCCGTCCGGCACCCGCAGGCCGAACAGCAGTTCCACCAGCGTCGTCTTGCCGCACCCGTTCGGCCCGGTCAGGGCCACCCGCTCGCCGGCGGCCAGGGTCAAGTCGACGTGGTCCAGCACGGCGTGCCCGTGTCCGCCGTACCCGAACCGCACGCCGAGGACGGCCACCTTCGCGCCGCCGGCGCGGGCCGGGAACGCCTCCCCGCCGGCCCGCTCCAGCGGCAGGTCCAGCAGGTAGCCGAGCTTGTCCGCCGCGGCCAGCAGGTCGTAGTAGCTGTCCAACTGCTTGCCGAACTTGGTGAACGAGCCGACCACCAGGGTGACGACGATCTCGGCGGCGACGAGCTGGCCGAGCGTCAACCGCCGTTCGGACACCAAGTAGCCGCCGACGGCCAGCAGCCCGGCGATGGCGAACGCCTGGAGGAACAGGGCGAAGCCGAACTGGCGGACGACGCGGCGGAAGTGGTCCTGCCGCTTCCGCAGGTAGTCGCGGGTCAACTCGTCGGCCCGCTCCCGCGCGAACCGCGGCCCGCCGGCCAGCTTGAACGCCAGCCGGTGCCGGGCCATCTCCTGCATCCACCCCGCCACTTCGTACTTCGAGATGGACTCCCGGATGGCCGACCCGACCGCCCCCCGGCCGAGGACGAACACCATGACCAGCAGGCCGCCGACGAGGACGACGTCGTACCCCAACAGGGCCGCGTCGTAGACGCCCAGCAGGATCAGGCCGATGAGGATTTGCAGGACGATGGTGATGCCGTCGAGCATGAGCGTGGCGGCCGACTTCTGCACCGTCATCACGTCGAAGAAGCGGTTCACCACCTCCGGCCCGTGGTCGTGGTCGAACGCCTCCGCCTTCACCCGCGGCAGGCGGTGCGCCAGGTCGTCCACCACCCGCACGAACAGCCGCCGCTGGATGTACTCGACCGTCACCGTTTGCAGCAGCTGCAGGACCGCCGCCAGCACCAGCGCAATCAGCAGCCCCAGCGCCAGCACGAACACCTGTTGGGTCAGGGTGCCCAGCGCCGCGTTGTTCAGAACCGCCCCGGCCACCAGCGGCGTGGCCAGCGTGAACAGCCCCACCCCGACGGCGAACAGCAACACCACCCACACCTCGCGCCGCTCCGGCGCGAGCAGGGAAAACACCCGTTCGAGTGGCGTCGGGTGGTGCGGGTGGTCGTGGCCGGCCATCGAAGTCCCTGCGAAGCGCGATTGTGGAGAAGCGTCGGCAGAGTGTTACTGATTCGCCGGCAGCGAACGTTCTGTTCGGCAGAGTAGTCCGCACTCTCCGAGTGCGGGTCGGTACCGCACTCGGAGAGTGCGGACTACCTTCGATTCGGCAAGCACCGTCACCTTCGTCATCACCTCCTCGGCCAGGTCGGTCGGGCTGACCACTTCGACACACAGCTCCGGCAACGCCGTCCAGGCGTTGGTGTTCGGCAGCGGACGGGTGCGGGGCCACACCGAGTACGGCACGAACGCCACGTCCGGCCGGCGGTTGCGGTCCACGGAGAGAGGCAGTTTGAACAGCATTTGACTGTACGCGATCCCCAAACCGGTCATCGTTGTCTGGTTCAACAGGTCGGCGAGTCGGGAACTGACCACTGCGGACGCGACGTGATCGCTCAGCAGGACGGGTTGACCGTCGATCACCTCGTACAAGTGGTCGGCGTCGGTCGCCATCGGGTCGAGCAGGTCGAGCGCCATGCGAGAACCTCCGCGTGTCTGGTCCGAGTTAGTGTACCCGGAACGGCGGCGGAAAAAATTCCGCCGCTACTGACCTACTGTTCCCCCGCCGGTGCCGGTTACTATCTCCCTCACTCCACCCGGCACACCGCCGGGCGTCGAGTCCCAGTAGCCTTACCCATTCCGGGAGACGGTGCGATGGCCGCCAAAGAGAGTCGGGACCTGAAGACCGCGCTGGCGCAGATCCAGAAGGAGTTCGGCGAGGGGGCGATCATGTCCCTCGGCGAGCACGCCTCGCAGGAAATCGAGGGCATCAGTACCGGGTCGCTCAGCCTGGACGTGGCGCTCGGCGGGAAGGGCATCCCGCGCGGGCGGATCACGGAGATCTACGGGCACGAGAGCAGCGGCAAGACGACGGTCGCCCTGCACGCGGCGGCGAACGTGCAGAAGGCCGGCGGGGTGGTGGCGTACATCGACGCCGAACACGCCCTCGACCCGACGTGGGCGAAGCGGATCGGCATCGACCTGGAAAGCCTGCTGGTGAGCCAGCCGAGCTACGGCGAGGAGGGGCTGCGGATCGCCGAGATGCTGGTGAAGAGCAACGCCGTGGACCTCATCGTCATCGACTCGGTGGCCGCCCTGGTGCCCAAGAACGAACTGAACAACGAGATCGGCGACGCCAGCATGGGCATGCAGGCCCGCCTCATGAGCCAGGCCCTGCGGGTGCTCAACCCGTCCATCTCCAAGACCCGCACGTCGATCATCTTCATCAACCAGATCCGCCAGAAGATCGGCGTCATGTACGGCAACCCGGAGACCACCACCGGCGGGCTGGCGCTCAAGTTCTACGCCAGCGTGCGGCTGGAGGTGCGATCGACGACCAACGCGGTGAAGAACGACGACGGCGACGTGATCGGCAAGGAGATCAAGGTGAAGGTGGTGAAGAACAAAGTCGCCCCGCCGTTCCGCACCGCCGAGTTCTTCCTCATGTACGACCGCGGCATCGACCTGGAAGCGGACGTGCTCAAGCTGGCCGTGGACACCTACGAGCTGGTCGTCAAGAGCGGGTCGTTCTTCAGCTACAACGACCAGCGGCTCGGCCAGGGGGCGGACAACGCGGCCAAGTTCCTCCGCGAGAACCCGACCGTCCGCGACACGATCATGCAGCAGATCCTGGCCGCCAACGCGGTGAAGATGGCCGGCCTGCCGATCCCGGCGAACCAGGACGGCGAGGCACCGGACGCCGGCGCGGCCGAGGAGACGGCCCCCGTGCCGACGAAGAAGCGGGGCAAGGCGGCGGCGGCCCCGGCGAGCGAGTGACGCACTTGCGGAGTACGGGGTGGGGAGTCGGACACGACTCCCCGCCACCCCAAGGGGCTATGGGGAGAAGATGACGTTTTTTTCCGGAAATAAGCTTGATTCCGCTTTCGAGGTGGCCAAGATGCCGGGTAGTGAAGTTGAACACTGGGGGAACGCAACTTCCGCCGCAACTTCTTTATTCGGATTGCGAATTGTCTGATTCGAGTCTAGCAAGCTGTTAAGAAACAAGAAATACACAGAGTGTTTGGCACTCTTGTGGATACACATTCAAGTCACTCCACTTGACGTTCTCGTCGTGTGACTTGATGTGCCACAGGGAGGTATCAACGTGAAGTGGCCCTATCGTCTCTCTGTTCATGGGGCTCATGCTCCTGGCGATCTCCGTCTTCCCGAACGAAGGTGCCGGGCAGGTCGTCCCGCCGACCCAGCAATGCACGGGTAGTTGGGGCTGTATGCCGGCCAACGGACAGCCGGTTAACGGGTGTAACCTTGGGGTCGGTGTCCGTGTCCCGGGACGAGTGCCGAGTTGCCAGGCCGCGTCGACCGATGTCTGCCTGTACAACGTACCGGGTTACATCTGTAACGGGACGGACATTACCGGTGCGCCGTGTTCCGTGATCTACAGCGGGTGCCAGTGACGGTTGTGGCGGGGAAAGTAATCCCCGCTAGTTCCATCGAACGTGTTGTACTCTCGCACCCGCACTGCTCTCTTGTGGAAATACTGTCATGAAAGTGAACGAGATCAGCAAATCGTGGCAATTCCTGATCGCCATTGCAGTTTGCTCTTCACCCTCGTTCGTGGTCGGGGACGACTCGGTTCTTGAGGCGGCTGCGAGAAATCATCAGGCGACGGTCGAGTCGATTCAGTACTTGCACTGTCGGGTGTCCTTCGCCTTCACCCCGTCGAATCCGGGAGAAATCTCTGTCGGGGAGTACTGGCGGGCGGGTCGAAACTACCGCTGCAAAATCCGTACTGGCAACGAGACAGCCGACTACCAGTTTCAGGATGGTGTGACGAGCCATTACGGTGGTAACGAAGGTTTCATCAGCGACAAGATCCAGTCGCATCCGTGCGAAGCCTATTGCTACGGACTGCTCACGTTTTACAGTGGTGACAAGTATCGAACTACGCTCAAAGAAGTGCTCGCCACGAAAGGGAACGTCTCTTCCGCCCACGCGGAAGAGCGCGACGGCCGCAAGCTGATCCGGATTCGCGTCGTCGGCGATAAATTCGAGCAGGACATCTGGCTCGATCCTGCCGTGAACTACCTTGCGCGGTATGTACGCCTTCAGATTAAAGGCGATTTTCCTGAAGACGGCGAAGCGACGGTCGGGTCGTTCGTCGAAACGTCACCGGGCGTCTTTTTCCCGGCAAAGGTATCGAGTAATAGCCAGGCTGGCAAACCGAAGAAGAAGGGCGGCTGGGAAGCGAACTTTTCCGAAGTCGTTATCAACAAACCCATCGCCCCGAGCCAGCTGGCTATTCGGTTCCCGGGCGGCATTCTGGTCAGCGATATGATCCGCAACGGCATGTTCCGCACGAACGCGGATGGTAAGCCCATTCTGCCTGCGATGACGAAAGATGGTAAACGTCTGACCCTGTCAACCGCGCCACCCGTCCCGACGGCCCCCGAGGCGCAGGCACTCCCGCTGACCATGACAGAAGAGGAGGCCAGACCAGCCACATGGTGGCTCGTTCCGGCCGCTGTAGCCTTACTGGGGACTGGTATGGTGTTATGGCTCATTCGGACGATTCGGCGGCGGAGAAACGCGAACGACTGACCTGGCAGTCCACACGAGGAACATATGCCACACTGCACGCGCAAAGTCGCACTCGCAAGCTCCTTGCTTGCCGCTGTCGTCCTGGCCTCAATTGTTGGCGGTCGTTGGTACTTCAAACCTGCTGTCGAGGTCTCGTCGGACCCGATCCTCGAGTGCCCCGAGTCTGTGAAAATCGGACCTGTCGAGTACGGTGCCGTGATCGAAGCGCATTTCACCGTGGCGAACAGGGGTGGCTCGGACTTATTTCTGAATCAGTTTCGGGCCAGTTGCGCGTGCCAAAGTCTGGAAGTCCGCGAGGGGTCGAAGTTCGTTCGCGCGGCGGAAATCCGACTGGCACCCGGCGAGCGGGCCGAGTTGCGTTTGGTGATGAGCATTAACGAGCGTATCAAGTCCTCTATGCGGGCACCGATCTTTTTCCGAACGAACGTCCCGACCCGGCCGGAAGTCGCAGTGCTTGTCGATGTCCCTGTCGTCCTGTCAGGGTTCGTCGCGGTTCCGAGTTCGGTGATCGTGGGGGACGTGCCGACAGGGTCTCCCGCTATTCACGTAGTACAACTGTACGACAGCCGACCTGCCCGCCGAACCGTGACCGCAGTGCGGAGTTCCGACCCGGCTCGGGTGACGGCTCGGTTTCGGGCCGCCGACGCCAAAGATTCCGCGCCCGACGAAGCTGGACGCGGAGTGTTGGTGGGTGTGATCGAGGTCGAGGTTGATACTCGAAATGCTGGTTTCGTCGATTGTCAGGTGGCGATTTCCCTGAACGACGGGACGACGCCGCCCGACGCGATCCGCATCACCGGGCGCGTCTCTCCGCCCGTCGAGTGTTACCCGGCCGAGTTGTATTTGCCTCGTGCCACGTCGTCCGGCCCTGTCTACTCGGCTGTCTGCCTCGTCCGGAGCACGTCGCCTTCAACCGAATTGGCTCTGGCGGCGGTCTCGACTCCCGACGGAGTTGTCGTCGAGGTCGCCGATGACGGGGTTGGCGTCCGACGAGTCGTCATCTCCCTAGCGAAGGACTGCCCCAGGCCCGAATTGCCCCGGAACGTTACCGTGAAGATGCGGGCGACTATCGGCGACCAGAAGCACGAACTGGAAATCCCCGTTCGCATCCTGCCGAAGGACACGAAATGACGCACTGCAACCGCCGAGGTTTTACGCTGATCGAAGTGTTAGTCGTCTTGGGGGTTATCGGTTTGCTTCTAGGGCTGCTCATGCCCGCCGTCCAAAACGCCCGCAGTTCTGCGGCTCGGATCAGTTGCCAGAACAACTTGAAACAGGTCGGCCTCGCACTCCAAAACTACCACGGCAGTTTCGGGCACTTCCCCGCCGGACGGCCCGCAGGCACTATCGATCCGCTCAAGTACCCGGTCGTCACCTGGATGGCAGTGATTCTGGGACAGATGGACCAAAGTGGTTTGACCAGCCAGACCGACCGGGCATTGAAAGCCGCCCCCACCAACCCGTTCGCCGATCCTCCTCACGTCGGGCTGTCGGCCGTTGTGAAGCCGTACACTTGCCCGAGCGACGGCCGCCTCGCCGTGGCCCTGACCGATTCGGACGGCATTCTCGCCGGGTACTCCTCATACGTGGGAGTCCGCGGCGGGACGAAGAACGACGGAACGATGACCTCTTTCCCGGCGACCCGGATCGCGGACATCACGGACGGCACGAGCAACACGATCGCACTCGCGGAACGACCGCCCCCAACTACCCTCCAAGCCGGCAAGTGGTATACATGGCTCCCGCCGTATGGGGTCTGGGGAATCCAATACGGGCCGGACGAGTCTATGGAGGTGGTCGGCGGCATCGTTCCGGGCGAGAAGTGCCAAGGCCCGATCCGATTCGGTCCCGGTCGTCTCGACAACCGTTGCGACCGCTACCACTTCTGGAGCCTGCACTCCGGTGGGGCGAACTTTGCCTTCGCCGACGGGTCGGTGCGGTTCCTGAAGTATTCCGCCGCCGACATCCTGCCGGCGCTGGCCACCCGAGCCGGCGGCGAGTCCGTGACGATCCCGGATTAGGCGGAGACGCCGAAGCGATGCCAGCGAAAGACGAAGCGTGATGGCCGGCGGTCACCGCTTCTTGCCGAGCAGCACCAGCGCCAGCACCCCCAGGGCGAAGCCGGCGAGGCCGCACAGGTGGACGGGCTTCAGCGGTCCCACCTCCGGGATGGGCAGGCCGAGTTGATACCCGACCACGGCCACCGCCGCGCCGACGGCCATGACCGCCAGCGTGAGCGTGCGGCTGACGAACAGGCTGAGGACGGCCAGCAGCCCGGCGAGCAGCACGTTCACCGAGTTCACCCAACTCGTGACCTCGGCCGGCAAGAAGCCGACCGCCAGCGGCTTGAACTGGTCCGGGTGTTCGATCAGCGGCAGGAACTTGTCGGCCGCCGGGGTGGCGACGGCGGCGGGCGCGTTCTGCTTCACCCACATGAGGCCGGCGACGATCAGCGCCGCCCCGACGAGCAGCCGCAGCCGCGGGTCGAACGGGATGAGGACGAGCTTGCGGAGCAACACGGCGAGCGGGTTGGCGCGGGGGCGGGGTTGGCGGACGGCCATCTTCGCGCGGTCGTACCGCGTCAGGACTGCACGCACGTCCACATTCTTCTTCCTGTCGGTGTTGGCGGCGCGAATCTCGACCGCCTGTTCGACCAGATCGTCGGCGGCGTCGGCGGCTTTCGCCTTCGCCTCGGCGGGGGCCAATCCCTCGGCCTCCAGTCGCGCGGTCTCGACGGCGAGCAGCAGCTTCCTGTCGCGGGCCTGCTTGCGGGCGTCGAGTGCGGCGTCGAACCGGCGGAGCAGGCCGTCCCGCCAGGCGGCGTACTTCGGCTTGCCAGCCACCTTCTCGGCGAAGTCGGCGCGGGCCAGCACCTTCGCCGGGTAGCCGTACAGCAGCTCGAACACCTGCTCCCACCGGCCGCCGGCCGCCTCGACGACGAACGCGCGGACGCCGTCCTCGTCCACGCCGGCCAGTCGCACCCGCTTGAGGACGCCGTCCAGTTGCTCCTTAATGTCCAGTCGCCGGTCGTGCGCGGGCTTGGCGGCGAAGAGGGCGAACGCCACCCCGACCGCCGCGCCGCCGATGATGGCCCCGAGGCCGATGCCGAGCAGCCCGGCGAAGTAGAGGCCGACGAGGAACAGGACGACCGCCGCGCCGACCGTCAGCCAGTCGGCGAGCCGCGCGCCGAACGCCCACTGGCGGGCCGTGCGGAACAGGTGCGAGCCGGTGAGCAGCCCCGTCGCCGCCACGCCGCTGACGACCGCCGCGAGGGTGCCGAGCAGCACCGCCCCGCCAACGGGTGGACTGACGAACACCGCCGCGACGCCGACCACCAGCCCGACGACCGGGCCGACGGTGGCGATCGTCTGGGCCGCGCCGCCGGCGCGGAGTTTCGTCACCAGCCCCTCGAACTGGGTGAGCTGTTCCTCGGTCGGTCGGGGCGGGCCGCTGGCCAGGCTCGCCTGCCACTCCTTCAGCGCGGCGATGAACTCGTCCATCGACTGGAACCGGTCGGCCGGGTCTTTCTTCAGCGTGCGGTCCACGAGGGCGGCGAGGGCGGCGGGGACGGTGACGGCGACCTGCCGCAGCGGCGGCGGCGGCTCGGTCAGGTGCTTGGAGATGACCTCCACGGCGGTGGTGCCGGTGAACGGGGCGCGGCCGGCGAGCAGCGCGTACAGCGAACAGCCGAGGGAATAGATGTCGGCGCGGCGGTCCACGGTGGAGGCGTCGCGGCACTGCTCCGGGGCCATGTACGACGGCGACCCCATCGCCGTGCCCACCCGCGTCACGTCGGCCATGCCGCGGAGCATCGCGCCGGGCCGGAAGTCCGCCCCGTCCGAAATCGCGTCGTCGGCCCTGGTCATGTCGCGGGTCTTCACCAGCCCGAGGTCCGCGACCTTGACGATGCCCTCGCCGTTCACCATCAGGTTGTCCGGCTTGATGTCGCGGTGGACCATGCCCCGGTCGTGCGCGAACCGCAGCCCGCTGGCGGCCTGGAGGATGTACCCGACCGCTTCGGCCGGGGGCACCGAGTCGCGGTCGCGCAGCAGCTCGCCGAGGGACCGGCCGTCCACGAACTCCATGCTGAAGAAGCTGGTGCCGCCGTCCTCGCCGATGTCGTAAATCTGGACGACGTTGTGGTGCGTGAGCTGGGCGGCGGCGTAGGCCTCGCGGACGAACCGGGCCAGGAAGATCGGGTCGGTGGCGAACTCCGGGTTCATCACCTTCAGGGCGACGGCGCGGTCGAGGGACACCTGCCGGGCCAGGTAGACCGCGCCCATGCCGCCCTTGCCGATCCGCTTCAGCACCTCGTACCCGCCCAGCGCCGCGCGGTCGTCGTCGTCCTCGTCCGCCGGGGGCGCCGAGGCCGATTTCCCCCGCGCCCGCGCGGCGGTGTCGAAGTCGGCCGTCGCCTCGGCACCGTCCCCGCCGGGGGCGACGCGCGTGACGGACGTGGTGTCGGGGTCGAACTCGGCCTCCGGCGCGGTCGGCCGGCTGACGAAGGTTTGTTCGTCGTCGGCCGGGGGCACCTCGGGCGCGGTCGGCAGTGTGCTTTCGGCGTCCGCGATGACGGGGTGGTGCGGCGCGGGGGGGCGCACCGCACCGCCGGCCGGCGGGTTGATCTGGACGGCGATCACGAACGGCACGCCGCACTTCGGGCACTTCGGGTTGTACTTGCCCGGCTTCGGCGGGTGGACGGTGATCGGCGCGGCGCAGGCGGGGCAGGGGAACTGCATGGGGCGAATACTGGTCGGGGGCGGGGCCGGCGAGTGACGGTATTGTGTCATTCGGCCCCGCTTCGGGCAACCAGCAATCCCGTCGGGCGAGTGTGCCATTGGGGAGAGGTCGGAACGGCGCAGCCGGTCCGGGTCGAGGGTGCCCAACCAAGAGAAGCCCCCTCACCCGAACGGGTGCTGCGCATCGCGTTCGACCTCTCCCCCACTGCGCGGGGCGAGAGATGGGGCGTGGTCGCGGCATTCCCCAGGCGACGGAGCCAGCCACCCAAACACCTCTCCTCCCACGAAGTGGGGGAGAGGTCGGCGAGACGGAGTCGAGCCGGGTGAGGGGGCGCGTTGTGGGGAAAACGCCCCCCTCACCCGAACGCTCGCCATCCGGTCGGCCGATTCCCCGCCATTGCCTAAATCTGCACTTCGGCCGGCTGCATGACCATCGGGTCTTGCCCGTCGGCGATGGCCGGCAGGGTGTACTGCTTCACCCGCCAGCCGCCGTGTTGCAACTCGCCGGAGAACGGGGCCTCGCCGGTGACGTTGCCGGTCAGCCGCACGGCCGACGGGTCGAACCCCTTCGCCACCGTCACCCGGTCGCCTTCGGTGCCGCCCATCACCGGCTCGAACGTGACGTGCTTCTTCAGCGTGGCGGCGGCCTTCTTCTGAACCTCCCGCACACCCATGCCGATCTGCTGGTCCGACGCGCCGGACAAGTCTTCCATGAGGAAGTCGAGCAGTCGGGCCTCGGCTTGCAGTACGGCGAGCAGGCGGAGGGGCTCGCCGGACGGCTTCGGCGGGGCGGCGGGGCCGGTCGGGGCGACCGGGGTCGCGGTGCCGAGCGCGGCGTCGATCTTCGCCTTCAGCGCGGCGTCCTGGTTGGCGCGGCCGGCCACCGTCAGCCCCCACATCGCGCCGCCCCAACTGCCGGCCCGCGACACCGCCATGCCGATCATCAACAGAAGGGCCATGCCCAACCCGATTCCGACGCCGAGCAGGAGTGCTTGCGTGTCCATGACGACGGTTCTCCGTGGGAAAAACAGGGAACAGCCGTTATACGGGCGGGGTCAGCGGGAGTCGTCGAACAGGACGTGGCCGAACGGCGTGTCGGGGTCGTACTGGCCGTCGAAGGTCCACCGGCAAGTGGCGATCACCCCGCCGAGACCGAGGATCGGCGGCACCGTCAGCGGCAAGCCGGGGCGGAACAGGACGGGCCAATCGAACGGATACCCGGTGCGGTCGGCGTTCCACCACAGGCGAATCCGACCGGGCCGCACGCGGACGGGGCTGGCACCGGAGGCGGTGCCGAGGTGGAGAGTCGTTTCGACGTGCGGCGGCGGGACCGGGATGCCGCGTTGCAGCGCGTATTCCAGTCCGACGATGGTCATCGCGGCACCGGAATCGACGACGAATTCCAGCGGAAAGAGTGCCGCGTGTCCGAGGTCGAGATGCAGGCGGGCGCGGGCCTGCAACCCGACGGCACCCAATTCCCAGGCGCGGTGTTCGAGCGAGCGGATGTACTCGACTCGCAATCGCGGCTGCCGCAATCCTTTCGCCATGACGTGACCTCTGCGAGCGGGGAAGGATTCAGCGCCACGGCATCATCGGATGTTCGAAGAGGACTCTGTGGGCCACGTTTTCCGGCAACCCACTCATCAGTTCTCGGAGTTGGTCTTCACCGGCGGCGAGGACGACGAGGTACCCGTTGATCCTCGTGGTGACGATCACGTCGCCGCCGTGCAGGTGCTGGAGGGTCCAGTCCTCGCGGATCTGGGCCAGCGCCCGCTCGGTCGGCGGCGGCACCTTGTCGCCGAGCAGCCGGTGCAGCTCCGGCTCGACGAAGTCGGGCACCGGCAGCGGCGGCGGCACCAGCCGGCCGTGCAGGATGTCCAGCGCCCGCGCCACCAGCGGGCTGACGGGGGGCAGTGGCGCGGCGGGGGTGGCAAGTTCGTCGGTCGGGGTGAGCGGCATGGTTCGGCCTCCGGGGGAATCGCGGCCCGACGGATTTCAGTTTACCACCGGCATACACTTCCCGTAACTCTCTCTCCGGAGGCGCGCCATGTCCGCCGTCATCCTGTCCGCCGTCCGCACGCCCGTCGGCAAGTTCCTCGGCGGGCTGGCCGACGTGCCCGCGCCGGAGATGGCCGCCGTCGCCATCGCCGAAGCGACGAAGCGCGGCAACGTGCCACCCGGTGCGGTCGAGGAAGTCATCCTCGGCCACGTGCTGCAAGCCGGCGTCGGTCAGGCTCCCGCCCGGCAGGCGGCGCTCGCGGCCGGGCTGCCCGACACCATCGCCGCGTTCGCCGTGAACAAGGTGTGCGGGTCCGGGTTGAAGGCGGTCATGCTGGCGGCGCAGGCGATCCGCGCCGGGGACGCGAGCGTGGTGGTCGCGGGCGGCATGGAGAACATGAGCCGTGCGCCGTTCCTGCTGCCGAACGTCCGCGCCGGCTACAAGTACGGCGACCAGACGGCGAAGGATTCCCTGATCCACGACGGCCTCTGGTGCGCCTTCGAGAACTGGGCGATGGGCGAGGCGGCGGAACACGTCGCCGCGAAGTGCGGCATCGGCCGGGGCGACCAGGACCGCTTCAGCGTGCGGAGCCACCAGCGCGCGGCGGCGGCGTGGGCGGCGGGCGCGTTCGCGGCGGAGGTCGTGCCGGTGACCATCCCGACGAGTGGGGGGCGTAAGCCCCCTGTTGTCGTCAGCCAGGACGAGGGCATCCGGGCCGACTCGTCGGTCGAAGGGCTGGCCAAGCTGAAGCCGGCGTTCCGCCCGGACGGCACCGTCACCGCCGGCAACGCCTCGCAACTGAGCGACGGGGCGGCGGCGGTCGTGGTGGCGTCCGAGGACGCGGCGAAGAAGCTCGGCGTGAAGCCGCTGGCCCGCATCGTCGCCTACGCCACCAGTGGGGTGTCGCCGAAGGACATCTTCCTCGCCCCGGTGCCGGCCGTGAACGCGGTGCTGGCGAAGGCCGGCCTCGCGCTCGGCGACATCGACCTGTTCGAGTTGAACGAGGCGTTCGCGGCGCAAATGCTGGCGTGCGGCAAGGAACTCGGGTTGAATGAGGAGCGGGTGAACGTGAACGGCGGCGGGGTCGCGCTGGGCCACCCCATCGGCGCGAGCGGCGCGCGGGTGCTGGTGACGCTGGTCCACGCCCTGCACGCCCGGCAGCTCCGGTACGGCCTCGCCAGCCTGTGCCTCGGCGGCGGCAACGCCGTGGCGATGGTGGTGGAGCGGGTGTGAAGCCGGGAACCGTCAATAAAACGGAACGCGGATGACGCGGATTGCAGCGCGGATGAAGAGGATGAAACCAAGACAAGATTGAATGCAGTCTTCAAGACAGTCTTCCTGTCTGGATCCTCTTCATCCGCGCTGAAATCCGCGTCATCCGCGTTCCTCTTTTAAACCGGTGCCCAATGCGCTTCGTCCTGCTCTTGCTCGTTGTCGGCTGTAGCGGCCCCAAGGACGACCCGAAGCCGATACCGGCCGAGGAGCCGAAGGCCGGCGCGGCCGACCGCGCCAAGCCGACGCGCGCCGGGTCCGACTGGCCGACCCTGTTGGGGCCGACCCGCGACGGCGTGTCCACCGAGAAGGGCATCCTCACCGCGTGGCCCAAGGACGGGCTGAAGAAGCTGTGGGAGTGCGACCTCGGCCGGGGGTACGCGCCGCCGGTGACGGCCGACGGCAAGCTGTACCACTTCGACCGCTTCGGCGACGCCGCCCGCCTGACCGCCCGCAACGCCGAGACCGGCGAACTGCTCTGGAAGTACGAGTACCCGACCGGGTACGAGGACCAGTACGGCTACGACCCCGGCCCGCGCGCCTGCCCGGTCGTGGACGGCGACAACATCTACATCCACGGTGTGGATGGTGTCCTTGCGTGCATATCGACGGCCGGCAAGGAAGTCTGGAAGGTGGACACCAAGGCGAAGTACCGCTTCCACCAGAACTTCTTCGGCGTCGGCAGCGTGCCGCTGGCGGTCGACGACCTGCTGATCGTGCCGGTCGGCGGCAGCAAGGGGGCGAAGCCGTTCGACTTCCGCGAGGTGACGGGCGACGGCTCCGGGTTCGTCGCGTTCGACAAAAAGACCGGGGCCGAGAAGTACAAGGCCACCGACGAACTCGGCAGCTACAGCAGCCCGGTTCTGGCCACCCTGCACGGCAAGATGACGGCGGTCTACTTCGCCCGCGGCGGGCTGGTCGGCATCGACCCGGCGACCGGCAAGGAGCGGTTCAAATTCCCCTGGCGTGCCAGGTCGCTGGAGAGCGTGAACGCCGCCAACCCCGTCATCGTCGGCAACCAGATCCTCATCGCCGAGTGCTACGAGAAGGGCGCGGCGCTGGTCGAGATCCAAGCCGACTTCAAGGTGAAGGAAGTGTGGAGCGACAGAGACCCGGACAAGGACGAGAAGTCGCTGCTGGCGCACTGGGCGACGCCGATCCTGGACGGCAAGTTCGTCTACGGGTGCAGCGGCCGGCACCAGACCGAGGGCGACATCCGCTGCGTGGAGCTGGCCACCGGCGCGGTGAAGTGGAAGCAGACGAAGACCACCCGCACGACCTTCACGAAGATCGACGGCCACCTCCTCGCGCTCGGCGAGGACGGCACGCTGACGCTGGTCAAGCCGACCCCGGACAAGTTCGAGAAGGTGTCGCAGTGGAAGGACGTGCCGGAACTGGAGTACCCCTGCTGGGCACCGCCCGTCGTCAGCCGCGGGCTGCTGTACCTGCGGGGCAAAGGCAAGCTGGCCTGCTACGAGCTGGTGCCGAAGAAGTGACGGAGTTGTGTTCCCAGGGTGCGCCGCTCGCCCTGTGGCTCTTGGAATCGAACGCCTTCGGCGTACAGCACCGATCTTCTACCCCGAAGGGGTTGGACTCCAAAGCCCAGGGTCGCGCAGGTGCGGCAGCGGATTTTGGCGAGCGGGGGGCGTCAGCCCCCTGTTGCGTTCGACATCCCCACGGACACAGGGGGCTGACGCCCCCGCTCGCCTGAACCTGCCAAAATCAATTGCTGCACCCGGGTCGCGCAGCGCACCCCGGGTGCCGGCAAGATTTGCCAGCCCGTCGCCCGTTTCCGCCCGCCTTCCCCCTTGCTTTGGCCCGCTTCCTACGCCACAATTCACTCACCTGCCGATTCGTCGGCCCGACGCACCCCGTCGCGGCCGATGTCCGACCTCCCGCCGAACCTCCCCTTCCGAGGGCGACTCCCCATGCCTCGCCTGCCCGTTGCCGTGCTGTTGCTGGCGTTCGCCGCCGTCGCCCACGCTCAGGACGCCGCCCTGCCGAAGCCGGCCGACATCAAAACCCTCGCCATTCACCCGGATAAAATCGCCCTCACCGGCGGCGACGCCTCCACGCAGCTGGTCGTCACCGCCACCTTGAATGACGGCAAGCTGGTGGACCTGACGCACGACGTGAAGTTCGCCGTCGCCGACGGGAAGACGGTGAGCGTCTCCGACACCGGCCGGGTGCTGCCGAAGGCCAACGGCACCACGGACCTCGTCGCCACGTTCGGCGACAAGACCGCCCGCGCCGCCGTCACCGCCAAGAGCGTCGGCGAAGCGCTGCCGATCAACTTCGGCAACCAGGTGGTGCCGGTGTTCACGAAGCTGGGGTGCAACAGCGGCGGCTGCCACGGCAAGGCGTCCGGCCAGAACGGGTTCCGCATCTCGCTGCTCGGCTTCGAACCCGAACTCGACTACACGACGCTGGTGAAGGAAGGCCGCGGCCGGCGCATGTTCCCGGCCGCGCCGGATCAGTCGCTGTTCCTGCTCAAGGCCGTCGGCGCGGTGCCCCACGGCGGCGGCAAGAAGATGGAAGTGAACAGCGACGAGTACAAGATCGTCCGCCGCTGGATCGCCTCCGGGATGCCGTTCGGGAACGAGACCGACCCGAAGGTGACGAAGATCAGCGTCTTCCCGGACGCCCGCGTGCTGCCCCGGCAGGCCAAGCAGCAGTTCGCCGCGTACGCCCACTTCAGCGACGGCACGGTCGAGGACATCACCCGCCGGGCGCAGTTCGAGTCGAACGATCAGGACGTGGCGGTGGTGGACGGCAACGGCCTCGTCCGCACCCTCGGCCTGAGCGGGCAGGCGGCGATCATGGCCCGCTTCCAGGGGAACGTCGCCGTATTCCGCGCGACCGTGCCCCTGGGCGTGAAGACGCCGGCGTGGACGTTCGCCGAGAAGACCGTCGTGGACAAACACGCCGCGCAGAAGTGGCGGGAACTCGGCCTCGTGCCCAGCGAACTGAGCGGCGACGAGCAGTTCGCCCGCCGCGTCCACCTCGACATCACCGGCACGCTGCCGACGCCGAAACAGGTGACGGACTTCGCGGCGGACAGAGCCACCGACAAGCGGGACAAGCTCATCGACCGGCTGCTGGAGTCGCCGGAGTACGCCTACTTCTTCGCCGGCAAGTGGGCCGACATCCTGCGGGTGAAGCGGCGCGGCGAGGCGACCCGCGCGGCCGGCACGTTCGCCTTCCACGGCTGGATCCGGGAAGCGGTCGCCTCCGACATGCCGTACAGCGACTTCGTGCGGACCATCCTGGGCGCGACCGGCGAGGAGACCAAGTCGCCGACGACGGTGTGGTACAAGGAACTCGAAAAGCCGGAGCAGTTCGTGGACGACGTGTCGCAGGTGTTCCTCGGCCAGCGGCTGGGGTGCGCCAACTGCCACCACCACCCCTACGAGAAGTGGAGCCAGGACGACTACTGGGGCCTGGCCGCGTTCTTCGGGCGGGTCGGCAAGAAGCAGGTGCCGACGGCCGGGCAGCAGAACAACACGCAGAAGATCGCCATCTTCAACAAGAAGGACGGCAGCGTCACGAACAAGCGGACGAACAAGGTGGCGGTGATGAAGCCGCTCGACGGCGAAGCGATGGACGTGGCCGCCGAAGACGACCCGCGCGTGAAGCTGGCCGACTGGATGACCGACCCGAAGAACCCGTACTTCGCCCGCGCCGTGGCCAACCGCTACTGGGCGCACTTCCTCGGCCGGGGCATCGTCGATCCGCTCGACGACATGCGCGTCACCAACCCGCCGAGCAACCCGGAACTGCTCGACGCGCTGGCGAAGAACCTCGTCGACAACAACTTCAGCCTGAAAGCGCTCGTGAAGACCATCGTGAAGAGCCGGACGTACCAACTGAGCAGCACGCCGAACGAGTTCAACAAGACCGACAAGCAGGCCTACGCCCGGTACTACCCGAAGCGGCTGCAAGCCGAGGTGCTGCTGGACGCGGTGAACCAGCTCGCCGACGCACCGCAGGCGTTCAACGGCGTGCCGAAGGACCGCAACGGCCTGACGCGGGCGATCCAGTTGCCGGACGAGTCGTTCACGTCGTACTTCCTGGACGTGTTCGGCCGCCCGCAGCGTATCAGCGCGTGCGAGTGCGAGCGGGTCAGCGAGGCGAACCTGGCCATGATCCTGCACCTTCTCAATAGCGACGAAGTGCAGGGCAAGATCACGCGTGGCGGCGGGCGCGCGGAGCAACTGGCGAAGGCGGACGACAAGCGGCCGGACGCCGAGAAGGTGGAGGAGATCTTCCTGTGGGCGTTCGCGCGGAAGCCGTCGAAGAGCGACCTGGACGCGGCGCTGGCGCACATCCAGAAGCACGAGAAGGCGAAGAAGACCGCCTACGAGAACCTCATCTGGGCGGTCATGAACACGAAGGAGTTCGTGTTCAATCAGTGAGTGGTTGGCGCGGCTCCTGAAGTCGCCGCGAAGAGGCCAACCACCTGTCTTCGCGGCGACTTCAGGAGCCGGACCTTTGGCGGAGGGCGAGCAATGACCGAAGAAGAGTGGCTGACCGGAACGGATCCGTTCCCGATGCTCACGGCGTTGAAGGACCGATCGAGCGACCGGAAACTACGGCTGTTCGGTGTGGCTTGCTGCCGTCATATTTGGGAACACTTGCCCGATGAGAGAAGCCGCGAGATGGTTCTTCTCGCGGAGAGCTTTGCCGATAACGCTGTAACAAGCGGACAACTCGCCGACGCATTCGAGGCTGCGGGTGACGCCTACGATGCAATTCACTACGAAGGCGGAGATCAAGACGCAGCCTCCGCTGTCCTCATGCTGAGGCAGGAACTCCAACTGGAACTACTCTTGGAGTGGATGGCCGAATCAGTCGCCTACGCGACGAACGCCGCCAAGTACGAGTTGCTCAACGATCCGAGTTTTCTACCGGGCCAGACGCGAGACGAGAAGTACGAGAGCTTGCTGGAGGAAGGGCGCATAGCCGCATCCCGCATCCAATCCGACCTCCTCCGCGACATCTTCGGCAACCCGTTCCGGCCGGTCGTGTTCGATCCCGCGTGGCGCTCGGAGTCCGCCGTTGGCGTCGCGCGGGGTATCTACGAGGATCGCGCGTTCGAGCGGATGCCGATCCTCGCCGACGCGCTGCAAGACGCCGGGTGCGACCACGCGGACATCCTGACCCACTGCCGCGAGCCGGGCACCCGCGTCCGCGGCTGCTGGGTGGTGGACTTGGTGCTGGGCAAAAGTTAGCCCGCAGCGCCCGCTTGGCGTCACTTCTTCTCGGCCAGCAGCTTCCTCAACTGCACCCCGGCGGCCTCGGCGTCGCGGGCGTGGAACTTGCCGACCACTTTGCCCTCGCGGTCGATCAGGATCGTACTCGGGTACCCGCGGATGCCGTACTTGTCGGCCAGCCCGCCGCGGGCGTCGTTCTCCATCAGCTTGCCCGAGGTCATCGCCACCGGGAACGGGATGTCCCGCCCCTTCCAGATGTCCTTCTTGTACTCGGCCACCTTCTCGTCGAGCTGCTTCGCCGTCGTGACTTCGCCGTCGGCGTCCACGTGGATGCCGACGATGACCACGCCCTTGTCCTTGAATTCGTCGTGAATCTTGAACAGGTCCGGCATCGAGCCGACACACGGCCCGCACCAGTAGCCCCAGAATTCGAGCAGCACCACCTTCCCCTTCAGGTCGGCCAGCTTCACCGCGTCGCCCTTCCACCCGGCGATGTCGGTCAGTTCCGGGGCCGGCTTGCCGATCAGCTTGTGCAGGCCGGTCGCGGGCAGGTCGATGGGCGCGGCCGCGTACTCGCTCTGGTTCGCCGGCACCGTGATCGGCACCACCTTCTTCCCCATCACCTCACCGCCGTACACGAACAGTTGGTACTCGCCCGGCGGTACCAGGTATTCGAGCTTCCCCGCCTTGTCAGCGGCGTAAGCGATGCGGCTGCCGTCGGCCGCCTGGATGTAGGAGTTGAAGTGGTCGTCCAGCTTTCCCCCGGCCTTGGTGATCTCGGTGCAAACGCCCTGCGCGGTTACGCGGACTTCGGGCCGAAGCTTCACCACCACCTCGCCGGACAGCAGGCCGAACGGCGTCACGGACGCCACGCCCATCTGCTTCCGCTCGGCGTCCCGCACGATGACCGGGGACATCCGCAACTTCTCGAACTCCACCTTCGCGGTGCCGTCGGCCCCGGTCTTTGTCGCGGAGTGGTACGACCAGCCGGTCGCCTTGTCGAGGATGGTGCCGGCCGGCGGGGTCACGATGCCCTTCACATACTCCTTCATGTTGTCGGGCAACTTGACGAGCAACTTTTCCACCTCGTCCGCCGTCATTGTCAGCACGTTCACTTTGAGTTTCTTGCCGTCCCGGTCGGTCATCTCCATCTCGCCCTTATGCTGGTGCATGTACCCCGCGACGATGGCCCCGGCCACCGGCTTGCCGTCCGACCCGACGACCTTCACCGTCACCTCTTTGGGGAATGCCTTGAAGTCCTTGGGCGCGCGCCGCAGCGTCAGCACCGCGTCCCGCTTCTTGGCGTGCTTGAAGTCGGTCGGCCGCTTGCCGGCGAGGTCGAACTCGACCGCGACGGTGAGCGTGTCGCCGTCGAGCTTGTACGCGCCGGGAATGGTGCAGACGGGCAACTTGGCGGGCATCCCGACCGGCGTCAGGTCGAACTCGTCCGCCGTGAAGTCGATGGTCTTCTGGACCGAGTCGAGGGTCAGCTTGCCGGTGAACGGCTTGTCCGAATCGTACACCTTCGTGATGGAGAAGGTGTTGCCGGTGACGGTGACGACCGAGGTCCAGACCATTCCCAGGTTCGACTGGGTGTTCATGCGGTAGCCGTCGAACAGCCACACGCCCTGGAGCTTCTCGGCGTCGGTCTTCTCGGCGGGTTTGGCGGCCTTCTTCGGCTCGTCCGCCTTCTTCGGCTCGTCGGCCAGGGCCGCCACGGCAACGGCCAGCGCCGCCAGCACGCCGAAGAGGGTGAAGCCGGCGGTTCGTGTCCAAGTCATCATGCGAAGCACCTCGGAGGCGACGGCGGCGGACGGATCGGGCTATGTATTCCACTCGGCTTCGCGGCCGGTGTCGAGTTCAATCCGGGCGTTGGGTGCCGCAATTGATTTTGGCAGGTTCAGTCGAGCGGGGGGCGTCAGCCCCATAAGCGTTAACTTAAGGTGGCGGTGCGTGGGCGACGCGGGGTACGGTACTCGGATGAATGGAGTCTCACCCCTGCCGGCCACGGACGATTGGCCGCTGATCGCGCAGTTACTGCCGGGCGGGTGGGAGGGTGCGGCCGTCACCCTCGGCGCGTTCGGTCGAGTACGGGGAATCCCGAACCCGACGGTTCTGCTCCGCACCCTGCTCGTCCACCTGGCCGACGGCTGTTCCCTGCGGGAGACGGCCACGCGAGTGGAACAGGCCGGCTGGTGCTCGCTCTCGCCGGTCGCCTTGCACGAGCGGTTGCGGGCGTCCGGCGAGTGGCTCCGCTGGATGGCCGAGCGGTTGCGGCGGCGGTTCGTCCCGCCCACCCCATCGTCCGGCTACCGGTTGCGGGCGGTGGATGCCACCACCGTCCAGGAGTTCGGCAGCACCGGCACCGACTGGCGGGTCCACTACGCCCTCGACCTGGCCACCCTCCGGTGCGACTTCTCCGAGGTGACGGATGCCCGCGGCGGGGAAACGTTCCGCCGCGTCCCGGTGGCGGTCGGCGACCCGGTGTTGGGGGACCGCGTGTACGGCACCCCGCCCGGCATCGCGGACGTCACCCGCCGCGGCGGCGACGTGCTGATCCGCTTGAATCACAAGGCGTTGCCGCTGTGGGACCGCGACGGGAATCGGATTCCGGTGGCCCGGCCCGTGCGGTCGTTGGCCGCCGGCGGATGCGGCGAATGGGCGGCGGCGGTGTGGCACCAGGGGCGACGGGTGGACGGGCGGTTGGTGGCCCTCCGGCTGCCCGCGGCGGTCGCCCGAGTGGCGCGGCGGCGGGCGGAGCGGAAGGCGGGGAAGAAGGGAAAGCGGTTGTCCGCCGAGGCCACCCGACTGGCCGGATTCGTGCCGGTGTGGACCGCGGTGCCGGCCGCCATTCACTCGGCCGAGCGGGTGCTCGAGCCGTACCGGATCCGGTGGCAGGTGGAACTGGCGTTCGAGCGGCTGAAGTCGTCGATGGGAGTGGGCCAGTTGCCGAAGCGCTCCGACGCCGGTGGCCGGGCGTGGCTGCACGGGAAGTTGCTGGTGGCGCTGCTGGTGGAGCGGTTGCTCGGCGCGGCCGAGACTTTTTCCCCCGGCGAAGGGGCCGTGGGAACCGTGGCGGAGCCGGTGGCGGGAGGTCCGCTTCCTGTACCGCGAACTGGTCATTGCTCTCACCCCGCGGTGTGGGCTGGCAACGGTCCTCGCCAAGTGGGACGCCATCAGCAAGCGGTTGGCCGACACCGAGCGAAAACGACGGCGGCAGACCTTAAGTTAACGCTTATGGGCGTCAGCCCCCTGTTCCCTGGGTATTTCGACCTCAACAGGGGGCTGACGCAGAGCTACTCAGAGATTGAAGGTGGGGCGTTGAGCATGTCGAGGGCGCGGTCGGGGAAGGCGGCCATCTCGCGGGTGGCGGCCGGGACGCTCGGGTGGCCGGCGTTCCGCAGCAGGTACACCGCCACGTTCCGGAGGCTGGCCAGCACCCGCGGGGCGTTCCCCCGCCGCACCCGACACCGGTCCCCCCCGAACGTCTCGTCCCGCGTGTGGTGCAGCCCGTTCTCGATCCCCCAGTGGTCCCGCGACTGACCCGGCAGCCGGGCCGCGTCGGCCACCAGTCGGCTCCGGCTGGTGATCCCGCAC
>JAYTTN010000192.1:0-2088 GCA_043745295.1 Fimbriiglobus sp. | reverse complement strand
AGTTGGAGAAGGCCGAGAAGTGGGTGGACGACCTGCGGGCCGGCGGCGGCACCGCCATCCTGCCGGCGCTGAACGCCGCCCTCGACCTCCGCGGCAAGGACGACGGCCGGTCGTTCAACGTCGTGTTCTTCACCGACGGCCAACCGACCGTGGACGAGCGGAACCCGGAAAAGATCGTCAAGAGCGTGGTCGGCCGGAACTCGGCCAGCACGCGCATCTTCACCTTCGGCGTCGGCGACGACGTGAACGCGGTCATGCTCGACCAGCTCGCCGAGGAGACCCGCGCCGTCAGCACCTACGTCCGCCCGGCCGAGGACATCGAGGCGAAGGCGAGCGCCCTGTACGCCAAGATCAGCCACCCGGTGCTGACCAACGTGAAGCTGACGTGCGCCGACGTGAAGCTGCTGGAGGTCTACCCGACCCAGCTGCCGGACCTGTTCCACGGCGGGCAACTGGTGGTGTTCGGGCGGTTCAGCGGCAGCGGCAACACCGCCCTCAAGCTGACCGGCAAGGTCGGCAAGGAGGACCGCGAGCTGGCCTTCGACATCAAGTTCCCGGTTCGCACCGACTCGGACACCGGCCGCGACTTCGTCGAACACCTGTGGGCGCGGCGGAAGGTCGGGTTCATCCTCGACCAGATCCGCGTCAACGGCGAGTCGAAGGAACTCGTGGAGGAAGTGACCGGGCTGGCGAAGAAGTACGGCATCGCCACCCCGTACACCAGTTACCTGGTGGTGCCGGACGGCCCGATGCCGGTGATCCCGCCGATGGCCGGTCGCGGGATGCCGGCCGGCCCAGGGTTGCCCGCTCCGGGCGCGCTGGCTCCCGGCGGCGGGTTCGGCGGCGGTGGTCCGCCGATGAAGGTCGATGACTTCGCCAAGAAGTTGGCCGAGGCGGCCGGCGGCAAACCGGGCGAAGGCATCGGGGCGAGTCGCGGCGACGTGCAGGACAAGCTGCTGAAGGGCGAACTGGAGAAGCTGTCGGTGGACGACCGGAAGCAGGCTTACGCCCAGATGCTCGACCGCGCCCGCAACGAGCAGAAGGCCCAGGCCGACGCCGGGCGGAACTACCGCGACAAGAACCTGAACGCCAACCAGACCGGCCGGCTCGGGGTGGACCTCGCCGAGGCGTCCAACCAGCTCCGCCAGCAGACCCGCCTGACGCGGACCGCGAACCGGGCCATGAACGGCCGCAACTGCGTCGAGATCGGCGGCGTCTGGGTGGACGACAAGTTCGACGCCAAGACGCCGACGATGGCGGTGAAGGCGCAGAGCGACGCCTACTTCGCCATCCTGAAGAAGCACCCGACGATGAAGACCGTGTTCCAGACGGGGAACCACCTGGTGTGGGTGACGCCGAGCGGCGTGGCCCTGGTCATCGACGCCAACGACGGCAAGGAGACCCTGACCGACGCCGAGATCGACGCGCTGTTCGCCGCCAAGAAGTGACGGGGTGACGGGTCCGGCCCTCCCGACCGTTGCACGTGTCGCCACTCCCCGTGTTCCCCGCCCTGGCGAGCAACAGGGGGGTCCGCGCGGCACGGACTACTTCCCGCTCCGCAGTGGCGCAGCAGGGCCGGCAGAGCTGGCCGGCGTGCCGGTGCCGCAGCGGGTGCCCCGCTCGGTCGCGCTGCTGGTCGAGTTGACGGCCGCCGTGGTGCCACTGCATTCGCTGAAGAAGACGCCGCTGGTTCACCGCGATTTGAAGCCGGCGAACGTACTGCGCGACTCGGCCGGCCGGTTGCGGATCACCGACCTCGGCCTCGGCGGGTCGGCCATCGAGACCGAGCGGAGCCTGGAATCGCAAGGCGGATACCACCGCGTCACCGGCCGCTTGCCGACGCAACTACAAGGTTCGTACAGCCTGCATTACGCCAGCAAGCAGCAGCGGGCCGGGCTGCCGACGACCACGCAGGACGACGTGTTCTCGCTGGGGGTGATCGCGTACCAGATGCTGACGGGCAAGCTGGACACCGGCCCCGGCACCGATGCCGACGACGAGTTGCGGGAACTCGGCGTGCCGGACGAGTTGGTGAAGGTGGTGAAAGCGTGCGCCTCCGACGAACCGAAGCGCCGCCCCGCGAACGCG
>JAYTTN010000191.1:0-7680 GCA_043745295.1 Fimbriiglobus sp. | reverse complement strand
CCTAGCCCCTCTCCCCCAGGGGAGAGGGGAACCGGCAGTCGCACGGTCGGCCGCTTCCGGCAGGCCGATCAAGTCCGTGATGTCGATCAGCCCGACCGGCCGGCCGGCGTCGTCCACCACGGGCAGTTCGCTGACCTTCCGCGCCCGCAGCAGGTCCATCACGTCGCTCATGCGGGCGGCCACGTTCACCGTGATCGGGTGCGCCGTCATCACCTCGGCCACCGGGCGGTCGAACACGCCGTCCGCGCGGGTCTCGAACAGGCGGGCCAGGTCGCTGTCGGTGAACAGCCCGGCCAGCGTGCCGTCCGCCGCCACCAGCATGACGGCCCCGGTCCGCCGGCCGTGGTGCCGCGCCTTGGCGAACACCGTGCGGACGGTGTCGGTGGCCGCCGCCAGCCGCAGTTCCGCCCCCCGCCGCATGACCCGCTCGACCGGGGCCAGTTGCCGGCCGAGGCTGCCCGCCGGGTGGAAGCGGGCGAACTGCTCGGCGGTGAACTGCCGCCGCTCGGACAGCGTGAACGCCAGCGCGTCGCCGAGGGCGAGCATGACGGTGGTGCTGGTGCTGGGGGCCAGGGCGAGCGGGCAGGCCTCCGAGATCGGGCCGTACACCAGCGCCGCGTCCGCCGCCTTCGCCACCGAGCTGCCGCCGTTCCCGCACACGGCCACGACCGCCGCCGCCATCCCCTTGAGAGGCCCCAGCAGCCGCACCAGTTCCTCGCTTTCGCCACTGTGCGACAGCAGCACCGCCACGTCGTCCGGGTGCAGCATGCCCAGGTCGCCGTGGACGGCGCGGGTGGCGTCCAGCAGGTAACTCCGGGTGCCGGTGCTGTTCAGCGTGCCGACGATCTTCTGGCCGACATCCGCCGACTTGCCGACGCCGCACACCGCCACCCGCCCGCGGCACGCGGCCAGCACGTCCACCACCGCCACGAAGGACAGCCCGAGCCGCCCGGCCACCGCGCGAACCGCGTCCGCCTCGGCCACGAGGACCGAGCGGGCGAACGCCAACTGATCGAAGTCCGTCGCGGACGTGGCGGGATGTTGCGACATGCGGGTATTGTACGCGGACGGCCGTTGGGATTGACGAAACCGTATACCGCCGGCCGTCACCCACGCAATGTCAGGTGCGGATGTGCCGACGGAAAATGGCCGACCGGGGCCGTTTGAGGCGGCTTCTCATTCCCGACGCCAAAAAAGCCACCGACTTCCGCGCCGCCCACGCGCCGGAGGTTGGAGGTTTTCCCGATTTGACCGCCGCCCGGTTTCCGATTAGTATTCTCCCACCCGCCGCCTCGCACTCCGACCACCCGGAACTCGTCCGCCATGCGTCCGATACGCCCTTGTACTGGCCCGAACCGCCGCGATGTCCTCCGCTTCGGGTCGGTCGCCGTGGCCGGGGCCGCCGCCGGCGTCAGCCCGTTCACCCTGAAGGCCGGCGAACCGGATCGCACCACGAACGACCCGGCCGTCATCTTCATCTGGCTGCCCGGCGGTCCGCCGCACCAGGACACGTTCGACCTGAAGCCGGACGCGCCGGTCGAGTACCGCGGCGAGTTCAAGCCGATCCGCACGAACGTGCCCGGCATCGACATCTGCGAACACCTGCCGAAGCTGGCCACCGTCGCCGACAAGTTCGCGCTGATCCGCAGCATCGCGCACACGTTCGCCGACCATGGCGGCGGCCACAAGAAGTTCTTGACCGGCCGCGACCCGCAGCAGCCGACCGGCTTCGTGAACGACTACCCGATGGCCGGCAGCATGGCGAACAAGCTGATCGGCGGTACCAAGCACGGCCTGCCGAGTTACGTCTGCGGCGTGGACGGCGGGCGGCAGGGGATCGACACGTTCAGCTTCGGCAGCGCGTACCTCGGACCCAGCACGCACCCGTTCATGGTCGTCGGCGACCCGTCGGACCCCAAGTTCGGCGTCGGCAACCTGTCGCTGGCGGCGGGTAACGTCGGCAAGTTCGACGACCGCAAGTCGCTGCTGGCGACGTTCGACAAGGGGCTGGCGCACGAGCCGAACGGCATCGCCACCGGCCTCGACCAGGCGCGGGGGAAGGCGTTCGACCTGCTCGCCAGTTCCGCCGCGAAGGCCGCCTTCGACCTGACGAAGGAAGACCCGAAGCTGCGGGACCAGTACGGCGACCACCGCTACGGCCAGCGGTGCCTGCTCGCCCGCCGGTTGGTGGAGGCCGGCGTGCCGTGGGTGACGATGGTGCTGGAGAACGCCACCGAGCGAGGCAAGGACATGATCGAGGACGGCACCTACAACTGGGACAGCCACGCCGTCAACTGCCACATCTTCAAGGACACCAAGCACAAACTCGGCTTCCTCGACCGGGCCGTGAGCGCGCTGATTGCCGACCTGTACGCGCGGGGATTGGACAAGCGGGTGCTGCTGGTAGTGACGGGCGAGTTCGGCCGCACGCCGAAAGTGGAGCAGGCGAAGAACCGCCCCGGCCGCGACCACTGGCCGCTGGCGCAGAGCATCCTGGTGAGCGGCGGCGGGGCGAAGATGGGCCAGGTGATTGGCAGCACGACCGCGAAGGCGGAGACGCCGAAGGACCGGCCGATGACGCCGAACCACCTGTGGGCGACCGTCTTCCGGCACCTGAAGCTGGACTACAAGGCCGCGAGCTTCGTGGACGCCACCGGCCGCCCCATGCCGATGCTGCCGGACGGCGAAGCGATTGCCGAACTGGGGTGAGCGGCGTCAATCGTCGGGTGATTTCGGGCGGGCGTCCGGCGATTCGGCCCGCTTCTGTTGCGGGAACAGATAGCGGGCGACGATGTAGAGCAGGCCGAGGACGTTCACGGTGGTGGTGCCGAGGGCGGCGATGAGGACCGCGTCGGTGGGTCGCTCGGCGGCGGGCAGCACGAGCAGTTGGCGGACGGCCCACAACCAGCCGATGACGATGCCGAAGATGGCGGCGCACGACGCCAGCCGCGTGTACTTGTCCCACCACAGACGGGACACTTCTTGCTCCAACAGTTCATCCTTGCGCTTCAGCAACTGGACTTTGGCCTCTTTCTCGTCCGCCTCCAAGGTCTTCATTTTCAGGGCGTTCGCCAGGAGATCCTTCTCGTGCTGGGACGGTCGCCGGCGGGCGAATTGCTTGCGTTCGGCCCCCACCGACTCAACCTCCCCAGGCGGAGCCGGTGTCGGGCCGACCAGTTCCGAATCCGTTTCGTCAGGCGGTGGCACGGCGGCGCTCCCGAGCAACGGATTGAAAGTAGTCGCGGAGGAGTTGGTTCGAGATCGGGATGTCGCGGAGGTCTTCCACACCCTTCCCGCGGACCAGTCGATCCGAAGGGGTTCCGGCGGCGTGGCACATCGCCGACAACTCGTCTCCCGAGTTGCCCTTGAACACCTCCCACACTCGTTCCGCAATCGCCTGCGATCTGGCCGCGAGGTCCGCGCGAATCGGGACCCGCTCGAACGTGTGAACGCCGTCGGGGGGAATCGTCGCCCGACCGCCGATGGTCGTGTCGCCGTACCCCTCGAATTCGTCGAACACGTCGCGGATAATGGGGCCGAAAGGCCAAGCCACCACCGTTTGGAAGATGAGCGGTCGCCCGGTCAAGCCGAGGTGCCAACCGTGAGCCAAGTAGACCAGCTTTTGCAACTTCAGGTGGTCGATGGGAATCCCGTCGTCCGCGCCGAAGTCGAGAAACAGGTTCGCGATGGCGAGGGCGTCATGAGCCTTCATCTGTGGTTCAGTCGCCGGCGGCTCGGAAACGAGCACGGTTGACATCGGAAGTGCCTCCTTAAAGTGGCGGGAGTATTCTAACCCGCGATCCTGCCGAATTAAATCCCCAGTTCATCACGAGCCTTCGTGGGCGACATTCCCGCCCGCCCGCTTGGGGCACGCACGTCTTCGCGGGTCGTAACTCGCCGCCCTCCTCCGCACCGCGAATGCCCGCTACCCTATCCAAACGCGGCGCGCCCGCGCCCCAACACGCACGGACGCCCCACCCATGACCCCACCCCCGGACCCGGCATCGGATCGGCTGTTCGCCCGCCTGACGTGGGCGACGGTGGCCCTCGGCGCGCTGGCGCGGCTGGTGCGCTTCGCATCGCCGTTCCCCCTATGGGGCGACGAGGTGTTCGTCTGCCAGAACTTCCTCGACCGCGACTTCGCCACCATCTTGAACCAGCTCGACAACGGCCAAATCTGCCCGCCACTGTTCCTGTGGGCGCAACTCGCGGTGTTCAAACTGTTCGGCGGCGGCGAGCAGGCCATGCGGCTGCTGCCCGTGCTGGCCGGCATGGTCGGGATGCTCGGCTTCGCCCGCCTCGCGGTGCGGCTGCTGCCGGCGTTCCCGGCGTTCCTCGCGGTCGGGTTCCTGTCGGTCGCCATCTGGCCGGTGAACCTCAGCACCTTCGCCAAGCCGTACAGCTTCGACCTGCTGGCGGCGGTGGCGGTGATATCCGTCGCCGTCCACTGGCACGAACGGCCGGGTTCGACGGGGCGCGGCGTACTGTTCGCAGTGGTGTTACCGGTGTCGTTGCTGGCGTCGTACACGGCGGCGTTCGCGGCCGGCGGGGCGTCGCTCGCACTGCTGATACCCGCGTGGAAGGCCGGATGGCCAAGCCGCGCGCTGTTCGCGCTGGCGAACCTCGGAGTGGCCGCGGCGTTCGCGTTCGTGCTGACCGTCGGGAAGGCGCAACTCGACACGCCCGACGTGCCCATCAAGGACTTCCTGTTCGACTACTGGCGGCACGGCTTCCCGCCGGACAACCTCTGGAAAACCCCCGGCTGGCTGCTGCAAGGTCTGACCGGCCGCATGTTCGCGTACCCCGTCGGCGACGGCAACGGCGGCAGCTCGCTCACGTTCCTGGCGGCGGCGCTGGGCGGGTGGGCGTGGTGGAAGCACCGCCCGCGCTGGCAATTCACGCTGCTGGTCGTGCCGGTCGCGCTGAACCTCGTCGCGGCGGTGATGATGAAGTATCCGTTCGGCGCGTGCGGGCGGCTGAGCCAGTACGCGGCCCCGGCCATCTGTCTGTTCGCCGGCCTCGGCACCGCCACGTTCCTCGGCTGGCCGTTCCAAACTCCGCGCGCCTTCCGCTTCGCGGCGTGGGCCTACGCGGTGCTGTTCGCGGGGCTGGCCGGCGGGTACATCGTGTCGGCGATCCTGCACCCGTATCACGACGCGGAGGCTCGCTGGGTGCGGGACACGGTGGCCGAGTTCGCCGAGCAACTCCACCCCGATGATCGCGTCGTGATGCGGCCGCCGAACACCCCCGACGTGCCCATCCCGCGCTGGCACTTCCGGTTGTTCGGCGACCGCGTGACTTGGGGCGGAACGTGGCCGACGGACGGGACGGCGAAGCGGGTGTGGGTGGTGGACTACTGGCAGGGGTCGAAGGCCGCCGCGCACGAGCCCCGCGCGGTGGCGGTGCCGCCGGGGTGGTGGGTGGGCGATGTGGCCCAAAAGACTTACGTCTGGCCCGTCGCGGACGAACCGGATCAGAAACTCTCAGTCGTCATCGAGCGGTACGACCGCGCGCCGTGACCCCCTGTGGACGTAAGCCCATGCCCGCCGACACGCGCCTGCACGCCGACCGCTTCCCCCGCGCGAATGCGTACCACCCCGACTGGCTGATCGCCGGCGTCAGCGGCGGGGCGAACCCGCTGTGGCTGACCGAGTGGGTGTGCGAGGCGATGGACCTGCGGCCGGGAATGCGCGTGCTGGACCTCGGCTGCGGGCGGGGGCTGTCGTCGGTGTTCCTGGCCCGCGAGTTCGGCGTGCAGGTGTGGGCGACCGACCTGTGGTTCGACCCGACCGACCGGTGGAAGCGCGTCCGCGACGCCGGGGTGGAGGCGTCGGTCTTCCCGATCCGCGCCGACGCCCGCGCGCTGCCGTTCGCCAACGACTTCTTCGACGCCGTCGTCAGCATCGACTCGTACTTCTACTACGGCACCGACGACACCTGCCTCGGCTACCTGCTGCGGCTGCTGAAGCCCGGCGGACAACTCGGCATCGCCGGCGCGGCCTTCCTGACGGAGTTCGACGGCACGATTCCCGAACACTTGAAGCCGTGGTGGGAGCCGAGCATGAACTGCCTGCGGTCGGCCGCGTGGTGGCGGACGCACTGGGAGCGGAGCGGCATCGCCGACGTGAAGCTGGCCGACGAATTGCCCGACGGCTGGAAATACTGGCTCCAGTGGCAGCACGTCATTTGCCCCGACAACGCTGTGGAACTGCAAGCCGTCGAGGCCGACGCCGGGCGGTACGTCGGGTACGCTCGCGCCGTCTGCCGGCGACGGCCGTGCGTGCCGCTGGCGGAACCGATCACGTCGGTGCCGACGGCGTACATGCCCGCGCCGCTGCTGATCACCGGTCGATGACCAGCGGTTTCGCCTCGTACTTCTCCTTGCCATGAACGAACGTCACGCTCACGGTCACCTTACCGGTCACCGGTTCGGCCGAGCGAAGGCAATCCTTGAGACGGAACGTGAACGGCCACGTTCCGTTCGACGACAGGGACGTTGCACGCTCCTCGAGCGAGAACGGCGACAGGAGTGTAGAGGGATGAAGCACTTCCAACTTCTTCCCCTTCTCGTCCGCAATGGCGATCTCGATGGCCTCGGACGGGGAGACGGAATACTTCCACGCGATCTCCTTCTCCGTGTTGTTCGTCACGGTGAGGTTGATGCAATCGGTCTGTTGCGCGTCCTGCACGACCTGGAGCGACACCGGCGGGAGAGGTTTCATTTTCGGCACCGGGGCGGAGAGTGCCTGCGGCGAAGCGGCGAGAAAAGTCGCGGCGAGAAACGCGAACGACGCGCCCGCCAACGTCAACAGCTTACTCTTCATGTGTTCGAGACCTCGTCGTGGGTGAAGACCGCTGGGTGATCGAGCGCCGTTCTTTCTCGCCGATCATCTGGTCGCCGAGTGCTTGGCGGCTCGGCCGGAGCCTCGCCCTCCCGAAAACAGATCATCCGACGCCGGGCAAGGTATAGCCGGGTCGCCACCGAACGTCAGGCCGTGGCACCAGTAGATCTTGCCCTGGTCCGCGTTCGGGACCCAGTATGTGATCTTGATGTCCTTGCCGCCGATGTCGGTGCCGATCACGATTGCGTACACCGTCCCCTTGAGGTCGCTTCCCCGCCACGGCTTCACATCCTTACTCGAGTTCCGTCCCCTTGCTCCAGCCGATGGGCGGGCGGGTGCCCTGCACGTCGGCGGGCTTCGGCAGTTCGGCCCTCGGGGCGGGCTTCTCGCCGTCCGGTTCCGCGAAGAACGCGGCGAGCGCCGTCGTCTCGACGGGAGCGGAACCGCCGGCGTTCGGCGGGACGGTCGGGCCGCTGTCCGTCGGCGTCACCAACTCGTAGCCGGCGGGGTAGTCGGCGAGGTCAACGAGGTCGGCGACGGGCGGATCGTCCGGCGTCTGACGCCGGGCGCTGACGACCGCGAGTCCGTAGTCCGACAGGTGCGCGAGGATTGATGGCGACAGTGCCGACGTGTCGGCGGCGCGGACGGCGAACGTGGGGCACGGCCGCCTCGAGGTCCGCACGGCGCACGGCTGCGACCCGTTGGCGTCGCGGCTACGGGCGAGGGGGTGCGCGGGGGCGGAGCAGGTGATCCGGGGGAGAAGACGGTTCCCGGCAGTGTGAAACGTGACATGAAATGGCCCCCACCCCGGAGACGTTCCATCCTCGTAGCCCGACTC
>JAYTTN010000190.1:0-28357 GCA_043745295.1 Fimbriiglobus sp. | reverse complement strand
CGTCCCTCCGGGACTCGGTTCTTATCCGACACCGGCTTGCGAGTCTCGGATGTTATCCTGCCCAAGGAATTGGGATCCGTCCCACCCGTACGAGTTCCGAGATCCCTTGACGGGTTGAGGCCGATATATCTCCGAGTCGAGTTTCCACTCCGGGTCTTTCACGACGAGTTCGCGCGGTGTGAGATCAGTCGGCGCGGCGAGGAGCGCCGTTGCGAACGCAGCCAAGATGTCCTCGGCTTCAAACTCCGATGAGCGCCGGCCCAACACCGCAGCACCCTCCATATCTGCCTGGAACTGGAAGGATGCGACGGGGTATCCGACCCCTTCGTCAGTGTACACGTCGCCCGGCTCGAATAGGGACTGCTGAAAGAAACACACGTTCTTACCCGCCGGAGAAACGGAAACTCGGTAGACGACGAAGTCAACGACGTACCCGCCGCCATCGTTGTGTTCGATGCCCGCCAGACCAAGTTGATTGTCCGTAAGTTTGGCAAGACGAGCCAGGAGCCAGGAAGCGATGGGAGCACCACCCAGATCGGGAAGCTTTCCCGAATAGACCAGGCGAAGGTCGAGACCGTTGTCGAACGCTTCCTCGAAACCGTTTTCGGAGTCGCTCGACCAATCGCTCCTCTCGACCTGGAAGCGGAATCGCCCCGAATGGAAAGTTCCCATCGCACACCGTCCGAGCCTTTGGGTTGAGCGGTGAATGCAGTTCGACCATAGCATCTCTGTCGGGGTACAGTCCTTTACCTGCATGCCTCCTACTTCTTGATCCGCACCCGCATCCGCTGGCCGATGAACAGCTCGTTGGTGCCGCCGTCGAGGACCACCACGCACTCGACCGTCCGCACGTCGTTCACCTCGCCCGGCTCCAATACCAGCGTCCGCCGGCGGGCCACCCACTTGGCGATGGACACCACCTTGCCGAGCCGCACCGGCGCGTCCGGCCGGTTGTCGTCCTGCACCTCGGCGGTCATCCCCTCCTTTACGCGGCCGAGGAACTCCTGATCGACCTCCGCCCGCACCACCAGCGGGCCGTCCGGGGCGAACACCACCGCCGGCGAGAAGCCGCCGGGGGCGATGATGCCGCCCTCCCCCACCTGCACCCGCAGGATGCGGCCCGGTCCCGGCGCGATCAACTTGCACTCCGCCACCGCCTTCCCCGCCAGGGCGTGGTCGGCCTTCGCCGCGTCCAACCGGGCCTGAGCGGCCGTCACCAGCAGGTCCGGCCTTTCCTTCTCCAAGTCGGCCAGAAACGCCGTCTCGGCTTTCACGCTCGCGTCCAGCTCCCGGATCTGCGCGTTCAGGGCGTCGAGTTCGAGTTGGCTGATCCGCTCGGTGGCCCCGTTCTGCGCGATCTTCTGCTTGATCGCGGCGGTCGCGGCGTCGGCCCGTGCCACGTTCGCCGCCGCCATCGCCTTGCGGGCTTCCAACTGTTTGGGGAAGCGGTCGCGGGTCTGCTTGGCACGCTCCACGTCGGCGGTCAGCCCGTCTACCCCCGCCTTCGCCTGCTTCTCCCGGATCGCCGCCGCCGAGTCGTCCAGTTGAAGCAGGACATCGTCCTTCTTCACCAGTTGCCCCTCGGTCACGTTCACTGTCTTCACCCGCCCGGCCTGGCTGGGGTCGAGCGCGACTACCTGCCCGACCACGTCCACTCGGCCGGTGCAAACCACGTCCAGGTCGGCCGGCGGGATGACCGCCTCCGGCGTCGGGGCCGGGCGGTTCAGCCACCAGCCGACGGCCGCCAGCGGCGCGACAAGCAGCACCACCGCCAGCAGGCGGAAGATTCCCGGAGACCGGCGACCGTCGGACATTTCCCACCACCTCGTTGCGCGTTCAGCGAATGTTGTGCGCCGGGTCCACGCCCTGGAAGGACCGCAGGGCCGCCAGCCCGGATACCAGGGCCATGACCAGCGTGACCGCCGCCGCCGCCAGCATGACCAGCGGGTGCAGCCGCACCTGCGTGCCGATGGCGTTCGCGCCGAGGGCCAAGAGGAACGACAGCGGCCCGGCCACCAGCAGGCCGAAGAAGCCGACCCACAGGGCCTGCACCAGCACCGTCAGTTGCAGCCGCCACGTCGGGATGCCCATCGCCCGCAGGGTGGCGAACTCCCGCTGGCTGGCGGCCGTCGCCGCGTACAGCGTCTGGCTGGTGACGACCGCACCGACCAACAGCCCCAGGAGCGCGGTGAACCCGACGGCGATGCCGGCCTTGGTGGTGAACAGCCAGTGCAAGCGGGACCGCAGCGAGAACGCCTCCGACTCGAACGCGCTCATCTGCGCGTACCGGCCGAGTTGGGCGACCGTCCGCTTGGCGTCTTCCGGCGTGCGGCACTTGGCGAGCAGGTAGGTGCAATCCCCCGGCTGGTACTGGCAGGTCATGCGGGCGGTTTCATACGAGCAGAAGACGTAGGGACCGCCGAGCGACTTGTACCCCTTCACGAGGCCGACCACCCGCACCCGCCGGCCGAGGACTTCCGCCGTCTCGCCGACGCCGCGGATCCCAAGCCGGCCGAGTTCGGACTCGTCCACCACCACCGTGAACGGCTCGGCCAGCTTGGCCAGCAAGTCCGGGTCGTTCCGCAAGGCTTCCACCGCGCCGAGGGCGTTGCGGTCCAGCCGCGAGCCGACGATGGTACACACTTCCGGCGTGGCCGGCCGCCCCTCGGTCCCGGTGCGCGTCCACATCGAGAACGTGATGATGTAGTGTTCGGCCCGTTCGACGCCCGGCAGTCCGGCCACGCGGCCGATCCACCGCTCCGGCACCTTCTGGCCGAGGTCCACGCTCTGCACCGCCGGGTAGCCGACCCACACGTCGGCGATGGTCCGGTCCACCGGGACGGAGGTCATCGACAGCAGGCCGATGACCAGACCGCCCTGAACGGCGATCAGGATGGCGCTGAAGGCGACGGCCAGGATGGCCGGCAGGAACCGCTGGCGCTCGTGCCAGATGGTGGCGAGGGCGAAACTCATGGCCTCACGATAGCAGACCCCCGGCCGCCGTGGGGTCGAAGTGGGGGAATGCGGCCGAACGCCGGGCCCGACCCTGTGGATGGCGGGGGTGGGGAAGAGTGGGCGGACGGCGGGAGGCCCGTCACTCGAAGAATCGGGCCACGGGCACGGCGAAGCCGGGAAGGATATCGTCCAGCTTCAGTTCGTCGCCGTTGTGAAACCGCTGCGGCAGCTCGTCCGGTCGGAACACGCCGGCGGAGTCGGTCTGCGGGTCCAGGATGACCACCACCTTCACGCCGGCGTCCAGGTACTCGGTCGCCTTCGCCGTCATCTGGCCGATGGTGTCCGATGGCGACCGCACTTCGATCACCAACTCCAGCGGCGGAATCAAGGCTCCTACCGGCGGTGGGTTGTCGGCTGGCCTCGTGGCGTAGCTGACGAAGCACACGTCCGCGCCGCGTACCCCGTCCGGGTTAATGCGGGTTCGGATGAAGGTGTCATTCATGAACGCCCACCCCAGTTTATGTTGCAGAATGTAGTTCCCGAAGAGGATGCTCGCCTTGAAGCAGACGTGGCCGTGGATCGCGCCGGGCATGGGGATCTCTTTCAGGTGGCCTTTCGCCAACTCGTACCCGGTCCGGTCGCCGTACTGGGCGAGGAAGTCGTCGCCGGTCATCAAACCGACGGCGGGCGTCGGCGGAGCAATGGCAGTCACGGACATGACGAACCTCCCGTGGAAGCGGCCGTTCGGTTTGCGTCACTCGAACAAGCGGGCCACCGGCAGCGTGAAGCCTGGCAGCACGTCGGCCAGGTCGAGCAGGTCGCCGGTGTGGTGGATGACTTGACCCGACGCGCGGTACACCGACGCCGTCATCCCGTCCGGATCGAGGACGAGGACGGCCGTCACCCCGGCCGCGAGGTAAAGGCCGACTTTTTTGTACGTGGTCGTCCACGAACTCGACGGCGAACGGACTTCCACAACGGCATCGAGCGGCGGTGCCAGCGCCCCGACGGGTGTTGGAGTCTCGGCGGGCAGGCTCGCATGGCTGGCGAAGATGAGATCCGCACCGAGGACGGTCTCCGCGTCGATGCGGATGAAAGTGTCGTTGAGGAACACGCGGCCGAGGCGGTTCGTGACGATGAACGATCCGATCAGCCAAGCGGCCGTCGCGCAGATTTCTCCCTTCCGCGCGCCCGTGCCGGGCACTTCCACGAGTTCTCCCTCGACCAGTTCGTGAGCGGATTCGTCGCCGTACCGAGCGAGAAACTCATCGGCGGTCATGGTGAAGTCCCGGAAGGTTTGTGGCGTGTTTGAAGGTTCCTTTTTCGCGGCGACTTGAGGAGCTGCTAGCGGCGGCTCCTCAAGTCGCCGCGAAGTGGCGGTTGTCACTTCTTCTTCGGCTCGTCCTTCTTCTTGGGTTCCTCTTTCTTCGGCTCCTCCTTCTTCGCCTCGATCACCGTGACGGTGGCGGTCGCCAGCGCGCTCACGTCCTTGCCGGCGACCTTGGCGGTGCCCCGCAGGATGACCACGCCCGGCCCGGCCGGGACGCTCGCCGGAATGGTGACCTCCACCTCCACGTCCTTGCCGTCCTTGGCGACGTTCTTCAGCTTCGGCAGCGCCGACACCGGCAGGCTCACCGCCGCGACGACGATCTCCTCGGCGAACTTGTCGGCCCGCTTCGCCGACAGCTTGCCCTTCAGCGTGCCGCCTTTCGCCACCTCGGATTTCTCGAAGGTCAGCGTCAGGGCGAACGGCGGCTCCGGGATCACAGCGACGGCCACCTGCTGGGCCACCTCGGTCGGCGGGTTCGGCATCCCCCCGAACGCGGCCTTGGTCGCGTCCAGGAGCGTGCTAATTCGGGCCACATCCTTGCCCTCGATCTTCGCGGTCGCTTTCACCGTGCCCACGAACGCGCCCGGCTTGGTGCCAGCTTTCACCGTCAACGGCAGATACAGCGGCGACACCGGTTGCGGGTTGGCGGCCGCCGGGATGGTCAGTGTGCCGGTCACGCCGTCAACACCGGCGAAGGTCACGTCGATGGGACCGGCGAAGCCGTTCACCCGCGTCACGCCGGTGATCGGCAGCAGGCCGAGGCCGCCGACCGGCGCGTCGATGCGGTCCAACCCGACGGTGACGGTGAAGTCCGGGGCCGCCGGCCGCACCGACAGGTGATACACCTCGTTCGGCCCGGAGACGTAGTTGGTGTGTTCGCAACTGATGAAGAAGTCGCCGTCGGCCGGCGGGGTGAACTCGACGCGCACGCCGGCCTGCTGCGGGTTCGACTTCGCCTGCTCCGCCCCCTTGGAATCCAGGACTTTCAGATAGACCTCGGTGTTCAGCGCGAGTTCGTAAGTGAGGGCTTGGATGACCACCTTCGCGCCCTTTTTGCCGGCGAACTTGAAGAAGTCGATGTCGCCCTTGCCCTCGAACTTCGCGGAGATGCCGCCGGGCACGGGGAGGACGTTGGCCTTGGCGATGTCGTTGTTCGGCTCCTGCTCGACCAGTTCCGGGTGGTCGTGGACCCGCACCGGGACCGGCCACCCGCTGAGGGCGTCCCGCTTCGGCGCAACGTAAGCCACGTCCCCGGCGGTCGCCGTCACGCTGACCGGCTTCACCCCCGTCAGCCCCGCGCCGGCAAACCCGACATCCGTCTTCTTGCCGCGTTCCACGGCCAGCGGGAAGGCGCACGTCGCGCCGGGGAAGCTGCCGATCCGCAGCCGGTAGCCGAAGTCCGCGCCGCCGCGATACGTGGTGTCTCGCACCTCGACGATGACCTCGCCGGCACTGGCGAATGTGTGCGTGACGCGGGCGTCGGACTGTAGCCCCGGCGTGTCGTCGGCGTACAGGCCGGGCAACTCCCGACCGGTGCCGTCGTACAGAATCACCACGGGGTCGATGAGTGAGCCGATCCGTCGGCCGACGGCTTCCACGGTCAGGCTCTCGCCGGCCTTCACCGGGAACTTGTAGAAGTCGGCCGTCTCCGCCGCCGCCGCGCCAACCACGACGCACGGCACCGGCACCGGTTGCGCCGTCTCCTTCTTGTTGTTGCCGGCCTTCTTCTCCACTTCGGGCAGTTCATCCACGACGAACGGCCGTGGGTTCGAGATGCCGGCGCTCGTGGCGAGCCGGAACGAATGCAAGCCGATGGGGGTGTCGGCGGGCACTTCGATCTTGACTTTCACCGCCGCCTTCGGGTCTTTCTGTTCGACCAGCGTGGCCTTGCCGGGGAACGACAGCCAGACGCCGGTCGCGTTCGCCAACTCGGTGCCGGGGAACGTCACCTCGACCGTGGCCCCGCACTTCGCGCCGAACGTGGCCGGGGTGGTGACGGTTGGGTAGTTCTTGGGGATCGCCGGCGGCGCGGGCTTGGGCTGGCCGGCGGCGTCGCGGGACGGCGGGGTGAGCAGCGACACGGCCAGGGCGGCGAAGGCGAAGAGGAAGGCGGAGCGGACGGCGCGGCGCATGGGATGGGTCTCGGCGGGTGGGGTATCCGATTTGAACCCCTCTCCCCTGGGGGAGAGGAGCAGGGGTGAGGGGGAATCGGGGTTGGCTTCCCGTTCCCCCCTTCGCCCCAACAGCAAAAATCTTCAACTCCCGATCTTACCCGGCGGATTCCAACCTGAACAGGTTGGGAGGTTCCGCTATAATGTGCGTCTACCGTTTTCGTCGTCCTCAACTGGGGTGGGTGTCGGATGGACAAGCAGCAGATGCAGAAGATCCTGATCCCGGCGGCGGCCATCGCCGGCGTCATCCTGTTGGTGGGCCTGATCGTCGCCACCGGCGGCAGCCCCGATCCGGCGAAGCCGGGCGACAAGGGCGGCGGGGCGAAGGGGCCGAGCGCGAGCGGCAAGTTCGACCTGTTCCCGCTCGACGGGGCCGACTGGAAGGACCTGCCCGGCGGGGTGAAGTACTGGGATTTCAAGGAAGGCACCGGCGATCCGGTCCCGGCCGGCGCGCGGGTGACCATGCACTACACCCTGTGGCTGACGAACGGCAACAAGGTGCAATCCAGCAAGGACGGCGGCAAGCCGTTCGTGTCCGCTCTCGGCGGTCTGATCCCCGGCTGGCAGGAGGCGATCCCCGGCATGAAGCCGGGCGGCACTCGCCGGCTCTACGTCCCGCCGGAGAAGGGTTACGGCGCGCAGGACAAGGGCGACATCCCGCCGAACAGCACGTTGATCTTCGAGGTCGAACTGATCTCGTCCCCGTGACCCCCTCCCCCAACGAGGCGAGTCCCATGAGCCGTTCCTGGTTCGCCGTGTCGGCGGTCGTCCTCGGCACGATCGTCGCGTCCGCCGCCCCCGTGCCGAAGGAAAAGGAGAAACCCGTGACCGAACCGTTCGCCTTCCCGGATGTGGCCGCCAAGGAGTGGAAGGAGCTGCCCGGCGGCATGAAGATGTGGGACGTGAAAGTCGGCGACGGCAAGGAAGCGCCGGCCGGCTCCACCGTCACCGTCCACTACGTCGGCTGGCTGGCCAGCAACGGCAAGAAGTTCGACAGCAGCAAGGACCGGGGCGAGACCATCAGCTTCGGCCTGCACCAGGTCATCAAGGGCTGGACGGACGGCGTTCCGGGCATGAAGCCGGGCGGCATCCGCCGGCTGCTCATCCCGGCGGCGATGGGCTACGGTGCCCGCGGCGCGGGCAAGGACATCCCGCCGAACAGCGACCTCGTGTTCGTCATCGAACTGATCGAGAGCAAGTAGTTCGTCCGGTAGGGGCACCCCTTGTGGGTGCCCTTTCCCTTCACAGGGCACCCACAAGGGATGCCCCTACCAAAACCGAGAGGTTGCGATGTTCCGCCCCCTGTTCGCCACGGCCCTGGTGGCCGCCCTCGTCGCCGTGGCCCCGGCCGCCGACGTGCCCAAGTTCCCGGCCCTCGACGCCAAGGAGTGGAAGAAGCAGGACAACGGCATGAAGGTGTGGGACGTGACGGAAGGCAAGGGCGACGCCGTGAAGGAAGGCGGCACCGTCACCGCCCACTACACCCTCTGGCTGACCGGCGGCAAGATGGTGCAGAGTAGCAAGGAGACCGACAAGCCGTTCACCTCGAAACTGGGCGGTCTCATCAAGGGCTGGCAGGTGGGCATGCCGGGGATGAAGCCGGGCGGCGTCCGCCGGTTCGTCATCCCGCCGGAACTGGCCTACGGCGATCAAGACAAGGACGGCATCCCGCCGAACAGCACGCTGGTGTTCGAGATAGAACTGATCGAGACCAAGTGATGGCCCGTCCGCCTGCCAAGAAGCTGCCGCCGGCCCTCCTCGCCGCGATGGCGGTGGGGGCCGTTGTGTTCGCCGCCACCGGGGCGTTCGCGGTCGCGCCGTGGCTGTTCCCCCGCAAGCCGGGCACGTTCAGCGTCGCGCAAGTGGCCCTCACCACCGTCGCCGGCATGGTCGGCGCTATCGTGGGCGTTGGACTGGGCAAGCGGCTGACCAGAAGAAAGTAGGGGCACCCCTTGTGGGTGCCCTCGGAAATCACGGGCACCCACAAGGGGTGCCCCTACGAGTCAATGGTGCCCACATGTTCCCGCTCTGGGCGAACGACGTCGATGCCATCATCAGCGACTCCACCAAGCGGATCATCGTCACCGTGCTGGCGTCGGCGGTGACGGCGGCGCTGGCGTTCGTGTTCGGCCGCTACTACGGCCGGTACAAGGCCCGCCGCGAGTGGGAGTCGAAGGAGTTCCTACACCGCGTCATCGTATCGCTGAACATCCTCCGCGACGGCTACCTGAAGATCCGCACCGTCATGGAGCGGAGCCTCGACGAGTTGTTCCTGAACCCCGTCGCCGTCGAGAAGGTGCAGCACGCCGCCCGCGCCTGCACCGTCGCCGACCCGATGATGTACATCGAGAAGGCGGACCGCTGGTTCGTCCTGAACTTCGTGCTGAACGCCGTGGCCGAGCAAATGGTCGTCGGCAACATCCGCCTGGACGCCGGGCTGCCGGTCACGCTGGTGAAGTACTCGCTGTTCCTGACGTGCGAGGTGGTCGGCGAGGAGCGCATCCGCAAGGTGCGGGCCATGATGATCCGCACGGAGTTGCTGGAGAACTTCCCCTACGATGGCGAAGCGGCCTCCAAGTTCGAGAACCCCTGGCACATCGACCGCATCCGCACCCTCCGCAAGGCCGCCGAGGTGTTCAAGACGGAGCCCGACCTGTTCCTGACGCTGGAAGCGTGCGTGTGAGTTCGGAACTGCAGCGCGAGGCACTGATCGACATGCACTGGCTTTCTCTCATTCCCGTAGCGCTCTCGTTGGGGATGCTTGTGGCCGTGAATTCGTCGATCCGCAAGCACGGTCGGCCGACCGGCGGCGCGCTGCTCTACTGCTTCTTCCTGGCTGGCGGCACACATCTCTGCGTCGTCTACTTTCTTCCCGTCCTGATCCAGGGCGTACTCCTCGCGTTGACCTTACCGCTGGTCTGGATTCCCGAACGGGGAGTGAGAGTCTACCGCAACACCTCCATCGGCATCACTACCGCGGTATGGCTTTTCGTCTTGGCCAACATCGGAAGACTGTGGATTCAGTACGACGAGTGGGAACAGCAAGTCCCGTTCGAGTCGATGGCGGATCGCGTGCCGATTCCGACCGACGGCGGAAGTACCGGCGGCCCACTCTGGGTCAAGTCGGAAGAGAGGCTCGACCGGAAATGGGGTGGTCGCGTCGATTCGTTGCAATCCGTCCATGCCAGCCGCGTGGAGATGTTCCACCGTGCGGCTGGATTCGGTTCGCTCCGAATGAGGGACCGCTCGCCGAAGGCCGAAGACTTCGGCCCCGATCCAACGCCGCCGGTGCCGCAACCGGAGCGGTACGACCCGAACGGCGTGTCGCTCGGCGAGGACGTGCCGGACACGCTGCGGAAACCGTTCGGTGAATTGCATGTGAACAGCCTGCTCGACTTCGCGTACCCGGACGGGTTCGGCTATGTGAAGAACCGCCGTGAAGTAGCCGGGTTCCGCCCGCACCGCTTCAGTAAGGTGCCTGAGCCGGTCGAGAAGTGGGAAGTCCGCCGGCTGGAACTCGTCGGGTTGCTACTGCACCCGTCGCCGGCGGTCTACGTCTCGGAGAACCTGCCCCGGATGCGGGAGGTGAAGAAGCTGCCGACGCGGGAGCCGGACTCGTTCGAGGCGGAGGGCGTGAAGGCGATCCGCGGTGGCGAAGACCTTTACACCCGTGGCGACGACCGCGACGCGCGGATGGTCGGGGCGATCCGCAGCGTGGGCCAGTGCGTGGAATGCCACGGCGGGCAGCGCGGCGACCTGCTGGGCGCGTTCTCCTACCGCTTGCGCCGCGACGCGAAGTGACGCCCGGCCGTCACTTCTTTGCGTCGCCGGGCAGCAGTTTCTGCGGCAGGTCGCGGAAGTTGACTTTCCCGCCATCCCCGAAGTCGATCCGCCACACGCGGTCGAAGGCGGACCCTTTCCAGTCGCCGGGGGCGTCCGTCGCGCCGAGCGCCCGTGCCAGTTGCGGCATGGTGCCGTGGTGCCAGCAGATCAACACCGTTTTGCCGGCGTACTTCGGGTCGGTGAGGACGTGCTTGGCGAGTTTGGCGAAATCCTCGTTCTTGACCGGCGTGCGGACCTTCAGGTCGAGCGCCTTCGCCAGCGGCTCGGCCGTCTCCGCCGGCCGGTGGCTGTGCTTGGAACTCTCGGTGGCGAAAACGAAATCCGGCTTCGGAAGCGGATCGGGACGGGCCTTGGACGCCTCGAATAACCCAGGTAGCGCGTCGGCCCGTTTCTTCCCCTCGGCCGACAGGTGGATCGACTCGTCCGCGTCCGGCGGCTTCTCCGCGTGGCGGACGAGCAGCACCGTCGCCGGGAACGCCTTCTCCTCGCCGGCCGCGCAACCCGCCGGCCCGAGTAAGACCGCCAGGAACAGCTCGAGCCACCGGTTCATCATCGCCTCCAGTGTAACCGGCGAACGAACCCGCCAATTCCGCATTGTACGGGGCCACCGTCACCCGATCACCCACAGGCCCCACACGGTCAGCCCGAAGGCGAGGCGACAGGCGGACTGGATCGCCACCCAGTTCATCGCCCACGTCACCGTCGCGCCGACCTCCTTCAGCCCCTGCCGGACCTGCTCCCCGACCATCCGCGCCGGGTTGACGTAGCCGAGCGTCGCCACCCGCACCGCCGCCCCGCGCCACGAGCCGAGCCACGTTTCCGCCTGGTCGAGATATTTTTCCGTTTCCCGCCGGTCGAACCGCCCGATGCGGATCAAGAAGTACAGATCGACGGCGAACATCGGTCCGAACGCCAACACCACCACCAGTGCTTGCCACCACGAGTCGAACACGTCGCCGACGACGAGGTTCGCGTGCGGCCACAACAGCCGCGAGCAGACGAGCTGCACGGCCATCAGGCCGAGGGCCAGGAAGACGGGGCCGAGAACCTCCGCTGTGAGCAGCACCTCGCGGTGGGCGGACAGGGTGCCGATCAGCTTCTTCCGCCGGGAAAACGTGGACAGGAACAGGCGGACGCCGTCGGCGTACACCTTCCGCCGGCGGTACACGCTGAGCAGCAGCATGGCCGCGAGGTAGAAATCGAACAGGCGAATCAGGTTCAGGTCGGCCATGAGTCGGACGGTCGCTCGGAATTTGAGGGCTATCCGGCACTTCGGCGAACCGGACGGCAGTATTCAGAAAATTCTCCACCTTTCCGAAACGGACACCCTTTCCAGGAATGATCGTGTCGAATGTCCCGACGGCGCGAATTCTGGTTGACAGCGCGATTTCACCGGGTAGGTTGTAGCACCGTCCATCCCATTCGGTACGCAACCGGGCTGCGGTGGAGACCGCGACCCTCTGGCATCCCCCTGCTCTACCCCCTGCACGAGGATGCACCCATGAGCCAGCAGCTACAGACCGAGACCGAGATCGACGCCCCCACGTCGGACGACGGTTTCCCGAACGACCGCCGCAAGCGGAACATCCCGGTGGTGGCCGACCGCCGCCGGGCGCAGAACGCGGCCAAAGCCCGTCAGGCGAGCGAGCGCCGCCGGCTCATCGACCCGACCACCTGCGAGAGGGACTACTCCGACGACGAGACCGACTTCATGAAGGCGATGGACCGGTACAAGCGGGACAACCGCCGCCCGTTCCCGACCTGGAGCGAAGTGCTGGAGGTGCTGTTCTCCCTCGGCTACCGCAAGGTGGCCGAGCCGATCGACCTGCCCGGCGCGAAGCGGCCGCAACCCGTCGAGGCGTGACCGGCCGGGAATCAGCGACAACCGAAGCAACGGCGAGCGCGGGGACGACACCCCGTTCGCCGTGCTTTCGTGCGCGCCCCCGCTACTGGCCTTGGTGTTGTTCGCCCGCCGCGCCAGCAAGGGCCGTCGGCCGACGCGAAATAACACACCACATTTGTCCGCCACAGCAGCTTAGCGATTGCTTGCGCGGCGGGCTAACGACCAAGTCGGGCCAGCAAGTCTGACACCTCGGTTTGCCACGCCTGGGAGTTCTCGGAGTCGGCCCACAAGTCCCGCAACTCCGACAACCGAAGCACGCGTTCCACGGCACGCCGGGCGAGGGAAACCAACTCCGGGGTCGGTGGCGGCTGCTTCGCCACCCACGCGGACGCTTCGGCCGGGAGCTTGGCGGCCGGGGAGCCGGCTTGGGCCGCGACCACTTCGGCGGCAGCGACTGCTGCCGAAGCGACGGGGGCCTCCAGATACTTGTCGTCCGATTCGGGCACAGCGTTCAGTGCTTGGGTGATGGCACCCGAACCGCTTCGGGACAGCGCGGCGACCCAGTCGAGGGCGTCGTCGTTGTTGAAACTAGAGTGTGACCACGCTCCCATCTCGGTACTCCTCTGCCGCCGTGCAGGGTATATAGACCACTTGCAAGTCTAATTCACCTTACCGTTTTCAAAAACCGCTCTTCCAGGGTTTCGTCGTCGCGGGTGAGCGACCGCAAGGCGATGCCGGTGCGAGCGGCGGCGGCGAAGAAGGCGACCGTCTCCCAGCGATCCGGCACCAGAACGGCCAGTTCCGTCCGCCCGTCTTCGGCGGTGACGGTCGCGCCGGCCGCTTCCAGTTCCGCCCGGAACGCCGCCGGGTCGCCCTGGATTCGCAGCTTGAACCGGTTCGCGCGGCGGGCGCACATTTCTTCCACGGTCCCGACGCCGCGCACCCGTCCGCCGGCCAGGATGACTACCCGCTCGCACACCGTTTCCACGTCGGCCAGCAGGTGCGTGCTGAGGATGACCGACTTCCCGTGGTCGTCGCCCAACGTGCGGATGAGCCGGAGCATGGCGTCGCGGCCGGCCGGGTCGAGGCCGCTGGTCGGTTCATCCAACAGCAGCACCGGCGGGTCGTGGACTATCGCCTGGGCCAACTTCGCCCGCTGCTTCATCCCGGCCGAGTACTGTTCGACGTACCGGTAGCGGGCTTCTTCCAGTTCCAGATAACTCAACACCTCGTGCGCCCGACGGTCGGCTTGCCGGCGACTCATGCCGTAGAGCTGCCCTGCGAGGGAGACGTATTCGATTCCCGTCAGGCCCGGCACCAGCGCGTCGGCTTCGGGCATGAACCCGATGAGCCGGCGGAGCCGCCAGTTCGTCGATTCGCTGCCGAGCGGTTCACCGAGGACGGAGCCGCTGCCGGAACTCGGCGGCAGAAGCCCCATGAGGATTTTCAGCAGCGTCGATTTCCCCGCCCCGTTCGGGCCGAGCAGCCCGATGCGGCCCGGCGGCAGGTGCAGCGTCACGTCGTCCAGCACCGTCATGGGGCCGAACACGCGGGAGACGCCGTCGAGTTGGAGGAGCAAAGGCATGGGGATTCCGGGAGTCGTCGGCGGGAGCTTGCGACCGGCCCGACACATTCATGATACGCCTCACCGCCGGACGGCCGAGCAGACCGCCGCGCCGACGACGACGCCGAACTCGGCGTCGGCCGTCTGGCCGGCCACCAGCCGGATCGCCCGGAGGTCGTGCAATCGCCGAACGCCGTCGTGGAAGTCGGTCAGCGTCAACGCGGCGCAGTCGTCGCGGACGGCGCGGAACAGTTCGGCGAGCGGGCAATCCCCCGGCACCCCGGCGAACGCCCGGCGGTCCAGGTATTCCAGCGCCGCCAGCCCCCACGACACGGCCCGCTTCGCCGACTCGGGCATCCCCGGCGGCGACAGTTCCACCCGCCGCAGCGCCGCCTCAACCCGCTTCGACAGCGCGTCAAGTTGCGAGACCATCTCGCGGGCACGGTCATCGAACGCGGTGCGCAAGGCCGTCAATTCCGCCTGCGTTTCCGCCAGCCAGACGGGAACCCCAGCGCGGGTGTCGCCGATCACGGCGTGCAGGTCGGTCAGCACGGCCTTGGGCGAATCGTGGCCCGCGACGAACCGCACCGCCTTCGGCGTCGGCCGCACCCACTCGACCGACTGCTTGCCGCGGACCTCCGTCCGCACGACCTCGATCAACCCGTCTTGCACGGCGAACCGCGCGGCGTCGGCCGGTGTCCCGTGACGGGCGACGAACAGCCCCGGCAGCTTTCCGGTTTGATACAGCCGATGTTCGGCCGGCTCGCGCAGGGCAATGCGCAGCGCGGCCAGGACCAGTTCGTTCCGCGGCTCGACGGGGTAGACGGCGGCCGCATCGGGATCGGGAACGCCGACCACTTCGGCCACGGGCGGGGCGACGGTTTCCATACCACACCTAGACGGGAGTTCCATTCGCGCGGGGCGGCCGTACTGTAAAGCATTCGGAACCGAAGATGCTAGACCGAGTGACGGCGGGTGTGCCAGTGGGCCGCCAGGGTTCTTACGAGCCGCGACCGCGAGGGAGTGGCTGCTTCTTTCACCCGGAAGCCGCTCCCTCGCGGTCGCGGCTCGCAAGATAGGAAACCCCAGATGGCCCCGAAACAGCGCATCCTCAGCGGCGTGCAGCCGTCCGGCAAACTGCACCTCGGCAACTACTTCGGGGCCATCCAGCAGCACATCCAGCTCCAGGACGAAGGCGAGGCGTTCTACTTCATCGCCGACTACCACGCGATGACGTCGCTGCACGACGCCACCGCGAAGGAAGCCGACGACGCCAAGAAGGCGAACCGCCCGCCCCGCCCCGCCCGGCAAATCCTCGCCGACAACGTCCGCGACGTGGCTTTGGACTACCTCGCCCTCGGCCTCGATCCGGCGAAGGCGACCTTCTACCGACAGTCCGACGTGCCCGAAGTGTGCGAACTCGCGTGGATGCTTGCCACCGTTACCGGCATGGGGCTGCTCGAACGCGCGCACTCGTACAAGGACAAAATCGTCAACGGGATCGCGGCGTCGGTCGGGCTGTTCACTTATCCCGTGCTGATGGCGGCGGACATTCTCATCGTGCGGTCGCACCTGGTGCCCGTCGGGAAGGATCAGGTTCAGCACCTAGAAATGACCCGCGACATGGCTGGGTACTTCAACGGGGCCTACGGCGAACTGTTCCCGATACCGCAAGAGAAACTCGGCGTGGCAGCGGTCGTGCCGGGCACCGACGGGCGGAAGATGAGCAAGTCCTACGGCAACACCATCGACATCTTCGCCGAGGGCAAGCCGCTGGAGAAGTCCGTCATGGGCATCGTGACGGACTCGACGCCGGTGGACGCGCCGAAAAACCCGGACACCTGCAACGTCGTCGCCCTGTACAAGTTGTTCGCCACCGACACCGAATTGGCGAAACTCGCCGAGCTGTACCAGAACCCGATGCTGGACGCCGAAGCCCGCAACGGCCGGCCGTTCGGGTACGGCGACGCGAAGAAGCTGCTGCTGGCGAAGATCAACGCCTACTTCGAGCCGGCCCGCAAGCGGCGGAAGGAACTGGAGCGCGACCCGGGGTTCGTCGAGGAGGTGCTGCAAGCTGGGGCGAAGCGGGCGCGAGTGGTGGCGCAGACCACCATGCGGCTGGCGCGGCAGATGGTCGGCATGGGGCCGCAGCCCGTGGGGTGAACCGAAGCGACCTCACCCGGCGAGCGAAGCTCGCCACCCTCTCCGTCCCGGAGAGGGTATCTGGTGTAGCCCGACTCTCCAGAGTCGGAACGAGTCGCCTGAGTGGTTGGTCCCGACTCTGGAGAGTCGGGCTACATGGCGGAGGCGTTCGCCCCTTGAACACCCCCTCTCCGGGACGGAGAGGGGGCCGGGGGGTGAGGTCTTCGAGCCACCGACACAACGACTTTCCCCTTCGCCAGCACCACCGCCGACACCGCGAACACGCCCAGACTCCGGTGGCTCATCAACACATGTGTGACGTTCCACGGGATGCCGATTCGGTCCACGAACCCGCCGACAGAGCTGGCGAAGTTCCCGGCCATGCCCCCTTCGCCACCGGGCATCATGGCGAACGCCGCGAACCCGGCGATCAGCAGCGCGACCGCCTGATCCCGGCCGCGTCCGCTGGTGAACAGCTCGCCGAGGTATGGCAGCACCAACACCAGCATGGGCAGTTCGTAGGGCAGCGACTGACAGCAGACGAGCGCCCCGCAGGCTGCCACCGCGAGCGCCCAGGCTGGCGACTGCGCTCCCTCCGGTCGCGGCGACGATGTCCGATTTCGCAGCCACACCAGCCCGAACCACACCGCATACCCTGTCAGCGTGCCCACCATCCCCAACTCGATTGCCGGGCCGCCGAACGCCACCACGAGGCGGTTCCAACTGGTGATCTGCTCGTTCACCGCCACGCGGTTGAAGTTCACCGACTGATGCCCCTGCGGGATGTACGCGAGGTAGTCCACCACGAAGAGCGGGTTGCCGACGGTGACGATCCCCGCCGCCACGTTCATCAGCCCGGCGTACAGGGCGATCTCGGCCGCTCGCCGCCAGCCGCTCAGGTACCACGCCAGCGGCAGCAGCGGCAGGGCGATGTGCGGCTTGACGAACGCCAGCGCCCAAAGCGCCGCGCCGATTCGGTGCCGCCCGCGAACGTGCGCCGCCTGCCCCAGCACCACGCACGCCACGAACAGCAGTGGCGTCTGCCCCACGATCAGCACGAACAGCGTGAGCGGGTTGCACAGCACCGCGACCGCGGCGGCGGCGGTGAACCACGGCGGCAGCGGGGCGGCGGTGAAGGCGGAAAGATGCCACGCCGACAACGCGGCCAGCAGCACCGTCGTCAGGCACCAGACGACCTTCGCCGTCGTCCAATCCATCAGGAAGTACGGCGCGAACACCGGCAGCGCGGCCGGCGGGCGGAGGTAGGCGGCGTTGTGCAGCAGGTCGTCGGCGTCCGGGTATTGCTCGGCGACGGCGGCGTGAATCCGCTCGGTGCTGTACGGCGACGTGCCGGCGAACGCCAGCCGGGCGGCGGCGGTGTAAATCCACAGGTCTTCGTGGTGGTTGTCTTCGATGGCAACCCGCACCGACCACCACCCGGCGACGAGGACCGCCAGCACTGTGGCGGCGACGGCCATCGGCAGCGGGCGCGACTTCTTCGCCACCGGCGGGGGCGTGACGACATCCGCGGGTATGGACACGGACAATTCTCGCGTGCGGAACAACCTGTGCCGCGAGCATAGAACACGATTGCCCCGCCCCACCGGACCCGCCCGCCCATGCCCGTCGCCGTGATCGTGCTGGCCGAACTGTTCGGCACCTCGCTCTGGTTCACCGGCACGGCCGTCGTTCCCGAACTCACCGCCCGTTGGAACCTGTCGGCCGCTGCCGTCGCCTGGCTGCTCATCGCCGTGCAACTCGGCTTCATCGCCGGCACACTCAGCCTCGCCGCGACGGGTCTCGCCGACCGCTTCCCCGCCAGCCGGGTGTTCTTCGCCGCGTCGCTGCTCGGGGCCGGGGCGAACCTCGGCTTCGCCCTTCTTGCCGACGGCTTCGCGGTGGCCGTCGCCTTCCGCTTCGTCACCGGCATCGCCCTGGCCGGCATCTACCCGCTGGGCATGAAGCTGGTGGTGACGTGGGCACCGGAGCGGGCCGGGCTGGTGCTCGGCTGGCTGGTCGGCGCGCTGACGCTCGGCACGGCGTCGCCGTTCCTCATCCGCTCTCTCGGCACGAGTTGGGATTGGACCGTCGTGGCCGGTGTGGCGTCCGGGTTGGCGGTTTTCGGTGGCGTGATGGTGCTGGGGCTCGGCGACGGCAAAGCGCGAGCGCCCGCCGGGTCACCGAACTGGCGGGTGGCGTTTTCGTCCTTCAAAATACCGGCGTTTCGCCGGTCGGCGCTCGGCTACTTCGGCCACATGTGGGAGTTGTACGCCTTCTGGAGCCTGGTGCCGAGGCTGGTCGGCGACGACTGGCTCGCGGCGTTCGCGGTGATCGGCGTCGGGGCGGTCGGGTGCGTCGGCGGCGGGTGGCTGAGCCGGCGAATCGGCGGGTGGAGGGTGGCACGGTACGCGCTCGCCGGGTCGGGGCTGATGTGCGCCGCGTTCCCGCTGGTGCCGGACACGGTCGCCCTCGTTGTGCTGCTAGTCTGGGGGCTGACGGTGGTGGCGGATTCGCCGCAGTTCTCGGCGCTCTCGGCGAAGGCTTGCCCGCCGCACGCCGTCGGCGGAGCGCTGGCGCTTCAGAACGGCCTCGGCTTCCTCATCACCGTCGCGTCGATTCAACTGTGCGGGCTACTGTGGCCGACGTTCGGCGCGTTCACCGTCTGGTTCCTGCTGCCCGGCCCCGTCTTCGGCCTGTGGGCCACGCGCCGTGCGGGTTGACGGGAACGCCCGTCACTTCTTGGGTGGCGCATTCTTCGCGGCCGGTTTCGACACCGCCACGGCCGTCGTTCCCGCCGCCATCGCCTCGACCTTCGCCCACAGCTCCGGCGGCACCGGCATCACCGACAGACGCGATTGCTTCATCAGTTCCCATTCGGCGAACACCGGGTCGGCCTTGATGCTCGCAAGGGTGACGGGGGTTGCCAGCTTCCGCAGCGGCTTCACCGGCACGGCCACTTCCTTCGGGTCGTCCGGGTCCACGACCGGCGGGCCGGTGACTTCCATGACGCCGACGACGGCCTTCTCGTCGCCGGTGTGGTAAAAGAAGACGAGATCGCCGGCGGCGCACGTCCGCAGGTGCTTCAGGGCGAGCGGGTTGGCCACGCCGTCCCAGAACGTCCGCCCGTCCGCCTCCAGTTGCGAGTACGGGTAGCAGTCGGGTTCCTGCTTGAACAGCCACAGGGCCATGCCGGTTCCTCCCAGGCGGTGACGGTCCCCATAGGATACTCGCACCCACGGCCGGAGAAACACCCCATGTTGAGTTGGCTCGGCAACGTGCGGCGGGCCGTCGGCAGCATCGCCCACGGCTTGTACGTCACCCTGTGGTACGCCGTCCAGAGTTACCGGCGGAAGGCGTTCACCCAGTACTTCGAGTACCCGGAGAAGCCGGTCCCCATCCGCCCCCGATATCGCGGGTTCCACCGGTTCGACCTGACCGCGTGCATCGGCTGCGACAAGTGCGCCCGCGCCTGCCCGGTGGACTGCATCTACATCGACAAGGAAAAGGCGGTTCCGCCGGCGAAGGGGTTCGTGGTGACGGGGTTCGCCATCGACTACACGAAGTGCATGTTCTGCGCGCTGTGCGTGGACCCGTGCCCGGCCGAGTGCATTTTCATGGGCAGCACCTACGACATCAGCACCTACACACGCGACGGCTGCGTGGTGGATTACGCCAAGCTGCCGCTGGGCGTGGCCTGGGGGCAGGACACGCTGAACCCGACGGCCGTGCAGGAGTCCAAGCGCGTGAGCTTGCCGGTCTGGACGAAGGCGGGGGCGTGAGCCGTTTCGGATTTCGCAACCTTCGGGCCGTGTGCGGCGGGTAGCGGGCGGAGTCGGCCTGTGCCGAGCGGGTCCGGCGGCAACGCGGTCGGGGCGTCGGCGATCCGCCTGAGGAGTTGGCCCTCGAGTCCGTGACGACCGCTTGTGAACGCGCGCCTGAGGATGAGCGATTTCTTATCCGGGGTTCATGTTCCACTTAACCGAGCCGGGTACTGTGAACGACGTCGGGATGGCCGAACCCGCATCGGGCAGGGCCGATCCCGGCGGAACGATCAGGAGCGACACATGCGTCAGTGGGCGTTCGCCGCCGTTGCGGCGTTGGTGCTGGGTGCGACCGCGTCGGCGGCCGAGAAGGTCGCGCTCGACAAACTCCCGAAGGCGGCCGCGGACGCCGTCGCCAAGCGGTTCCCGAAGGCCGAGGTGAAGGCCGCGTCGAAGGACGGGGCGGGCGACGACACCGTGTACGAGGTGGCGCTCAAGGACGGCGGCAAGGGCATCGACGTGTCCGTCACCGCCAAGGGCGCGATCACCCAGTTCGAGCAGGAGCTGGCGTTCAAGGACCTGCCCAAGGCGGTGGCCGAGACGCTCGCCGCCAAGTACCCGAAGGCCGCGTACACCATCATCGAGGCAGTCGTCACCGTCAAGGACGGGAAGGAGGCGCTGGCGTACTACGAGGCCGTGCTGGTGACGGCCGACAAGAAGACGCTCGAGGCCGAGGTGCTGCCCGACGGCAAGTTCAAGGCGGAGATCGACAAGACCCCGAAGAAGAACTGACAGTCGCCCCCCTGGGACCGCCGCCATGAGCGCCCGCATCCTACTCGTCGAGGACGAACGGGCGATCGGCGACTTCGTCGTCCGCGGCCTGCGGGAGGAGGGGTTCGCCGTCGAGTGGGCGACCGACGGCGAGTCCGGCTGGCACCACCTGCGGACCCAGGTGTGGGACGTGGTGCTGCTCGACTGGTGGCTGCCCGGCCTCGACGGGCTGACGCTGCTGAAGCGGGTCCGCCAGGACGGGTGCGAGACGCCGGTGCTGATGCTGACCGCCCGCGACGCGGTGTCGGATCGCGTCCGCGGGCTGGACGGCGGGGCCGACGACTACCTGTGCAAGCCGTTCGCGTTCGAGGAGCTGCTGGCCCGCGTGCGGTCGCTCGCCCGCCGCCCCGGCCGCCGCGCCGACACCACCCTGACCTACGCCGACCTCCGCCTCGACCTGGTCACCCGCCGGGCGGATCGGGGCGGCCGCCGGCTCGACCTGTCCGCCAAGGAGGAGGCGCTGCTCATCTTCTTCCTGCGGCACCCGGACGAGGTGCTCAGCCGCACCCGCATCTACGAGGCGGTGTGGGACGACCGGTACGACGGCCTGTCGAACACGCTCGAGGTCCACGTCATGGAGATCCGCAAGAAGCTGGAGGCCCACGGCCCGCGGCTGATCCGCACCGTCCGCGGCCGCGGGTACGCCTTGGGCACCGAACCGGAGTGACCGCGTGACCCTGACCGCCCGCCTATCGCTGTTCTTCCTCGCCGCCCTGGCGGCCGTCCTGGCCGCCTTCTCGGTCGCCCTCTACCTGTTCGCCGACCGCCACCTGCACCGGCAACTGGACGACCAGTTGGGCGCGGCCGCGCGGACCCTGGCGTCGGCCGCCGACGTGGATCCCGAGGGGGTAGAGTGGGAGGCGCACGGCCGCCCGCTCGCGCTGGCGCGGGGCGCGTTCGGCGACGACCTGCACTGGGCGGTGTCCGCCGAGGACGGGCGGGTGATCGACGGCTCCGGGCGGGCCGGGTCGCAGGAGTTGTTGGCTGCGGCGGACGCCGGCTTCCGGAGCGGACACCGCAACCCCCGCCGGGTGGACCACGCCGGCGGCGGGTGGCAGGTGGCGCGAGTCCGGCTCGCGCACGAATCGTCGCTCCCCGGCCCGCCCAAGCCGGAGAAGCACGCCGCCCTGGTGCTGACCGTGGCCGTCCCCCTCGAACCGATTCGCGCGACGCTCCGCACCCTGGCCACCGCCCTCGCCGGGCTGACGGCCGTCGTCCTCGCCGCCGCCCTGGTCGCCGCCCGCGCCGTCTGCCGCCGCGCGCTGGCCCCGGTCGCGCGGATGGCCGCCGCCGCCCGCGCGATGGGCGCGGCCGACCTGACCGACCGCCTGCCGACGCCGGCCACGACCGACGAACTGGCCGACCTGGCGGCCGCCTTCAACGGCGTGCTGGATCGGCTGGGGGAGGCGTTCGCGCGGGAGCGGCGGTTCGCCGGCGAGGCGTCGCACCAGCTCCGCACCCCGCTGGCCGCGCTCATCGGCCAGGTTGAAGTCGCACTGCGACGGGACCGCTCGGCCGAGGAGTATCGGCGGGTGCTGGGGGCCGTGCTCGACCAGGGCGGGCGATTGCGACGGGTGGTCGAGGCGCTCCTCTTCCTGGCCCGCTCGGAGGCGGACGCCGGCCTGCCCGGTCGGGAGCCGGTGGACCTCGTCGGGTGGGTCCGCGACCGGGTGCGGGCGTGGGCCGGCCACCCGCGCGGCGGCGACCTGGCGTTCGATTCGCCCGACGCCGACCCGACCTGGGCGGCCGTCCACCCGGACTTGTTCGGCGAACTGATCGACGCGGTGATCGACAACGCGATGAAGTACAGTCCCCCCGACACGCCGGTGGTCGCGCGGGTCGGGCGGGACGCGGCCGGCGCGTGGGTGGAGGTCGAGGACCGCGGGTGCGGCATCGCGGCGGCCGACCTGCCGCACCTGTTCCGGCCGTTCTTCCGATCCGAGGCGGCGCGGGCCGGCGGGGTGCCCGGCGTCGGGCTGGGCCTGGCGGTGGCCGCCCGGATCGCGGCCGCCCTGGGCGGGTCTATCGCGGTGGCGAGCGAGGCGGGGCGCGGCTGCCGGGTCCGCGTCCGTCTGCCGGCCGTCTCGGCCCCGCTGGAGGACGATCCCGGTCGCGCACCGGCGACCGGCGAGTTGACCCTCAGCACGGGGTAGACGGTGTCCGGGCGCGGGGTCGGGTTCATTTCCGCGCAGCGGTGCAGGCCGAACTCGGACTCGGGTTCCAGGTGAACCGCCCCCGCGCGGCCGGGAACAGGACGGACCCGTCGAGCGGTCGGGACACCGCCACCGGGTCGGCACTCGTGCGGGGCCGGCGTCGCCGGGTGATCGACCGCGGCAGCGAAGCCGCTCCCCAGGCCAGGCAGGTGGCGGATCGGTTCCACCGGCCGAGGAACGTGCGGGAGGCGAGGGGGAAGATCTTCTCCCGCGACCGATATCGGCCGGGTTTCTCCGCGCGCCGCCGCATCGTCCGGTGGCGGGAAATGCCGGACGACGCGGTGGAACTGCGGGTCGGGGCAGTGTTCCGGCCCGCCGTCGCGCGGGTGGCTCGGTGCGGACGTTCCGAACGCGGAAGCCGTAATGGGGAAGCCCCACCTCCCCTCGACGAGGGGAGGTGGAAAACCGCTCGCGCCTGCCAGCCCGACGGCCGGCGCGGGGCTGCCGGCCGTTTCGCCCGCCTCGCTCCCGTCGTCCGGCCACTCGTACACCGAATCGAGCGACCACTTGCCCCGCATCCGCTCCTTTTCCTGTTTCAGGATGGCCATCGCCGCGCGGAACCGGTCGCCGGGACAGCGGGCGCGCAGCCGCTGCCGTCGCCCTTTGGCGATGAGCAGCAGGCAGGCGATATCCACCGGCTTGGGTGTGGCGACGGGCATGGGACGCCCTCCGGAGGGAAGCGACAGGACAACTATACACTACATATGAACAGAAGTCAAGCAAAGTGGACGGAATTGCAGAAATAGTTGTCGCGCGAACACTTCCTCGGTGAGCCGGCGGCGTGAGCCGCCCGGGTGACGCACCACCCGCGCGGCGCGTCGGACGCCTTCGAGCCGGTGCCCGACGGGGATCACCGTCGTATCCCCGTCGGTCCAAGAGGGCGTTGAGGACGGTGGCCGGGCGGGGCCGTGACGCTCCGCATTCGGCGACGGCTCGGCAATACTGACGGCGTGCGATGGAACGCGAGGGGGAACTGTGCATCGAGCGAGGCGCGACGACACACACCGATTGGGGAATTGATACTGCGGCGGCTCGACGAGACGACCCCGGCACTCGAGTCCGCCAAGAGCGAACTCCCTCGTTCTTGGCGGACTCGAGTGCCGGGCGGTCCAATTTCTTCCGCACCAAAGCCACTCCCTTGCGGTCGCGGCTCGCAAGGCATTCAGATCTTCAGCACGCCGGTGCTGTCGCCGAAGGACTTGGCCGGCGCGCCGACCCGCTCGAACAGCGCCAGGTACAGGTTCATCAGCGGGGTGTCGAACTTGTACTTGACGTGCCGGCCGCCCTCGATGGTGCCGCCGCCGCCGCCGGCCAGCAGGATCGGCAGGTCGTCGTGGTTGTGCCGGTTGCCGTCGCCGATGCCGCTGCCGTACACCAGCATCACGTTGTCCAGCAGGGTGGTGCCGCCCTTCTCCTTGACCGCTTGCAGCTTGCCCAGCAGGTAAGCCAGTTGCTCGACGTGGAAGGCGTTGATCTTCTGAATCTTCGCCTGCTTGTCGGCGTTGTTGCCGTGGTGCGAGCAGTCGTGGTGGCCGTCGTTCACGCCGATCACCGGGTACGGCTTGTTGCTGCCGTCGTTGGCGAACGGCAGCGTCACGACCCGCGTCAGGTCGGTCTGGAAGGCCAGCACCATCAGGTCGCACATCAGCCGCATGTGATCGACGACGGCCTTCGGCGTGCCGGTCGGGGCGGCCATGTCCGGCTTCGGCGGCGGCTTCATCTCGGCCCGGTCCTTGCGGGCCTTCTCGATGCGGATCTCCACCTCCCGCACCGCCGTCAGGTACTCGTCCAGCTTCCGCTTGTCGCCGCCGCCGAGGGTGGCCCCCAGCCCCTTGGCGTCCTCGGTCACGAAGTCGAGGACGCTCTGGCTGTACGCCTCCCGCTTGGCGCGGGCGGCGGCCACGTCCTTCGGGTCGGTCCCGCCGAACAGCCGCTCGAACACCGCCTTCGGGTCGGTCTCCTTGGCGTTCGGCGTGTTCTCGCTCCGCCAGCTCATGTTGTTCGAGTACGCGCAGCTGTACCCGGAGTCGCAGTTGCCGGCCTGGTTGCCGCGCTCGATGCCGAGTTCGAGCGACGGGAAGCGGGTGGCCTCGCCGACGACGGCGGCGACGTGCTGGTCGGCCGACATGCCGACCTTGATGTCCGCGCCGTGCGTCTTGCGGGGCTGCCGACCGGTCAGGAACGCCGACATGGCGCGGGCGTGGTCGCCGGGACCGTCGCCGTTGGCGCGGGCCTTGTCCAGGGTCAGACCGGACAGCACGTTCAGCCGGCTCTTGAACGGGTCGAGCGCGGCCAGGGTGTCGGGCAGCTTGCCGAGCGCGCCTTCGGCACCGGGCGTCCACGCCGGCATGTGGATGCCGTTCGGGACGTACATGAACGCCACCCGCTTGACCGGGCCGGCAGCGGCCGCCGACGGGGTCGGGCCGGCGACGGCCAGCGATTCGAGCAGCGGCAGGGCGACGGCCGTGCCCAGCCCTTTCAGCACCGTGCGGCGGGAAATCGGGCGGGTCATGGTCAATCGCTCCTCGGAAACGGGGTTTCGATCAGGTGTTCGCGTGGCAAGAATTCAATCAAGAGGGACGCGGGTGACGCGGATTTCAGCGCGGATGAAGAGGATCGGAAAGCAGAGAATTTGCCGGGTGCAATCTTCCCAAATCTTTTCCTGTATTCATCCGCGTTGATCCGCACGGAAATCCGCGTCATCCGCGTTCCTCTCATTGGACGTTCTCGGTATCCGGCTACTCGACCCGCTTCGCCTGCCGTTTCTGGAACGGGTCCGATTCCGCGATGGCGAGAACGAGGGCGGACACGCTGTCCCCCCCGGCTTTCAGTTTGGCGACGAGGGCATCCAGGGCACACTTGTCATAGTATTCGAGTCCGCGGCCGAGGGCATAGGTCAGCAGTTTCTCGGCGAGGCAGCGGCGGAACAGGTCGGCCTTGCCGAGCAGGATTTTCCGCAGCGCGCCGGGGCCGTCGAACTTGGCCCCGTCCGGCAGCACGCCGCTGGCGTCGATCTTCTCCTTGCGGTCCTCGGTCCGCCACTCGCCGATGCCGTTGAAGTTCTCCAGGCCGAAGCCGAGCGGGTCCAACTTGGCGTGGCAGGTGGCGCACGCCGGGTTCGCCCGGTGCTGCTCCGTCTGCTGGCGAATCGTCCCCGTCAGCGGGGTGGCTTCCAACTGCGGCACGTCCGGCGCGGGCGGCGGCGGCGGGGTGCCCAGCAGGTTGTCCAGCACCCACTTGCCGCGCTTCACGGGCGAGGTGCGGGTCGGGTTCGAGGTCACTGTCAGCACGCTGGCCATCGTCAGAATGCCGCCGCGCCGGTCGTCGGGCAACGTCACTTTCTCGAAGTCGGTCCCCTTGAACTTGGTCAGCTTGTAGTGGACGGCCAGCCGGGAGTTCACGAACGTGTAATCCGAGTCGAGGAACTCCGTCACCGGCCGGTCGTTTCGCACCACGTACTCGAAGTACAGTTCCGCCTCGCGGATCATGGCCTTCCGCAGCGGCTCGTCCCAGTTCGGGTACGTCGTCGGGTCCGGGGCCGCCGTCTGCACGCTCCGCAGCATGAGCCACTGGCCGGCGAAGTTCTCGGTCAGCGCGGCGGCCTTCTTGTCCTTCAGCATGCGGGCGATTTGCGCCTTCAGCACGCCGGGCTTGCGGAGTTCGCGCTTGTCCGCGAGACGGTACAGCTCCTCGTCCGGCATGGCGGCCCACAGGAAGTAACTCAGCCGCGTCGCCAGTTCGTACTCGTTCAGGGTGCGGGCGGTTTCGCCGGCCTTCGGGTCGTCCTCGATGCGGAACAGGAAGTGCGGCGACACCATCACCGCTTTCATCGGCAGCTTGATCGCCTGATAGAACGGCTCGCCCTTCCCGGCCGCGAGGTCGTACAGCTTCATCAGCCGGACCACTTCGGCCGGCTTCACCGGACGGCGGTAGGCGCGGCGGGCGAACTCGGCCAGCGTCTTCTCGGCGGCGGCCTTGTCCGTCACGCCGTCGCCGGGGCGGTGGGCGAGGACGAGTTTCGTCGAATCCGGCAGCGGCTTCTCGACCTTCCCGAATGGCCCTTCGATTTCGATGTGGACCACGCCGAGGGTGCGGAACTTCTTGGCCGCGTCCTTCTCGTTCTTGTCCTCGAACGGGTTGGCGAACCCGGCCGCGATCCGCCGTTCGCCGGCCTTCACTTGCAGCTTCGCCTCGACCGTCGTCGGTTTGTCGGTCGGGGCTTCGACGGCGAACTCCTTCTGGTCCTTGCCGTCGATGCGGATGACCAACTTCGGCGCGGCGTCGCCGACTTTCGTGCCCCACGTCCGCACGCGGATGGCGTACTCGCCGTCGGCCTGGAAGTTGAACTTCTCGACGAACGCCGACCCTTCGGCGGTGAGGACGATCTTCGGCGGCTGCTCGCGGTTCTTCGATCCCCGCGGCACCGCCTGGAGCTGCTGGGCGCGGAACGTCTGCTTCTCCTGCTTCACCGGTTCGAGCGAGGCGACGGCGGTTTCCAGAATCTTGTCCGCCGCCGCCAGGTACTTCTCGATCATGATGGGCTGGAGCGACAGCACGTCGCCGATGTTGTCGAACCCGTAGCCCACGTCGTCGGACGGGAAATCCTCGGCCGGCTTGAAGTCCACTCCGCACAGGTCGCGGACGGTGTTGTTGTACTCGGCCCGGTTCAGCCGGCGGAGCGTCACCCGGCCGGCGTCGGTCGGGGCGGTGCAGTCGATCCGGGTGATATCGCCGACGGCCCCGACGAACCCCGCCCGCTCCTCCTTGGTCGGCTGCGGCAGCGGCTGGCCCTTCTTCTTCTTGGGCGGCATGGAGCCGTCGGCCACGACGCCCGGCACCATCTCCCACACCTTGCGGTCCTTCTTGACATCGGCGTCGCTCTTGTACGCATCGAGCGCCACGCCGGCGGCTATGTCGTCGGCGTTGTGGCAACTGGTGCAGTACTTCGCCAGGAACGGTTTGAGTTTCGTACCGAAGGTGTCCACGACGGGTTTGACCGGCGCGACTGGCGTGTCCGCCGGATTGGGGGTGCGGTGTTCCGCCGCCGACACGATCGATCCGATGCGGCCACTGCTTCCCGGCAACAGCAGCGCCAGCGCCAAGGTGACACCGGCGCAGGTGACGGCACCGGCGAACAGCAGTTGGGACCGAAGCGACATTCGGAGCAATCCTCGGCCGAAGCAGGTGGGCGAACGGAAGAGAAACCCGGCGGGAAAGTGCGTTCCCGCGCCGGAGCGCGAATGCACACCTACAAAGTAGCCGAGAAAGGCGGGCGGAACAAATGAAAAAGCGAGGAGGAATCGAGCCGGCAACGGACTGACGCGCCTTGCCGCCGACCGGGAGCGCGGTATACTTCCAGCACATTCCCCTGTAGCTCAGTGGTAGAGCAGCCGGCTGTTAACCGGCGGGTCGTAGGTTCGAATCCTACCGGGGGAGCTTTTTCACCGAATTGACGAACAAGTCGTTTTCGGTTAACACGGCCCGATCTCCGGGTCCCTTTCGAGGGGCGTCGGGGTTCGGGCCGTAGTCGTTTTCACCACCTTCAGGGTTGATCGGCCCGATCTCCGGGAACAACCGCAGGGCGTAGGTGCCGTGCTTGGCCCCCTTGTCCGCCGCCGTCAGGACGAGCGAGTGGACGAGGTGCTGGAGGATGACCCGCTGCTCGGCCAGGTCGGCGTCGTCGATCAACTGGCCGATGTCCGTC
>JAYTTN010000189.1:0-2106 GCA_043745295.1 Fimbriiglobus sp. | reverse complement strand
GGCAGTGGTGCGAGAACAAGTATGACGGCGGCTCGGACCGGGTGTACCGGGGCGGGAGCTGGAACTTCAACGCCGGGAGCTGCCGCGCGGCGTACCGGGGCTGGAGCACGCCGGGCAACCGGCACGACAGCCTCGGGTTTCGTCTGGCCGTAGGTCCGTCCGGTCAGTAGCAAGCAGGCAGCGGAGCCGCAGTCTTCTCTTGGCGAGCGGAGCGAGCAGGCCCCGGAGCGGAGGGGACCGGAGCGGAGGAGTGGGCGGCGTTCCTGGCGGCGCGGGTCGGGGTGCCGGTCGGCCCCGTGACGAGCCTCGACACACGAGTGAGGGAATCGCCGATGGACCAAGACGCGTGGTCGCCACCGGAGCTGCACTGCCGGCACCTGATCGTCTGCCGCAGTATTTGGTTCGATCCCGCCAAGCCGGAGGATGACTTCTCCCTCGGTCGGCTCGTCGTGCGGCTGGCGGCGGAGTCGGCCGACCGGTTCCCGCTGAAAGTGCCCCGGCTGTTCCTGTTCGCCCAACTGTTCGGCACGCCCGGCGAGTACCGCGTCTCGTTCCGGCTGGTCCACCTCGACCGCGACGACCTCGGCGAAGAAGTCGAAGTGCCACTGGGCCGCGACGGGGAGTCGTTAGAATTCATCCTCCCGCGACCGGTCGTCGTCAGCGGTTTGCAATTGGTGGATGCCTTCGCCGTCCCGCTCACGGACGTGACGTTCCCCGCGCCCGGCCTGTACGAGTTCCAACTGTGGCGGGACGGCGGCGACGAGCCGATCACCGCCGAACGCCTGGAGGTTTCCTCATGACGACGCCCGCACCCGGAACGTACCTGCTCGGCAGCGGCGGTCGGCTGACCGTGTTCGAGCCGGTGTCTGCCACCAACCCGCCCGCCGGGTCCGAGAACTGGCCCGTCGCGGAGTTGACGGAAACCGCTCGTCTGACCGTGCTGCCACCGCTTCGCGGCATCTCGGATCGACGGTCGGAGATCGAAACGCTGTCCCGGCAACTGGCCGACCGCTTGGCCGCCCTGCCGGTGGACGAACGGGCCGAGTTGGCGGCGGCGGTCAGCGCCGAAATCGCCCGCGCGCTAGCCACCGCTGGCTGACAGGTGCCGCGCGAGCCGAGGGGTTCGTATCCTTGTCGCATGAGCGCGCCCGCCCCGACCGACGAAGACCTCGCCCGCCGCGCCGGCAAGGGCGACCGCGCGGCCGCCACGACCCTGGTGGTGCGATACCGGACGATGCTGGTCGGCTACGTGCGGAAGTGCCTGAAAGTACCGGAACAGGACATCGACGACGTGGCCGGCGACACGTGGGTGCGAGCACTCGGGGCGCTGCCCCGGCGCAAGGAGGGGAATTTCCTCGCGTGGCTCCGGACCATCGCCGCGAACGTCGTCCGCGACCGCGCCAAAAAGAAGAAGCCGACGGTCGATTCCGAGGTGGTCGGACTGGTCGCCGCACCCGAAGAGCAACGACCCGAAGCGAACCCGAAGTTACCGGGGTGCCTGGAGCAACTGAAGAACGCCAGCCCGAAGTATCACGCCGCCGTGATCGCGGTGTACTACGAAGGCCAACCGCAAGACGAGGCCGCCGCGGCGCTGAACGTCGAGCCGGGAACGTTCCGGACGCAACTGTTCAAGGCGAAGGCCCAATTGCGCAAGTGTCTCGAAGGCGGAAACTTATGACCGCACTCCTCGCCATGCCCGACGACCCGACTGGCCTCCCCGGCTGGCTGGACAGGACACTGCTCGGCCCGCACCTTCCGCAACTCGTGGCCGAACTCCGCACAGTCCACCGCCCCGGCCCGACGCCGCAACTCGACGCCGTACTCGGCGACGACCGCGAGGCGTTCCTGACCGGCGGCTTCGCGGCCGTCTCGCCGAACGTCCGGCGGAACCTCCTTCGCAACCCGAACCTGCTTCACGAACTGGCCGAGTTGGCGTTCGCCGATGGCGGTGATCACTGGCTCGGCGACCCGCTCGATCCGTTGGAGCAGGCCCGCGCCGAGAAGGTCGCCGCGAACGTTCACGCCGCGCGTCTGGCCGAAACCCGTCAGCCCGTCCGCCGCTGGTTCGAGCGGGCAGGACTCGTTCTCGCCACCGCCGCGGCGGTG
>JAYTTN010000188.1:0-7711 GCA_043745295.1 Fimbriiglobus sp. | reverse complement strand
CCACCTCCGCGCGCTGTTCCGCAGCGAACGCGGCCAGTGAGACGCCTACTGGAACGCCACCGCCGCCTAAATCCCACCGACACAATTGACGCTCACCCGCCGGCGTATGCCGCGTTCCTGCGGACGATCCGCGCGAACCCCGACGCCGACCTGCCGCGCCTCGTGTACGCCGACTGGCTCGACGAGCGCGGGCACCAACTCCGGGCCGAGTTTCTCCGCGCGCGCATCGAACTGGAACGGCTGACCGAGGATTCGCCCCGCCGCCGGGAATTCGCCTTCTGGTGCCGCACGCAACTCGACACGCAACCGCACCTGCTCTTCGAGCCGCCGCTGCAACCGAAGTTCGCCCGCCACGGCCGCGGGCTGATCGAGGCCGCCGAGTTCTGGAACGAGTCCGACGGCGTCATCGCGTCGGCGTTCCACCTCGCCGCGCTGCGGCGGGTGTGGGTGTACGGGCTGGACCGCTGGCTGTCGCAGTTGAAGCGGGTGCCGGTCGAGAACTGCCTGCACACGCTCGACTTGACCGGCAACCGCCTCACCGCCGATGCGCTGCGCTACCTCGGCACGGAAATGCGCTTCCCGCACCTGAAGGCACTGGTGCTGACCGGCTGCGACCTCGACGACGAAGCCGCCCGGCGTCCTGTGCGAACGGATGTCATTCCGGGAGTTGGAAACCCTAAGCCTGTACGGGAACCCATTGACGGACGCCTGCAGGCAGGAGCTCCGGGCCCAATTCGGTGAGCGGGTGAACTTCCACCACGGGCGCGACCCCGAGACGCTACGCTCCATCCGGCCGTGCGACCAGATCGAGGCGGGTCCGGGGAGCAACTTAACGCAATTGTTGGGCTTGGTGAGCCACGACCGGTATCAGGTTGGCATCTTTGATCACGCCGGGAACTCGCTCGATTTCGTTACCGAGTGGCAGCTTGATTGGGAGACGGCCCGCGAAAAGCTCGCCACTACTCTTGGCTCGCTCGGCCACCGTCCCGGCGCGATTCGCGTGAAACCGTTCAGCGGGCCGAACGGTCCTGTGTTGGTTGATTGGCCGGGCTTGCGGATTCGTCCCCTCCACTACCCTCCCCGAGACGACGCGGAAACCCCCGAAGAACTAGCCGAGATTCGCGAGTTCTGGCAGCGTTGGCTGCGCGACGGGTGTTGCAAGTTGGCGTGGGGTTACGGCTGCGACGTTTGGCTGAACCGCGACGGCGAAGTCATCTCCACCTGATCCCCGAACTGTCTGCACGCCGGAGGCGTGACGGATTGTAGCCAGGGGTGAAACCCCTGGAACCCGTTGGGATTGCGAATGCACCCCATCCGGGGTGCGTGTGGTTGGGGCTGGCTATCAGGGGTTTCACCCCTGGCTACGATCCGTCACCGCTCCGCGGTGCAAACCCGACTGCGCGACTTCTCGCCTTCCCTCCCGCATCGGGTATCCTGTCCCCAACCGCCGCGGCCGGCGAAAATCCGCCGCCCGGCCGGGCGAACACCTGTCATCACCGTCACCTCCGCCGAGGGTAAATCATGGGCCTCTGGGACAAGCTGACCCGCGAATTCATCGACATCATCGAGTGGCTGGAGCCGAACCAGAACGAGATTTTGGCGCATCGGTTCCCCCGCTCGGACAACGAAATCAAGAACGGGGCGAAACTGATCGTGCGGGAAGGCCAGGCGGCGGCGTTCATCCGCGAGGGGCAGCTCGCCGACGTGAAGACGCCGGGACTGTACACCCTCGACACCAACAACATGCCCATCCTGTCGAAGATCCTCGGCTGGAAGTACGGGTTCGAGTCGCCGTTCAAGTGCGAGGTGTACTTCGTCGCCACCCGCCAATGGACGGACCAGAAGTGGGGCACCCAGAACCCGGTCATGATGCGCGACCCGGAGTTCGGCCCGGTGCGGCTACGGGCGTTCGGCAGCTACGCCTTCAAGGTCACCGACCCGGCCACGTTCATCAAGGAGTTGGTGTCCACCGACCCCAGCTTCGAGGCCTACGAGATCACCAACCAGTTCCGCAACGTCATCGTGTCGCGGTTCGTGGACGCGCTGGCCCAGGCGCAACTGCCGGTGCTGGACATGGTCGGCAACTACGAGATCATTAGCAAGAAGGCCCAAGAACGCATCGCGCCGGAGCTGGCGAAGATGGGCGTCAGCCTGACGCAGTTCTTCGTCGAGAACATCTCGCTGCCGCCGGAGGTGGAAGCGGCGCTGGACCGCCGCACGCAGATGGGCGTGCTGGGGAACCTGGACCAGTACACGAAGTTCCAGAGCGCGGAGGCGATCCGCGACGCGGCGCGGAACCCCGGCGGGGCGGCCGGCGCGGGCATGGGTCTGGGGGCCGGCATCGCCATCGGCCAGCAGATGGCCGGGGCGATGGCCGCCGGCGCGATGGCGAATCCGGTCACGTCGTCGCCGATGCCGCCGCCGATCCCGCTGAGCGTGACGTACTTCGCGGCGATCAACGGCGCGCAGGCCGGGCCGTTCGACGTGCCCACCCTGGCGGCGAAGGCGACCGCCGGTGATGTGACGCGCGGCACGCTGGTGTGGCAACCGGGCATGGCCACCTGGGTGGCGGCCGACACCGTGCCGGACCTGGCGAAGCTGTTCGCCGGGATGCCCCCGCCGCTGCCGAAGTGACCGGCTCTTGCGAGCCGCGAGGGAGTGGCATCTTCACGGGGAATATGCCACTCCCTCGCGGTCGCGGCTCGCAAGAGCGGTCGCAGCCCCGCAAATCGCCCGCTTTTTTCGTTGACAGCCCCCGCCATCGACGGCATAGCACGGTGTCGAAGTGTTGGCACCATCCGCGCACACGGGGGAACGTGCGATGCGTCGGTTCTTTCTTCAGGTCGGGGCCGGGATCGTCCTGACGGGCGGGGCGGCGCTGGGGCAGCAGATGCCGGGGACGGCGGTCGGCAGGCCGCTGGTCACGCCGGTGGGCACGCAACTGCCGCAAGCCGGGACGCAGTTGCCCAAGGTCGGCAGCCCGCCGCCGGGCTACGGCGGACTCACCGGCAGCCCGTACGCGCCGCAGAAGCCCACCGTGGACCCGAAGTTGGTGGTCGCCCCGTACCCGACCGGGGTGCCGGGCACCGAGCCGAAGTCGTTCTGGGATTCCTTGGCCGACCGCTGGTACGGGATGCTCGGACTCAACGCGCCGGCCATGACGCAGAAGAACTGGACGCCCGGCCTCGGTCGGCGGAACAAGGAGCGGAAGGACGCCATGTGGCGACGCGACTGAGGCGTATGATTTTGGGAGGGCGAGCTCCTGCCGAGCCGCGTGCGTGGTGGCTCGGCGGGAGCCTTTTGTCCTCCCATTCGGTCACCCGCACTCGAAGCCGTGAAGCAGCCGGCGGGCGTTGATGTCGAGGGCGAGGAGGATGGTGACGACGGCTTCGGTCGAAATTTTATTCGTTTCCGCCCAGCACAGCACGTCCAGATTTTCCTGCCCGGTCTTCAGCCGGTCCACGATGCGATGCAGCAGCTCCCGGTCGCAGAAGAAGGCGCGCCGGAGCAGGCCGAAGTCGTCGCGGTCCAACTCGATCCAGTAACGGTTCCCTTCCAGGTGTTCCAGCCACCGCGCCCTCAGGTAGCCCTGCCAGTGGTACTTCACCCACCGGCGGACGGCCGTCTCGCCCAAATCGTACCCGTGCCGCTCGCTCTCGATCCACTTGTACCGGTCGATCTCGGCCCAACTGTCGGTCGAGATGCTGTGCCGGGGGACGGGCGCGTCCGGGTACGGAGAGGAGGGCTGTAACTGCTGCGGCAAAAGGTGGCTGTCCATGGGCGACACCAAAGGGGAGAGGAGAGCGGGGCGAACCGTTCAGTCGATTGATTCCGGTATCATAACCACAACTCCGTGTCCGCTGCAAGGGGCCACCGCCGGTGATTCTCCACGCCCGCCATTTCGCCACCGGGTCGGCCGTCGCCGTCACGATCTCTAACAGACGCATCGGGACCGTCGAAAGTTCCGTCGAGTCGCCGACCCGGTGGATCGCGCCGGCCTTCTTCGACCCGCAAATCAACGGCTGCCTCGGCGTCGGCTTCAACTCGCCGACCCTGACGCCCGACGGCGTGCGGATGGTTGCCGACGAATGCCGGCGGCACGGCATCGGGGCGTTCTGCCCGACGGTCATCACCGACTCCTTCGACACGCAGCGGAACGCCTTCGCGGTCCTGACGCGCAGCCTCGCCGCCGATGACGACCTCGCCCGCCGAATGCCCGGTTTTCATCTGGAGGGGCCGTACTTGGCCGGCGACGACGGGCCGCGCGGGGCGCACCCGAAAGCCCACGTCCGCGACCCGGACTGGGACGAGTTCCGCCGGTTGCAAGACGCCGCCGACGGTCGCATCCGCATGGTCACTTTGGCTCCGGAGCGACCGGGCGCGGTGCCGTTCATCGAGCGGGCGACGGCGGCCGGCATCGTGATCGCACTCGGCCACACCGCCGCCACCGGGGAACAGCTCCGCGACGCGGTGTCCGCCGGGGCGAAGACCAGCACGCACCTCGGCAACGGCTGCCACGCCACCATGAACCGGCACGCCAACCCGATCTGGGAGCAGGCCGCGAACGACGACCTGTGGGCCAGCCTCATCACCGACGGCCACCACCTGCCGCCGGCCGTGGTGAAGTCGCTCCTCCGCGCCAAGACGGTCGCCCGCACGCTGCTGACCTGCGACGCCGGCACCTTCGCCGGCTGCGCGCCCGGCCGGTATTCCGACTGGGGCACCGAGGTCGAAGTCTTGCCGGGCGGCAAGATCGTGGTGCCGGGCACGCCGTACCTCGCCGGGTCGGGAGTGTTCACCGACGCCTGCGTGTCGAACCTCCTCGGCGTGACCGACGTGTCCCTCGCCGACGCCATCGACATGGCGAACCTGCGCCCGCGCCAGTTGCTCGGCCTGCCGCGGCCGGGGTTGGAGGTCGGCGACCCCGGCCCGTGGATGCTCTTCGACTGGCAACCCGGCGGCGACTTCGCGGTGACGGAGGTCCTGGGCGATTGAGTGTTCTGCTCGCTCCGCGAGCGGTCCTGGCTGTGCGAAACGAAGACCGCTCGCGGAGCGAGCAGAACACGTCGTCACTCCTTGCTCAGCGTTTCGTCCAGGTTGAAGATCAGCAAACACACCTGCGTGAAGGCGGCATGCTCGGCCGGGTCGAGCTTGTCGTGCCGCTTGGATTCGCCGACGGACAGCAACTCCTTCGCGGCAGTCGGGCTGTCGGTGTACTGCTTCCGCAAGCGGGTCAAACTGCCCAGCAGCACCTTCTCCTCCGCCGGCGTCGGCGAGCGGGCCAGCACCCGCCGGAAGGCCATCGCCAATCGCTCGGCGTCGGTCTTCCCCTTCGGCAGCAGCACGGTTTCGGCCAGCGTGCGGGCGGCTTCCACATAAGTAGGGTCGTTCAAGATCGCCAGCGCGTGCAGCGGCGTGTTGGTGCGCGACGGCTTCACCGAACAGTACTGGCGCGGCGACACGTCGAAGAACATGGTCGGCCCGACGATCCGCCGCCAGAACGTGTACAGGCTACGGCGGTACAGCGCGTCGCCGGTGTCGGGCCGGTACTGCTTGCCGCCGAAGGTGGCTTCTTCCCACACCCCGCCGGGCTGGTACGGCTTCACCGCCGGCCCGCCGGGCTTGTCCACCAGCAGCCCGCTGGCCGCGAGCGCCTGATCGCGGATCATCCACGACGGCAGCCGGTGCCGCACGCCGCGAGCGTACAGCCGGTTCTCCGGGTCGCGCTCCGCCAGCTCCTTTGACACCGCCGAACTCTGCTTGTACGTCTCGCTCGTCACCAACAGGCGGAGCAGCTTCTTCACGTCCCAGCCGCTCTCCACGAACTCGACCGCCAGCCAGTCCAGCAGCTCCGGGTGAATCGGCTTCTCGCCCTGCACGCCGAAGTCGTTGGCCGTCTTCACCAGGCCGGTGCCGAACACCTGCTGCCAGAAGCGGTTGACGGTCACGCGGGCGGTCAGCGGGTGGTCCTTGCTCGTCAGCCACTTGGCGAGTGCCAGGCGGTTCGCGGTCGCCCCCTTCGGCAGCGGCGGCAGCGCCTCCGGGACGTGGGCCGTCACCTTCGCGGTCGGCTTGGTGTAAAGGCCCGTGGTCAGGACGAACGTGTCGCGCGGCTTCGGCTGGTCTTCCATCACCATGACGCGGACGACGGCCTTGCGGGTCGCCTCCCGCGCCGCCGCGGCCGCGCCCAGCGCCTTCAGATTCGCGGCGTACTCTTTCTCCTTCGCGGCGAAGTGCTTCTCGATCTCGGCCAGCCCCGCCGCCGCACGTTTCGCCGGCTCCGCTTTCAGTGCCGTCCAGACGCCTTTGGGCAAGTCCTTCGCGGCGTCGGACTCGCTCGCCGGCTCGCCCTTTTCGCGCGGGAACAGCTTGGCTTCCAGGTCCGCCACCGGCTTCGCCGCCCCGTTCACTTTCGCGTCGGCCGCCGTCAGCGCGGCCTGCTGCTCCGGGGTGATGTAGTCCAGCACCGGCTTCGTCTGCGGGTCGCCGCCGCCGCCGGTCACGGGCGTCTGGTTGAAGAACGCGAACAGCCCGTAGTAGTTCTTCTGGCTCAGCGGGTCGAACTTGTGGTCGTGGCAGCGGCAGCAGTTGAACGTCAGACCGAGCCACACCGTGCCGACCGTCTCGGCCATGTCCATGCCGTACTCGACGCGGTTCTCCTCCGCGATGCGGCCGCCCTCGCCGTTGATCATGTGGTTCCGCAAGAAGGCGGTCGCCAGCTTCTGCGAATCGGTGGCGTTCGGCAGCAGGTCGCCGGCGATCTGTTCCACCGTGAACCGGTCGAACGGCATGTTGTCGTCGAACGCCTTCACCGCCCAGTCGCGCCACGGCCACATGGTCCGCTCGCCGTCGCCCTGGTAGCCGTTGCTGTCGGCGTAGCGGGCGGCCTCCAGCCACTCCCACACCATGCGTTCGCCGTACCGGGGCGACTTCAACAGCCGGTCCACCACGGCTTCGTAAGCGGTCGGCGACGGGTCTTTCACGAACGCTTCCACCTCCTCCGGCGTCGGCGGCAGGCCGGTCAACTCCAGCGTCACCCGACGGATGAGTGTTTCCTTCGACGCGGCCGGAGAAGGTTTCAAGCCCTCGGCCGCAAGTCGTGCGCGGATGAACGCATCGATGGGGTGAGTGTCTTGCGAGCCGCGACCGCCAGGGAGTGGCTGTCCGGTTGGGGGCGCGAACGCCCAGTGCTTGCCCCACGTCGCGCCGCCGTCGATCCACGCCTTCAGGGTGTCGATCTGCTTCGCCGTCAGCGGCTTGTTCGCCTTCGGCGGCGGCATCACCTCGGTGTCGTCCTTCGACAGCATTCGCTTGACGATCTCGCTGTCCGCGCTTTTGCCCGGCACGATGACCGGGTTGTCCGTCCGCAGCGCGTCCTCTTGCTTGTCCAGCCGCAGGTCGGCCTTGCGGCCTTTCTCGGCCGGCCCGTGGCACTGGAAGCAGTGGTCGGACAGGATGGGCAGCACGTCGCGGGCGAAGTCCGGCGGCGCGGCGGAGCTGGCGGGCGCGAGCAGGGCGAGGGCGGCCACGATGAGGGGCAGGCGCATGGCGGTCTCGGAGAGGCGGACGCGGCAGGGTGTCAGTTTACCCGACGGACGCGGCCGGGGGAACGGGGTTGGTTCTTGCGAGCCGCGACCGCCAGGGAGTGGCATCTTCTCGGTCTTTCGGGAGGGCGAGGCTCCGGCCGAGCCGCGCGAGAGGTCGGCGGCTC
>JAYTTN010000187.1:0-7720 GCA_043745295.1 Fimbriiglobus sp. | reverse complement strand
CCAACCGCTTGAGGGTTGGCCCCTTGCTCGCGCGGCGGGCTAACTCCGGGTTACGACTGCGAGTTGATGAGGCGGGTCAGTTCGGCGTCCGAGATGGTGCCGACGTGTTCGTACACCGCCGTCTCGCTCCCCTTGAAGATGAGGATGCGCGGGATCGTCTGCACGTCGTACTTCACCGCCAGGTCCGGGTTCTCGTCCACGTTCACCTTGCCGATCTTCACCTTGCCGGCGAACTGGTCGGCGACGCGGTCGATGACCGGCGCGATCTGTCGGCACGGCCCGCACCAGGGTGCCCAGAAGTCGGCGACCACGACGCCGCCGCCGGCGATGGTGCCGGCCCAGTTGTCGGCGGTGAGTTCGAGTACGTTCGGACTGGCCATGACGGAACCTTCCTACGGGGTTGGGTGAGCCGAGCCATTGTAGTGGGCGGCGCGGCCCGGAATCGGCGAACCGATGAACTGTTGGAGGGGCATACCGGCCGGTCGGGTTCAGGCTTTCGCGGAACGGCGGCGGGCGACCACCAGCACGTCCGAGCCGACCGCTTCGACCCGCACGTCGTCGAACCGGGTGGCGTCGGCGATCCGTTCGACGCCGAGGCCGCCGACCGGAGAGGGCGCGACAACCCCACCGGCCAGCTTCGGGGCGATGTAGGCGTGAACCTCGTCGATGGCGTCGGCGTCGCGGAACGCGCCCAGCACGCCGGCCCCGCCCTCCACCAGCACGTTCGTGAACCGCCGCCGGCCGAGGTCATCCAGGATCGCGGGCACCGTGCAATCCGGGAGCGCGACCACTTCCGCGCCGGCGTCCGCCCAACCGTTCAACTTCATCTCGTTGCCCGTTCGCGTGAACACGATCATCGGCACCGCGCGCGCCGTGTCGCGGAGTTGGCACCGCTCCGGCAGTTCGCCCGACGCACTCAGCACGACCCGCGCGGCGACCCGCGGCCCCGGCGGGCGGGCGGTGAGCCGCGGGTCATCGGCGACCACCGTGCCGCGCCCGACGAGGACCGCATCGACGCGGCCGCGCAGCTCGTGGACGCGGCGGCGGGACTCCTCGTTGCTGATCCATTTGGAATCGCCGGTGCGGGTGGCGATCTTGCCATCCAACGTCATCGCCCACTTGGCGATCACCCACGGCCGGCCGGTTGAGAGGAGCTTGAGGTACGGCGCGTTCAGCGATTGCAACTCGGCGTCGCACAGGCCCACATCCACCGTTAACCCCGCCGCACGCAGGATCCCGATGCCACCGCCGGCGACTTTGGGGAACGGGTCCACGCTCGCCACGACTACCCGCGACACGCCGGATCGCAACACGGCGTCCGTACACGGCGGCGTCTTCCCGGAATGGCAGCACGGTTCCAAAGTCACATACAGCGTGCCGCCGCGCGCCCGCTCGCCGGCGGCGGCGAACGCCACCACCTCGGCGTGCGGGCCGCCGAACCGCGCGTGCCAGCCTTCGCCGGCCAGCTCGCCGGCGGCATCGACGACGACGGCCCCGACCATCGGGTTCGGCTCGACCGCCCCGCGACCGCGCGCCGCCAGCGCAAGTGCCCGCCGCAGGTGGCGTTCGTCGTCGGACGGGGATGGCATCACGGAAGTGGCTCGAAAGAATCCGACTCGGGCCGCGAACCTTGTTGTGGGTGCGCCGTCCCTGTCAGTGTAACCTGCGACTGGACGAGTGACTGACCACCACCGGCTTGGAAGCCGGTGACGAAGAAAAAAACCGGCGAACCCGAGACCCCGAAGTACTCTCCATACTGCCATGAACACGCTCATCCTTACCACCGAATGGCGACTGGATCGCAGCGAGCGATTGCTCGCCTCCGCCGCCTCGCGGCTGAGCGGTCATGCGTATTCCCTTAGCGGTTCCGAGGCGACCTAACCCCACGGCTTTTCCCAGGCGTACCGACGCCGGCCGGGGGTTCACACCAGAACCCCCGGCCGGCGTCGGTTTTTTCGTGGGCGGGCTTCAACGGTCGATGTGCATACAGGGGCGTGATGTATCGGCGGCATGACTCTTTCCAAATGAGTTCGGGTGGGTTCGACTCCTACCGCCCCTGCTGGTTGATGACGTACCCGTGGTAGAGCGGCCATCACGCCACCTTGCCAAGGTGGAGACGCGGGTTCGATTCCCGCCGGGTGCTTCGGACGACGGCCCTGATGGTGTAACGGACGCACGCGACTTTCCGAAGGTCGTGGCCCAGGTTCGACTCCTGGTCGGGGTACTGCCTGTCCTCGGAGTGTGCCGGAAGCACGCGACTTTGCGGAGGTCGCAGACCAGGTTCGACTCCTGGCGAGGATATTGGACAGGAGACGGGAGACAGGGGACAGGAAGCAGGAGACAGGAGACAGGAGACAGTTTTTTTCGGTACCGACTCCTGACTTCCGTCCCTGATTCCTGTCCCCTGACTCCTCTGTGCACCGCCGGGCGCTTCGGGAGGAATTGGAACACGCCCTCGGAGAGCGACCGGATAGCTCGCCACCCTGTCACGGTGGAGGCTGCGGGTTCAAATCCCGTCGGGGGCGCTCGGAATCGTCGGCACGGTGCGCGAACTGGAATAGCGGCCAGCCTCAAACCCTGGTGCTTGTGGGTTCGACTCCCACCCGTGCTACTGCGGTGGATCATGTGTCGGCTGGCACTGGGATGCCGGGCGGATTGTAAACCCGCCGCCCTCGCGGCTCAGCAGGTTCGATTCCTGCCCGACGCACTGACGGCCCGTTCGTCTAGCGGCTCAGGACGCCAGCCTCTCACGCTGGTGACGGGGGTTCGACTCCCCCACGGGTCAATGGCGAGTTTCAGGTTGCAAGTGTCAGAGTTTCAAGAGTGTGCCGGTTTGAAACTCTGAAACTTGCAACCTGAAACCGACGAGCAAGGTGATGTAGCCCAACTGGTAGAGGCCGCGGTCTCAGAAGCCGCGCGGTGTGGGTTCGACTCCCACCGTCACCACTTGCACGCGGGCAGGAGCTCGGCCGAGGGTCATGACCTCGGCAGTCCGGTTCGAGTCCGGGGCGTGCGACTGTATTGCAGACGGGCCGGCGTCCGCGCGGGTCTCATAAGCCCGCTTGCTGGGTTCGACTCCCAGGTCTGCAACTCGTTTCCGGCTCGGAATGAGCCGCCGGCGAGCCGGGCCGCGCCGCGTCTGATAAGCGTGGCGACCGGGTTCGACTCCTGGGCCGGCGACTGCGACCGCGAACGAGGCCGGGTGCCCCAACTGGTAGAGGGGTCAGGTCGAGAGCCTGATTGTTGTGGGTTCGACTCCCACCCCGGCCACTTTTCAGGAGTCAGGAGGCAGGAAGCAAAAGGCAGGAAGCAAAAGGCGGGAAGCAGGAAACAACGGGGCGCGTGGTCGAGGTGGTCTCGGCGTCTGTCTTGCAAACAGAAGATCCGGGTTCGACTCCCGGCCGTTCCAGTGATCGGGCTTGTGGTCCAACGGGAAGACGCCGCTGCGGCCTGGCGGCGATCCGGGTTCGATTCCCGGCGAGTCCACTCGGCGACGACGGAGGGGACGGCAAGCGGCTCTGCCACCTCGCTTGGAAAGTGAGCGGGCGCGGTCTCCGCGCCCTGTGGGTTCGACTCCCACCCCTTCCGCTGACGGCGACACACGGAACGGATGGCAAGCGGCTATGCCACTTCGGTTGCTAACCGGAGGGCCGACATTGCTCGGCCTGTGGGTTCGACTCCCACCCCTTCCGCTACTCGGCTGAACTGACTCGGAAGCGATCCGGCCGGATCAGGAGATCGTCCCGAAAACGAGTGGGGGGAACACCCTTGTGAGTTCGAGTCTCACCGCTTCCGCTGCGTTGCCCCGGTGGTGAAACGGACCATCATTCCGCGCCTCGAACGCGGCGTTCCAGGTTCGAATCCTGGCCGGGGTATTGTTCGATACCGATGCAGCCCGTGGTGTAGTGGATCGCACGCGACACTGTGACTGTCGAAGGGCGGGTTCGATTCCCGTCGGGCTGCCTGACCTTGCCGGCGTGGCGCGAATAGTGAGGCACCCGTCTCGTAAGCGGGTTCATGCGGGTGCGACTCCCGCCGCCGGCTCTCGTCTCGGGACGTGTCACCCCGCCGTCCACCCGCCGGCCCCGGCCACGCGGTGGGTGCCGACGTGCAGCCGGCCGGCCCACTCCGCCCACGGCCGCAGCCACTCCGGCACCGGCCCGTACTCCGCCCAGCCGGTGACGCCGAACATGTCGTAGCGGTCCTTCGACCTGTTCGAGAACCGCTCCTGCCGGAATTCGGCGAACTCGCCGCGAATCGTCGGCACCGCCTCCGCCGCCGCCTTCGCGCGGCGGAACAGGTCGTCGGGGATCGCCTCGCCGTACAGCTTGTGCAGCGGGCCGAGCGCCCGCAGTCCGGCCCGGACCAGTTGCCCGAACGTCGGCTCCAAGACGGTGCGCTTGCGGCCGTCCGGGAACGTCTCGGTCAGGAACAGTGGAGACGCGAGGTCGATCCGCAGCGATGGGATCGCCTCGCCCGCAACGCCCTCCGCCGGCAGTGACACCACGCTGTCAGTCGCCTTGCCGCGGTCCACGTCGAACGGGATGTGGTCGTCGCCCAGCCCGATGGCCAGGTCCGCGCCGGCCACCCGGAACGACTCCCACACGTCGTCCAGGTGTCCGATGGCGGCCGGCCCGATGGCGGTGATCCGGATGTCGAACCAATCCTTCGCCCGGCCCACCTCCGGGGCCGGGAACGCCGGGGCGATGACGATCAGCCGGGCCGCGTTCTCCCACCCGCTGCCGAGATCGACGCCGGCCGGCGGGTCCGGTTCGTAGGTCTCGCCGTACTGGCAGCCGCTCAAGTGCGGGCACCCCGCGCACCGCTCCCACTTCGCCAGCACGTCCGCCACCGGCCAGCGGCAGACGTGCGCCCGCAGCCGCCCGCCGATCAGCCCGCGCACTGCCGGCCCCAGCCACGGCCGCAGTTTCCCACCCCGCGCCAGCCGCACCGTGCCGAACGATTCGCGGACGACGAGCGAAGCCATGAGCGGACCTCGTGGGAATTTCCACTTACAGTACGCCCCGCCGCGGCCGGGATGACGGCGAACTGGCCCGCCCGACGACCCGGTCGGATTCGCGTCATCCGCGCCGACTCTCCGCGTACAGCTGGACGGCGACGCAACGCCACCCGCTCCCGCGCCGACGGCCGACATTCTTCGCGGGCTGGAAGGGGCCGCGTCCGCACTCTGGTTCCGCTACTTCGCCAGCCTGATCGTCCCGCCCTGGGAGTTCCCCCAGCGCTCCCGCCGGCCGCCCACCGACCCGGTCAACGCCCTCCTCAGCCTGGGCTACACCTGGCTGCTGAACCGCGCCACCGCCGCCCTCGAAGCGCGCGGGTTCGAGATCTACCTCGGCGGCCTGCACGAGTACCGACCCGGACGCCCGTCCCTCTCGTGCGACCTGATCGAACCCCTCCGCGTGCCGATGGTGGATCGGTGGGTGGTGGCCACCTGCGGGCAAGCCGAGCTGACGCCGGGGCAATTCGTCCGCGAGGAGGGGGGCGGCTACAAGTTGCAACCGGCCGCCTTCGGACGGCCGGCCTAATACATGAACCCGGCTGAGCTGTCTCATTTGGGAGGCGTCTTTCGCTGCCGGCCGGTGAGCAGCGTCTTCACCTTGTGTCGGACGGTCTGGAAGTACCGCAGGCTGTTCCGCACCGACGCCTTCAGGTCGGCCAGGGTGTCGAACAGGCGGTTGTGCGTCGCCCGCCGACGCAGCGTCTTCCAGAACCGCTCGACCGGGTTCAACTGCGGGCTGTAACTGGGTAACCGGTCGAACTCCAGGTGCCGGTTCTCCGCCAACGCCTCGTCGATCGGTTTGCCCCGGTGCCACGGCGCGTTGTCGATCACCAGCACCACCCGCGGGTGAGTCCCCGCCGGGTCCATCCGCCCGACGTGCCGCAGGTGCGCCGCGAACGCCTCCTGCATCCGCCGCGTCTTGCTCTTCCCCGTCTTCGCCTTCGCGTTCTTCGGGCTGTCCAGCAGGTTGGCGTGCAGGGCCGCCGTCGCCAGGTTGATCGCGGCGAACACGTACAGCAGATCCTTGTTGTCGCGGGTGCCGACCGTCGGCCGGTGTCCCTTCACCCCCAATGTGGCGGCCAGCGTCGGCACCATCGGGACGCGGGCCTCGTCCCGACTCGGCAGGACGAGATCGCCGGCCGCCGCCCTTTTCCCAGGTCGGCCAACTCCTCCTTGGCCGTCGCCTGCTTGGCCGGATCGCCCCGCAGGTACCGGTAGGTGGGGCGGTACAGGCGGATGCCGATCCGCGAGCAGAACCGCTGGACGGCGCTGCGGGAGGTGCGGACGCCGTGCGTGGCGAGTAGGTGACCGGCCAACTCCTCGTGCGTCCAGTTGGCCCGGTCCAGGCCGCACGCGGCCGGGCCGTCGATCACCCACTGGCGGACGGTGCCGGCCAGTTCGGCCGGGATGTGGCCGGTCTTGCCGGGGGCCTTGCGGGGCCGCAAGGCGTCGAGTCCGCCGTCGCAAGAGGCGTTCAGCCAGCGGGTGACGGTCTTGCGGTTCACCCCCAGGTCGGCGGCGATGGCGTGGTGCGGGCGTCCGGCGTGCGCCATCCGCACGACCTGGAGGCGATCCCGGAACTTGCGGTCGTCGGTCGAGCGGAAGGCCTGCTCCAACCGCTTCTCCGCGACCGGGGAGAGGGAAATGCGAATCATGCTGAACCCCCGAATGGAGTCGGTCACTCCAACTTCGAGGGTGGGACACCGCCAGCGGGTTCATGTATTAGGTGTTACGCAGTTGGGGTATTCGGCTTGCGCGGCGGTCGTTCCGGGGCTATCGTTCGGCCATGAATGCGCCGAAAGTTGAGGCCGGCCAGTACATCGATTTCCTCATCGCCACCCCGAAGGCGTGTTCGGCGACCGAGGCGGCCCGCGTCCAACCCGACGGCCCCCGTCCGCCGGCGCACGACGCCTTCACCCGCCTGGAACCGGACCCCGAGACGCTGTGGACGGAGGCCGAGCCGCAGGTGCGACGGGACGACGGCATCCTGGTGATCGACGACTCCACCCTCGACAAGCCGTACGCCCGGTCCATCGACCCGGTCACCCGCCACTGGTCCGGCAAGCACCACGCGGTGGTCGAGGGGATCAACCCGGTGTCCCTGTTGTGGACGGACGGGGACCGCCACATCCCGTGCGACGACCGGGTCTACGACGAGGCCGACGGGGCGACCAAGAACGACCACTTCCGGGACAGGATCCGCACCGCCCACGCCCGCGGGTTCCAGCCCCGGTGCGTCGCCTTCGACGGCTGGTACGGCAGTCTGGACAACCCGAAGGCGGTCCGCGGGTGCGGGTGGGTGTGGCTCACCCGGCTGAAGGCGAACCGACTGGCGAACCGGAACCGCCAGGGCACTCGGGCGTCGAAGGACACGGCGATTGCGGCGACGGGTACGGAGGTGTGGCTGCCGGGGTTCGGGTCGGTCCGGGTATTCGGGATCGTCGCCCCAGACGGCGACACCCCGTACCGGGCGACCGACGACCTGGCGATGACGGCGCTCGCCCGCCGGCAGTTCGCCGAGTTCTCGTGGGCCATCGAGCACTACCACCGGGGGATCGAGCCGTGCACCGGGGTGGAGCGGTGCCAGTGCCGGTCGGCGGTGGCCCAGCGGAACCACATCGGGCTGGCGCTGCGGGCGTTCCTGCGGCTGGAGATCCACTGCTTCGCCGCCGGCGTCAGTTGGGTGGAGGCGAAGACGGC
>JAYTTN010000186.1:0-7721 GCA_043745295.1 Fimbriiglobus sp. | reverse complement strand
TCACGCTTCCGGCTCGGACAGAGTGCCAGCGGTCGAACGCCGGCCCGGTTGACCGGCGGGCGATCCGGTTCTAGTTACTGGTAGGATTTTCCGACGCCCGCCTTCCGCCAGAGCCTGACTCGCATGGCCCTCGCCGCCCCCGCCGCGCCGGTCGATACGTCCCCGCCGGGGACGACCCGCCGCCGCGTCTGGCAGACCCCGGCCGTCCGCTCGCACTCGCTACTCGCCCTCACGCTGACGAAACTCCACCTCGCCCCAGCCGGCCCGCCGCCGAAGGCGGAGACGGTCACGGCCATCCTGAACGGGGCCAACCTGGACGACGCCTTCGGTCCGTTCGGGCTGTCCATCGATTTGCCCGCCGTGTCGCGGGTGACACTCGACCTGACCGCCAACAGCCTCGCCATCGAGTACGACCCGACGCGCGGACGGCCGGGGAGCGGGGTGGTCGGGCGGAAGCCGCGGGCCGAGGCGGTCATCGCCTTCGCCGACCACGCCACCGCCGACGAGGTGTACACGAAACTGTGGCGGCGGCTCGGCGAGCGGTTCGTCCTGCGGCGGCACGGGGCCGCGCCGGACGGGGCCGCCCGCCGGCCGCTGGCGGTCATGGCCGGGGTGCTGGCCGCGACCGCCGCCGCCGCCCTCACGTCCGCCGTCGTGTCCGACCTGCCCGACCCGCCGGAGCTGCTCGCCCCGTTTGTTGCCCTCGACTGGCGAATCGTCTGCGGCCTCGGCGGCGCGGCCCTGGCCGCCCTGCAATTGTGGCTGTACCGCCGCCTCACCCGGCCGCCCACCGCCCTGGAACTGGTGGCCCGATCGTAACCCCTGCGCCCGCGAGACCCCGATGCGCCGCGACGACCTGTGCGACATCCTCGACAAGATGCCGCCGAACGACCTCACCAAGACCGTGCTGCTCCTGCGGTTCGGCACGGCCATCACCCTGGACAGCGTGCTGCGGAAGGAGAAGGAGTACCTGGTCGCGCGGGGGCGCGAGGCCGGCACGAACGACGACGCGCGGGCGTTCTTCGTCCCCTACGACGACATCCTGTGCCTGAAGCTGGATCGGGTGGTGAAGGCGAGCGAGGTGAAGCGGATGTACGGCGAGACGACCGAGGACGAGGCGGACCTGAACGCCCCGCCGGCGGCCGCGACGGCCGAGAAGACCGACCTCACTGCGACCCCGGCCCCGGCCGCGCCGATGGACCCGGCGGCCATCGCCAAGCAGAACCTGCTGGCCCGCATCCGCGCCGCCCGCACCGGCTCCAAGCTGCCCGGTTGACGGGCTGGGCGGCCGGCCCCGGCGGGGTACGCTGACGGCATCCGCCGCACGGAGCCGCCGCCATGTCCGACCTCGTCCGCTACTCGCACCTCGGCCCGGCCGCCGTCCTTTCCCTGAACCGACCGGACAAACGGAACGCACTCAGTCGCGGGCTGATCGCCGCGCTGACGGAGGCCGTGCGCCGCGCCGCCGCCGACCCGCTCGCCCGCTGCGTCATCCTCACCGGCGAGGGCACCGCGTTCTGCGCCGGCATGGACCTGGACGAACTGCGCGGCACGGTCGAGAACGCGGCCGAGGCGGAACTAGTCTGGGATGACGCGGCGAAGCTGTCCGCGCTCTACACGCTCATCTACGAGTGCCCGAAGCCGACGGTCGCGGCGGTGAACGGGGCGGCGGTGGCGGGCGGGGCCGGGCTGGTGACGGTGTGCGACTTGGCGGTGAGCGTGCCGGCGGCGAAGTTCGGCTACCCGGAGGTGCGGCGCGGGCTGGTCGCGGCGATGGTGCTGCCGCACCTGCTGCGACACGTCGGCGAGCGGGCCGCGCGGTGGCTGCTGCTGACGGGCGAGTTGATCGACGCGACCGAAGCAGAGCGGATCGGACTGATCAATACCGTCGTCCCGCCGGAGTTGTTGCTTTCCACCGCCGAGACGTGGGCCGGGTTGCTCGCCGAGGGCGGGCCGAAGGCGCTGGCCGCCACGAAGGAGCTGCTCCGCCGCTGCTCGACGCAGGCCATTCCGGTCGCCGACCTCGCCCGCGCCAGCGCCGAACCGCGCCTGACCGACGAGTGTCGCGGAGGGCTGCGGGCCTTCTTCGACAAGGTGAAGACCCCGTGGGCGGGGTGAGGCGCGATCACCCCATTTCGACCAGCAGCTTCGTCGCCAGCAGCTCGATGTCCAACCCCGTCACGCCATCGTCCGGGCGGCTGAAGAACTCGCCGTCGGCGTGGACGCACAGTGGCGTGTCGCCGCGCACGCGCACGCGAGTACACCGGCCCGTGCGGATCTTCGGGTGGTCGGTCGGCAGGGTGCCCGCGATCAGCGCCGGCAGGTAGCGGGCCAACTGCCACCGCTTGGCGTCCGAGACGTGCAGGTAGTCGAACAGCCCGTCATCCAACTCCGCCCTCGGCGTGACCGGGAAACCGCCTTCGCGGACGCCCACATTCACCGTCGCCGCCAGCGTCGGCAGGATCAGTTCGGTGTCGTCGTACCGGAGCGTCAGCGTCGGGGCCTGGTAGTGCCAGAGCATCGCCCGAACGAACGCCGAGGCGTACAGCGGCAGCCCGCGGAGGCTGCGAATCTTGCGGGATTCGAGCGCCACCATGCCGTTGAAGCCGATGCCCAGGCAGTTCGCGAAGAACAGCGACCGCGTGCCACTGAACACCCGCCCGACATCGACCGCCTTCGGCGTCAGCGCGACTCCCCGGCCGCGCCGCTCCCACCACGTGCCGATGTTCAGCGCCGAGGCGTAGTCGTTACTCGACCCGATAGGCCAGACGCCGAATCGCACGCCCGGAATGTCCGCGCGGAGCAACCCGTTGGCGACCTCGTGGACGGTGCCGTCCCCGCCGGCGGCAATGACGCGGGCGAACCCTTCGCGGGCGGCGGTCTCGGCCAGCTCGATGCCGTGGCCGGGTTCGCGGGTCTCGCGGAACTCGGCGTCCGGCCCGGCCCAGGCGCGCGTCGCGGCGATCACCTTGCGGCCGTGTCCGCGACCGGCGAACGGGTTGTAGATGACGCAGGTGTCGCCGGTCACGGGGAGGCCCACGCAAAGGGAAAGCGATGATCTTATTGCCGCGAACCGGCCGGCGGGGCCGGACCTCGTGTAATGTAACCGGATTCCGATTTCGTCCCCTCGGCAACCCCATGACCGGCCTCCTCGTCCTCGACAAGCCCGCCGGGATGACCTCCCGCGACGCCCTCAACCGCGCCCAGCGGTGGTTCCCCCGCGGCACCAAACTGGGGCACACCGGCACCCTCGACCCGCTCGCCACCGGCGTGCTGGTGGCGTGCGTCGGGGCGGCCACCAAACTGGCCGAGTACGTCCAGGCGATGGGCAAGAGCTACGCCACCCGCATCCGCCTGGGGGCGCGCTCCGACACGCAGGACGCGGACGGCACCGTCACGCCCACTGACAACGCGGTGCCACCGACCGAGGAGGCCGTCCGCGCCGCGCTGGTGCCGTTTCGCGGAATCGTCCGGCAGATGCCGCCGGCGTACTCGGCGCTGAAGGTCCGCGGGGTGCGGGCGCACGAACTGGCGCGGGCCGGCAAGGAGGTGGAACTCGCCGCCCGGCCGGTGCGGATCGACGACCTTCGCCTCATCCGGTACGAGTGGCCGTTCCTGGACCTGGAAATCGACTGCGGCAAAGGCACCTACGTCCGCAGCATCGCCCGCGACATCGGCGACGCGCTCGGCGTCGGCGGGCTGGTGCAGGAGCTGCGCCGCACCCGCGTCGGCGAATTCCGCGCCGAAGACGGCGTCACGCTGGAGGCGACCCCGGACGAAGTGAAGGCGAAGCTGCTGCCGCTTTCGCTGGCCGTCGCGGAGTTGCCTAAGGTGGCGCTGACGGCGGACGACATCCGGCGATTGCTGTTCGGCCAGCGGGTGACGGCGGAGCGCGGGTTCCCCGCCGAGGTGCCGGGCGCGGTGCTGGACGCGACGGGAACCCTGCGGGCCATCGTGATGCGCGACGGGGTCGCGTGGCGGGTGGTGGTGGGGTTCGTGGATTGATCGCGCTCCCTTCGGTCGCGGCGATGACGCCTGTCGTCGCCGCGACCGAAGGGAGCGGGGTTTCAGACACGTTTCCGCACCAGCCGCGCGACCTCCGCGAAGACGAGCACGCTGGCGGTCGCCCCGGCGATCACCAGCCAGTCCGTCACGCCCAGCGGCTCGACCGCGAAGATCACCCCGCCGAAGGTGACGATCAGCATCTGCCCGACCACCGTCAGCGAGGCGATGACCAGGAACAGCGGGTTGCGGTGCAGCCCCCACAGGCCGGACACGTCGGGCGTCAGACTGCGGCAGTTGATCTGGTTCCACACCTGGAAGAACACGTACACGGTGAAGAAGATCGCCACCTGCCGGACGCTCAGGGCGTGGAACTCGCCGGACGGCGGCCCGTCGCCGCGGAACCAGCCGGAATACGACATGCCGATCAGCAGCGTCAGCATGACGGCCACGAAGAACCCGCCGGTCGTCAAGATCGTCTTCAACATCGACGGCGTGACGATGCTCTCGTCGCGCCGCTTCGGCTTCATCGACATCAGCCCGTCGCGGGGCGGCTCGCTGCACAGCGCGATGGCCGCGAACGTGTCCATGATGACGTTGATCCAGAGCAGTTGCAGCACGGTGAACGGCGGCTCGGTGCCGACGAACGGCCCCAGGAAGGCGATAGCCAGCGCGCTCACGTTGATGGTCAACTGGAACTGGATGAACCGCTGGATGTTCTCGTACAGCGCCCGGCCCCACTGCACCGCCTTGACGATGGTGCTGAACGAGTCGTCCAGCAACACGATCTTGCTCGCCTCCTTGGCCACCTCGGTGCCGGCGATGCCCATCGCCAGCCCCACGTCGGCCTTCTTCAGGCTCGGCGCGTCATTGGTGCCGTCGCCGGTCATCGCCACCACCTGCTGCTGCTCCTGAAGCAGCTTCACGATGCGGTACTTGTCCAGCGGCTTGGCGCGGGCCAGCACGCGGAGGAACGGCAGCTTCGCCTTCAGCTCGTCGTCGGTCAGGGCGTTGAACTCGTCGCTGGTCAGCACCACGGCGTCCGGCGTGTCGAGCATGCCCAATTCGCGGGCGATGGCGCGGGCCGTGTCGGGGTTGTCGCCGGTGATCATCTTCACGTCGATGCCGGCGGTGCGGCACTGGTCCACGGCCGCCCGCACGTCGTCCCGCAGCGGGTCGCGGATGGCGACGAAGCCGACGAAGGCGAGACCGGATTCCAGGTCGCTGCGGCGGGTCGTCAGCGCCTCGGGGTCGCGGGGGAAATCGGCCGGCAGTTCGAGGTGGGCGAAGGCCAGCGTCCGCATGGCGTCCGACGCGGCGGCGGCGATCTCGGCTTCGATTCGCGCCCGGTCGGCGTCGGTCAGCGACCGAACGGTCCCATCCGCTTCCAGAATCCGGGTGCAACGGGCCAGCACCACTTCCGGCGCGCCTTTGACGAGGCTGACCGCGCGGCCGTTCGCCTCCACCACCGTCGTCATCCGCTTGTGTTCGCTGGAAAACGCCGTGCGGAACACCAGCGGCACCCGCATCCGCATTTCGGTGTAGTGCAGCCCGGCGTCCTTCAGCCACAGCAGCAACCCGCCTTCGGTGCCGCTGCCGATGACGACCGTCTTGCCCTCCTTCTCCTCCAGCGTGGCGGTGCCGTTGACGGCCGCGTTCAGGGCCAGCCAGTCGCGGGCGGTGGCCGGCGTCAGCAGCGCGGGCGACGGCGTGAAGTCGGGCACGCCCAGGTCGGCGGTGACGCCGCCGGCCGACACCCGCACCACCCGCATCTTGTTCTGCGTCAGCGTGCCGGTCTTGTCCGAGCAGATGACCGTGGCCGAGCCGATGGTCTCGGTGGCCACGAGCTGCCGCACCAGCGCGTTCGCCCGCGTCATCTTCCGCATGGCCAACGCGAGTGACACCGTCACTGACATCGGCAGCCCTTCCGGCACCGCCACGACGATGACGATGACCATGTACACGACGTACTTGAGCAGGTACTTGGCGACGACGACCGCCTCGTCGCCGTTCGCGGGCAGGAAGACCTCCGGTTTGCCGGTACTCGGGTCGGTGGCGAAGAACAGCCCGCGGACCAGTAGCGCCAGGAAGATGGCGACGGCCGCGACGTACCCGACCTTGCTGATGACGCCGGCCAGGTGCGTCAGCTTGCCTTGCAGCGGCGTCTGCTCCTTGGACATGGTCAGCTTCCGCTGCACCCGCTCGTCGGTGGCGTCGGCCTGCTCCGGACTGTCGCCGGACAACCGCCGGGCGATCTGCCCGATCATGGTGTCGTCGCCGACGTTCGACACGATCATCTCGCCCAGGCCGTCCACGACCTGCGTGCCCCGGTAGACACAGCCGGCCTTGTCCGGGCTGTCGGTCTCCTCGTCCTCCGCGCACACGCCCTTCCGCACCGCCTCGGACTCGCCGGTCATCAGCGACTGATCGAGGAGCAGTTCGTTGGCCTTGGTCAGCCGGCCGTCGGCGGGAATCTCGTCGCCCGTTTCCAGCAGGATGAGGTCGCCGACGACGACCTCCTCCAGCGGCAGGGATCGCACCGGCCCGCCCCGGTTCACCTTCACCCGCACCGAGTCCTTCTGGCTGTTCAGCTTCTCGAACTCGCGGTCGGAGCGGTACTCGGCGAGGAACGACACGCCGGTGGCCAGGGCGATGGCGATCATCACCGCCAGGCCTTCAATCGACGGGTGGCCCACCCCCCACGACACGCCGAACAGCGCAAGCGCTAGACCGAACAGGAGCGACGGCACCCACGCCCCCAGCCGCAGCAGGTACGCCGCCGACACGCCCAGCACGACGCCGGCCAGGGCGATACCGCCGGTCGCGGGGGTGACGGTGAACAAATCCACGACGATCTTCAGCAGGCACGCGGCCAGGAGAATCCTGATGATGGAGTCGTCGAACTTCTCCAGGAATTTCTTCCAGACCGGTTCGCGTGGCAGCGGCGTGAGGCGGTTGGCCCCGAACCGGCCGCGGCTGTCCGCGACTTGGTCGTCGGAGAGGCCGGACGCGCGGGCGTCCGGGAAGAGGGCGAAGACGGAGCGGAGGGAGCGCATATCGTGGTTCCCGCCCGCGTGACGGGTGGGGTCTGGGCGTGGGGGGTGCGGACGCAAGGTCATTCGCCGGCGGCGGAAGGGGATTTCACCCGCCCGCACCCCGTCAAGGTACGGTCGGCCGCGGCGGTCGCCAGCGGGAGTCGTCGTTCCTGATTCGCAGCCATCCGGGTGTAGGTCGTGGTCGAGCCGGCCGCAGGCCGGGGAGGCCCGACACCCAGCACTTCCGATGGGGAACCGATGTCGGGCCTTCCGTCTCTTCGAGACGCTCGACCACGACCTACCGAAGGGACTGGAATTGTGAAAACCCATTCATTAAAAATTCTCAGAAAGGGATAGAAGCACGCCGGGAGCGGGGTAGTATCAGTCGATAGAGAGATGAGAGCGGATTCACAATTGCCCTCAATCCGTGGCGACAGGAGGTTCCGATGACGAACCGAACCGAAGACCAACTCCGTTTGGACACCCTGACGCGGAACCTGGACAAGCCGACGAGTGGCGGCGGGGAAGTGGCAATCGGCGTGGCGGTGGCGGTCGGGCTGACCCTTCTGGTGCTGCTGCAAGTGCTGCTGTTCGCCCCGGCCCTGTCGGCCTTCGCCGGCCGGTGACAGAGACGTGGATGAAATCGTCGCCGCGAGCCTGCGAGCGGTTCGCGCGAACCGCTCG
>JAYTTN010000185.1:0-7736 GCA_043745295.1 Fimbriiglobus sp. | reverse complement strand
GGCGACTTCAGGAGCCGCGCCGGTTCGACCGCGAGAGTGGCCGGCGCGGCTCCTGAAGTCGCCGCGAATAATCGATGACTACCGCCGCTCGTCGGTGCGCTCCTTCACGTCGTTCAGGATGCCGGCCAGGGCCGTGTCGCTGGACACGTTCTCGGCCTGCGCCTCGAAGTTCATCAGCACCCGGTGCCGCATGGCCGGGAAGTACACCTTGCGGATGTCCTCGAAGCTGACGTTGAACCGGCCGTCCAAAAGCGCCCGCACCTTGCCCGCCAGGATGAGCGACTGCGCGCCCCGAGGCGACGCCCCGGCGCGGAAGAACTTGTTCGCGTCGGCGGCGGCGTACTCGGTGTTCGGGTGCGTGGCGAGCAAGAGGCGGATGGCGTAGTCCTGCACCGGGGCGGCCACCAGCACCTCGCGGACCAGCTCCATCCCCTGCGAAATCTCGCTCGCGTCCATCACCTTGTTCACCGTCGGCGTCTCGTTCCGCGTGGTGCGGGTGATGATCGCCGTCAGCTCGTCCTTCGTCGTGAACGGCACCAGCAGCTTGAACAGGAAGCGGTCGAGCTGCGCCTCCGGCAGCGGGTACGTCCCTTCCTGTTCGATGGGGTTCTGCGTGGCCAGCACGAAGAACGGCTTCGGCAGGACGTGCGTGGTGCCGCCGACGGAGACGGTGCGCTCCTGCATCGCCTCAAGCATGGCCGACTGCGTCTTCGGGATCGCCCGGTTGATCTCGTCCGCTAGCACGATCTGGCTAAACAGCGGGCCGGACTGGAACCGTCGCTCCCGCTTGCCGTCCGGCGTTTCCAGGATCACGTCGGTGCCGACGATGTCCGACGGCATCAGGTCCGGGGTGAACTGGATGCGGGTGAACTTCAGGTCCAGCACCTGTGCCAGCGTGCGGATGAGCAGGGTCTTGCCGAGGCCGGGCACGCCTTCCAGCAGCACGTTGCCGCCGACGAACAGGCTCGTCAGCACGCCCCGGACGATCTCCGGTTGCCCGACGATGACCTTGCCGATCTCGGCTTCCAGGGCGGCGAACCGCTGGCGGAATTGGGCGGCCCGTTCGGCCATCGGTGCTGTGGTACTCATGACGAAAAGTGTAGCCGGGTCGGGATGAAAAAGGAGAAGCGACGTTCAAAAAGAGGAACACGGATGAAGAGGATCAAAGCCGGGATCAAATCAAGATCTTGTTCTTTCCGATCCTCTTCATCCCTGGTTTCATCCTCTTCATCCGTGTTCCTCTTTTTGAACAGTCTCTTCGATCTACCCCACATCCAGGTCCGTGTCCCGCCGATCCGTCACGAACATGTGCCCCGGCTTGTGGGTGATGGCGAACGGTGGCTTCGCCCGCGCCAGCGCGGCTTGCGGGGTGACGCCGCAGGCCCAGAAGACCGGCACTTCGCCGGGGCGGATGTCCACGGGGTCGCCGAAGTCGGGTTTGTCGATGTCGCGGATGCCGAGGGCGGCCGGGTCGCCGAAGTGGACCGGGCTGCCGTGCGCCAGCGGGAACCGGGCGCAGATGCGGCTCGCCTCGAACGCCTGCGCCGGAGCCAGCGGCCGCATCGACACGACCATCGGGCCGCTGAATCGCCCGGCCGGTTGGCACTCGATGTTCGTCCGGTACATGGGCACGTTGCGGCCCTGTTCGATGTGCCGAACGGGGATGCCGCGCTCGAGTAGTGCGTTCTCGAAGGTGAACGAGCAGCCGATCACGAAGCAGACCAAGTCGTCCCGCCAGAGGTCGCGCACGTCCGTCGGCTCGGCCACGCACTCGCCGTTCTCGAAGACGCGGTACGCCGGCAGGTCGGTTCGCAGGTCGGCCCCCGCTGCCACGCCGCGCGGCTCCCAACTGCCGGCGTCGGTCACGTCCAGTAGCGGGCACGGCTTCGGGTTCCGCTGACAGAACAGCAGGAAGTCGAACGCCCAGTCCTTCGGCAGCACGACCAGATTCGCCTGCACGAAGCCCGGCGCGAGGCCCGGCGTCGGGGTGGTCAGGGTCCCGGCGCGGCAGGCAGTGCGAACGTCGGCACCCGTGAGATACTGTGGCGGCATGGCGGAACCCGAAGTGGGAGGACTCAACGAATGGTACGCGCGGCATACGATACCGTCACCTTTCCCCAATCGGAGTGACGGCCCATGCGACTGGCGCACAACGTGTTCTTCCAACTGACCGACGGCTCGCCGGAGAACGTGAAGGCCCTGACGGACGCCTGCCACAAGTACCTGAACGTCCAGCCGGGCATCGTCTTCTTCGCCGCCGGCCCGCTGGTGCCGGAGCTGGCCCGCCCGGTGAACGTCCTCGACTGGCACGTCGGCCTGCACCTGGTGTTCGAGAGCAAGGCCGCGCACGACGCCTACCAGGACGACGCCACGCACAACCGGTTCATCGCCGAGAACAAGCCGACCTGGGCCGGCGTCCGCGTGTTCGACTCCTGGGTGTGACGCCGATCGCCCGATGAGTCGTCGTCGTTCGTTCCGCGAACGGACTCGGCTGATTCGTCGTCGTTCGTTCCGCGAACGACGACGAATCCCCGCCACTCGATTTCCCTCCTCCGCCGGTTCCGCCCTTCGTCGTCACCGCCTTCATCCCACCTTCGGTAGTCCCCTCCCGGACCTCGTCATGAACCCCCTCGACCGCCGCGGCTTCCTCGGCCTGTCCGCCCTCGGCGTCGGCGCGCTGTACGCCGCCGACCCGGAGACCGCCCCGCCGCCCCGCCTGATCGGCCCGCCCGCGCCGCCCGTCGGCGGCCGCGACACCCTCTTCCTGACGTACTCCGGCGACCCGACCACCAGCGTCACCATTCAGTGGATCGACAAGCCCGACCCGGCGACCGACGCGACGATCCAGCACGCGCGGGCGTTCACCTTTCCGCCGCTGGACTCCGGTTGGACGGCGACGACGACCACGACCGCCCCGTTCCCGCTGACGGAGCTGACCCGCTACCGGGCCAACCTGACCGGCCTGACGCCGGGCACCGAGTACCGCTTCCGCATCGGCCCGGCGGGCAAGCCGTACCGCTTCCGCACCCTGCCGAAGAAGGCGACCGACGCCTTCACCTTCGTGTCCGGCGGCGACTGCGGGGTGAACGACCACGTCCTCGCGAACAACAAGCAGGCGGCCAAGCAGGACCCGCACTTCGCCGTCATCGGCGGCGACCTGGCCTACGACAACGGCACCAGCGCGAAGACGTTCCTCGACTGGCTGCGGAACTACTCGCGGACGATGACCGACACCGCCGGCCGGCTCATCCCGATGGTGGCGTGCCTCGGCAACCACGAGGTGAACGGCGGGTTCGGCAAGACCCGCAAGCAGGCCCCGTTCTTCTTCGCCCTGTTCGACGGCCTGTACCCCGACACCAGCTACGCCGCCCTTGATGTCGGCGACTACCTCAGCCTCGTGCTGATGGACACCGGGCACGCGGCCAAGATCGCCGGCGACCAGACCGACTGGCTGGACAAGGCGCTGGCCGCGCGGGTCGAGCGGCCGCACCTGATCGTGGTGAACCACGTGCCGTGCTACCCGTCGTTCCGCCCGGCCGAGGGGATCGTCCTCGGGCTGGGCGGCACCGGCACCGACCAGCGGAAGCACTGGGTGCCGCTGTTCGAGAAGCACAACGTGGACCTGGTGCTGGAACACCACGACCACACGTTCAAGCGGACCCACCCGCTGACGGGCGGGCTGCGGGACAAGTACGGCGTGCTGTACCTGGGCGACGGCAGTTGGGGCAAGCAGCGGTCGGCGGCCCAGGCCGAGAGCCGGTCGTACATCGCCGTCGCCAGCACCAGCTACCACCTGACCGTCCACCGGCTGGAGGCCGGGCAGCGGTTCCACATGGCGCTGGAGGAAGGCGGCAAGATCGTGGACGTGTGCCGCACCGAGAAGAAGCCCCGCAAGCGGGGGTGACACCCACTCGGCCGCCGGCGGGTAGTTCCCGCGGCGCTCACTTCTTCCCCTGCTTCGCCCAGTAGTCCCGCCACAACTTCGCGGCCGGTTTCTTCTCGTCGTACCCCACGCCGGCGGTGTTGCCGGCCAGTTGCCGCAGCCCGTAATCGGCCACGTGACGGATCGACTCGTCGGCGTCGTCCAGCGCGACCAACAACGTCGGCAGGGCGGCCATCATCTTCCAGCGACCGGCTTTCCACAGCAGATCGTACCGCATGTTCTTCTCGCCGATCAGGTCGAGCACCAGGCGGCCGCTGGTCTTGGCGTCGGCCAGTGACTGCACCGCATCGACCGCCGCCCGCCGGGGACTCAACTCGGCCGTCACGTCCCGCGCGAGCCGCTCGAACTCCGGCACTGAGGCGGTGTCGCCGAGTGTCATCAGGGCTGAGAGCGCCGTACTGCGAGTACCGGGGTCGGTCGAAGCGAGCAATTTCCGCAGGGCCGGCAGCGAGTCGGTGTCGCGGAGTGCCGCCAGAGCCGAGATCGCGGCCCACTGGATCTCGAGATCGGTCGAAGCGAGTCGCTTTCGCAGCGTCGGGCCGTCGGTCTTCAAGTCGCCGAACTTCCCGAGCGCGTCGATAGCGGATCGGCGGGCCTCATCCGGTAACTTCGGCAGCGCGAGGATCGCCCGCGTCAGCCCCACGCCGCTTTTGCCCCACGCCTTCGCCGTCGCCAGGGCCGCACCCACGCGGTCGTCGTCGCCGCTTTGGATCGCGGCCCGCAGGTACTTCTCGGCCGCGTCGTTCGGCCCGATGCGGCCGAGCATGGCCGCCACCTGCTGTCGAGGAGGGTGCTGGAATAGCATCACCTTGTGCCCTTTCATTTCGGCAAAGGCGATCAGCGGTTCGACCGCCGGCGTTCCGAGTCGGCACAGGGCGTCGGCCGCGATGTAGACCAGCGGGTAGGTCGGCGCATGCCCAAACGGTGCGGGCCCCTGCTCGTAAGGGTCCACGAGCAGCTTCGCGGCGGCGGCGAACACCTCGGCCGGGGCGGTCGGCGGCACGCTCCGCACGGCCCGGACCCGCACCGCCGGGTCTTTATCCGTCAGGTCGGCGATCAACCGCTTCACCTCCGCGTCGGTCAACTTCCGGTCTTGCGGCACCGTCACCGGGGCGAACCCCGCGGCCGCCACCCGCCACGGCGTCTTCTTCCACGCCCCCGTCTCCAACCCGCCCTTCTGGGTCTGCTTCCGCAACCGTTCCGACGATTCGTCGTCCAGCCCGGCGACGTACAGGAATATGTCATCGCCGGTGCCCGACCGGAGTTGCCCTTTGCCGTCCCAGGTGTCCGGCGCGGCCCCGAACTCGCGGACGGTGAGTACCAACTCGTTCGACCGGAAGGTGCCGGTCAGGATCTTTTTCGCCGGCGGCTGCTCGTTCGGGATGACGGCGGTCATCTTCAGCTTGTAGGTGCCCGGCTTCCAGTAGACGCCGACGGCGTGGTCCTTCGTCGGCCAAAGGGTGAACGACCCCCGGCCCAACCCGTTCCCGCCGCCGCTCCCACCGTCCTCCTGGCGGAACGGCACCGGCTTCCCGGCGGCGTCCGTCAGTTCCAACGGGGCGTCCGGCAAGTCCAGAGAGGGGGGGCCTTGGGCGGTCGGGTTCACCGTGAACAACTCGACCCGCATCGGCTGGCCGAACGCCAGGTTCGTCCGCCCGGCGTACAGGCCGATGAATCCCTGCTGGACCGGTTCGCCGTGCGGCCGCGGCTTGCCGAATATGTCCGGGGGCGACCGCGGATCGGGGTCGGCGGCACCGGCCGTCACGAGCGCGAGCGGCCACACGACGGCGGCGAGTGCGAGGCGGAACACGGTTTCTCTCCCGGATGCGGATCGGTGATCTGTCACCGTCTCAACGGCCTCGCCCGGCAATCGTTGGCGGCCCGGTCGGATCGCACCGGGTGAAGTCGTCCCGCGCGGCCGGCCGCGTCGCGCGGCGGGTCGGGCACGTCCGACTCGCAGCGGAAGCGGTCGGCCAAGTCGGTAGCGGGGGGAGTTCGGGTGGCGGTGTTCACGGCGGCACTCCGGAGCGGGAAGTGTACACCAGTAGTTATGCGTTCCGTTTTTGGGTTTGTCAAATTAAAGTAGAGAGATTGTCAGAAATAGTTTGTTCAGGTAATCCGGCGTGGGAGCCGCCGGGGTGGGAAGAGCTCAGACGGCGGACGCTCGATGTTTGTCCGACCACCCGCGCCTCTGGCAGTCCGGGTTCGCGGAGACGTGCTTTTGACAATTGCCGTCCGCGACGCGACGAACGGGTTCACCCCGCCCGCCGTCCGGTGTACAATCCCCTAACCGCAATCCGACCGCCCGACGCCGGTCGCCCCACCCACCCCGCCACATCGCCCGCGCCCTCGGGTTCACCGCCACCGGAGACCGGCCGCATGACTCCGCCCTTCGATCCCACTCTGGTGCCGCGGGGCGACCCGTCGGCGACCGCCCCGCTGCCGGTGCCGGACCGCGACGTGCTGGTGCCGCTCACCCAGACGGACACCCTCGTCGGCGGCTCGCCGACGACCCCGCAGCGGGTGCCGGTCATCCCCGGCTACGCCAACCTGAAGCTGATCGGCCGGGGCGCGGTCGGGGCGGTCTACAGAGCCACGCAGGTGAAGCTGAACCGGGTGGTGGCGATCAAAGTGCTGCTCGGCCAGGCGTTCGCGTCCCCGGAGGACGAGTCCCGGTTCCGCTCGGAGGCGCTGACGGTCGCCCAGATCCAGCACCCGAACGTCATCCAAATCTTCGACATCGGGGACGACGCGGAGATGCCGTTCCTGGCGGTGGAGTATTTGGAAGGGGGGACGCTGGAGCAGCGGATGACGGGGACGCCGATGCCCATCGGGGACGCCCTGCGGATGGTCTACCAGATCGCGCGGGGGGTCGGGGCGGCGCACGCCAAGGGGGTGATCCACCGCGACCTGAAGCCGGCCAACATCCTGCTCACCGCCGAAGGCACCCCGAAGGTGGCCGACTTCGGTCTGGCCAAGCAGCTCGGGGCCGAGTCGCAGACCATGACCGGGGCGGTGCTGGGCACGCCGGCGTACATGGCCCCGGAACAGGCCGCCGGCCAGCTCCGCCAGCTCAGCCCGCGGACCGACGTGTACGCCCTCGGCGTCATCCTGTACCAGTGCCTGACCGGGGTCGCCCCGCACCGGGGGGATTCCATCCTCCAGACGCTGGAGCGGGTGCGGACGGAAGTGCCGCTGCCCGTCCGCTACCACCGGGCCGAGATCCCGGCCGAGTTGGAAGAGGTGGTGGCGCGGTGCCTGCGGAAGGTGCCGGCCGAGCGGTACGCCACGGCCGACGCGCTGGCCGACGACCTGGCCCGCTTCGCCTCCCTCTTGAACAAGGCCCGCCTGGTGCCGGCCAAGCCGCCCCGCGACGGCACCCTGATGGTGCTCGCCCTGCTCGCCGGCATCGTCGCCCTGGCGATCCTCGGCTGGATCATGGCCCGCGACGCCGGCTGGTTCGCCAAGACGCCGACCGGGCCGATCGACATCCCGCAATCGCCGACCGCGCCACCGCGCGGCAACGGCCGGCCGCCGATGCCGTGAGTGGAGGAGTTTAGACCGTGGTAGGGGTGAAACACTCCCAGTTGTGATGGGGGTGACGGGGCGCTGGACGAGAAGAAAGCCCCCTCACCCGCCTCGTGCGCCGCACGAGGCGACCTCTCCCCCACTTCGCGGGGCGAGAGGTGGGGTGTGGCGGGGGCATCCACCCAGGCGACGGAGCTAGCCAACACCTCTCCCCCACGCCAGTGGGGGAGAGGTCGGAACGGCGTCGCCGTTCCGGGTGAGGGGG
>JAYTTN010000184.1:0-2116 GCA_043745295.1 Fimbriiglobus sp. | reverse complement strand
GCGAGCGATGGAGTAGGAAGCGATTCCACCAGTCGAGTCGGGGCACCCGCTGAGTCAAGGGGTGCCGTCAAGTTAATCCCCTGGGGCCGGGCCTTCTTCTCACGAAGAGCGCCCGGCCTCAGTTCATTTCACGAGTGCGTGGACGGCCGGCGCGCTGCTGTACCAGTCGAACGTGAGCGAGAACGACTGCCTGTGCGGTCGCGGCATCGGGGCGAGTTCGCGGGCGAGGCGTGGCGTCGGGGCCTCCTCGGCGTCGGCGGCGGGCAGCAGGAAGACCGCGGGGATGACTTCGCCCGGTGCGTCGGGCCGGCGCGGGGCCAGCGGCGGCTCGTCGAAGCTCGGCGGCCCGCGCAACTCGTCGAGCAAATCCAGCGCGTCGGTCAGCGGCACGACTTCGGCGGCCCGCACCGCGCACAACTGCGGGGCGACGGCCGCGACTTCGAGGACGCACTCGGTGGGCCGCGGCGGGGCGACCGACCCCGCGACGCCGACGGCCGTGAGCGCGGCTAAGGCCCCGCCCCAAATCCAGGATCGCATCGTCCGCCCTCCTTGGCGTCGGCATCGTGTCGTGACCGCGGCCGAGTCTACCGGGCCGCCGCGGCCGTGTCTACGGCGACCGGCGCGGTACAATCGCGGTGCCCCTCCCGGAGTCCCCACGATGCCGCTGCACGACTGGACGCGCGTCTCCCCCAATCGGTTTCACGACATGCACATGAACTGGATGGGGGTGGTCCGGACGCGGCTGAACACCGGCCTGCTCCCCGAGGGCTACTACGCCCTGGCGGAGCAGAAGGCCGGCCCGTTCGTGCCGGACGTGTTGACCCTGGACGACCAAGGGGACGACTCCGCAACGGGGTGGCCCGCCGACGGGGGCGGGGCGGCAACGGCGATCGAGGTGCGCGCCGAGGTCACCCTGTCGGGGGCGCGGCGGCGACCCTACCCGCCCCCCCGCCGGGTCGTGGTACGGCACGTCGAGGGCCAGCGGCTCGTCGCGGTCATCGAACTCGTCTCGCCCGGTAACAAGGCCAAGCGCAAGGCGACGCGCGACTTCGTCGAGAAGTCCGCGGCGTTGCTGGAGAACGGCGTCCACGTCACCATCATCGACGTCTTCCCGAATCCGCTGCGGCTCCCGCAGGGGTTCGGCGGGGCGGTCTGGAGGAGTGTCGAGCGGGTCGCGGCGAAGTACAGCCCCCAGTTTTCCCGGACGCACTCGTCCTTCGCGGCCAAGAGGGGCGGGGGCTGCCTGGCCCACTTCCAGTCGTCGGAACTCGGCGCGCCGCTGCCGGCACTGCCGCTCTACCTGACGCCGACCGTCTACGTCCCGCTCCCGCTTGAGGAAGCGTACCAGGATTCGTGGGCCGGCTACCCGAAGCCGCTGCGGCGGATTCTCGAAGCCCCGCCCGCCGGCCCGTGACCCCGCCCCGACGAGTCCACGCTTCTCCCGGAGTCCCCCGATGCCGCTGCACGACTGGACGCGCGTCGCGGAGTTGGGCTTCCTCGACCAGCACTTGGCCTGGACGGTGGCGTTGTGTCGCACCCTGAACCAAGGCCTGTTGCCGACGGGCTACTTCGCCCTGATCCAGCCTGACGCCGTGATGGTCAAGAGGCGGGTGCCGCCAGCACAGCGGATCGAGATTCAGCACGCCGAGGGCCGGCCGCTCGTCGCCGTGGTCGAGGTGGTCGCCCCAGCCTACAAGGCCGGCGGCGAGACGATTGATGTGTTCGTCAAGAAGTCGGTGGCCTTACTGAAGCGGGGTGTGCACGTCGCAATCGTCGATGTCGTGCCCGACCCGGTGGGGTTGCCAGGCGGGTTCCTGGGGGCGATCTCGTCCCGGCCTAAGCGGGGCGTCACGAGGCACACGGTCGTAGGGACCCGTGCGGACGCCGCCTGGGTGGCCGAGAGTGGCGCGGTCTGTTCGGGCCATTGCCGGCCGTGTGCCGTCGGCGAGGCGATCCCGTCGCTGCCACTCTATTTGACGGCGAGTCGGTTCGTCACGCTGCCACTCGAAGAGGCTTACCGGACGGCGTGGGCGGGCTTCCCAGGGTTCTTGCGTAGCGCGTTGGAGGCCCCGGCCGCGACCCTTGGCGAGCCGTCGGCGTGAGCCGGGGGTCGCGG
>JAYTTN010000183.1:0-28521 GCA_043745295.1 Fimbriiglobus sp. | reverse complement strand
GAAGCCCCAGGTCGGCTGGTTCCTGGGGCTTCCGCCCCAGGCTCCGGCCGACGGTCCCTCCGGGACGGAAAACCAAATCACCGCCGCATCAGCATCTCGGCCAGGGTCAGCAGCACGTTGGCCACGGTCGTCCAGGCGGCCAGTTCCACCGCGTCCGTGCCCTTCGGCAGCGGGCCGAGGGGCTTGGTGGCGAAGTCCATCGCCTTCGCTTTGTCCCTGGCGAAGTCGGCCTTCGCGTCCTCGTACAGCTTGACCACCCGCGTCAGTTCCTTGTCGCTCGGCGGGCGGCCGAGGGCCAGCTTGAACGCCGCCGTCACCTTCTCGGCCGGCGTCTTTCCGGCGTCCACTACCTTCCGCGCCAGGGCTTGCGACGCCTCGACGTACACCGGGTCGTTCAGCGTCACGAGCGCTTGCAGCGGGGTGTTCGTGCGGATGCGGCGGATGGTGCAGGCCTCGCGGCTGGGCGCGTCGAACGTCGCCATCGACGGGTACGGGCTGGTCCGCCGCCACTCGGTGTACAGCCCCCGCCGGTGGCGGTCCTCGCCGGCGCTGGTCTGCCAGTCGAGGTTGCCGCCGAACGCCGCGCTCAGCCCCAGGCTCGGCCGGATCGGCCGCACCGACGGGCCGTACATCTTGTCGCTCAGCAACCCGCTGACGGCGAGCGCCTGATCGCGGATCGTCTCCGCCGACAGCCGGTAGCGCGGGCCACGGGCGTAATAGCGGTTGTCCGGGTCTTTCTCGGTCAGGTCCGGCGTCACCTTCGACGACTGGCGGTAGGTGTCGGACAGCACCAGCGTCTTCAAGAACCCCTTCACGTCCCAGCCCTTCTCCATGAATTCCACGGCCAGCCAGTCGAGCAACTCCGGGTGGCTGGGCGGTTCGCCCTGCGAGCCGAAGTCTTCACTCGTGCGCACCAGCCCGGTGCCGAAGACGTGTTCCCAGAAGCGGTTGACCGTCACGCGGGCCGTCAGCGGGTTGTCGGCGGCGACGAGCCACTTGGCCAGACTCAGGCGGTCGGCCTTCTCGCCCTTCGGCAAGGAGTGGAACGCCGACGGCACGCCTTCCGTCACCACCGCGCCGAGGTCCTGGAAGCTGCCACGGAATTGCAGCTTCGTCGTCCGCCGCTGGTTGGCCGGCAGTTCCTTCATGACCGGCACCGTGACGGCCGGCTTCACGTCGGCGAGCAGCTTGGTGACAGTGGCTTGTCGCTCGCGGAGCGCCCGCGTCTCCGGCGCGACCGACAGGTAATACTCCGTCACGTTCGCCTGCTGTTCCTTGGTCCGCTTGGCCGCGTCGATGTCGAGGGCCGCCAGCACGTCGGCCGGGGTGCGGGCGATGTCGATGGCCCCCGGCTGCGTGCTGTAGCCGAGGCGGAAGTGGCCGAGCGTGTGGTTCTCCATCGTGTACGACTGGTCGAGCGTGACCACCAGCTTGCTGCCGGCGGGGATCGCCACGGGCGCGTCGGGCACCGCCGTCAGCGTGTGCGGTTGGCCCGGCTTGCCGCCGACGGCCCAGCCTTTCTGCTTCGTGTTCGCGTTGCTGATGGCGGTCGCGGCGTCGAACTGCGGCTGCGAGTAGTCGGCGACGGCCTGCACGAACTTCACCGTCCGGCTGCCGTTCAGCTTCAGTTCCTTGCTCGGCTTCGGGGCCTCGGCAACGGTCTCTTCCCACACCACCTTCCGCTCCGCGTCCAGCAGTTGCACTTTGAAGTTGGTCAGCAGTTGCGGGGTGCCGGGGTCGGTGCGGTTCCAGATCACCAGCCGGTCGATGGTCTTGTCGGCGGTCAGGTCGAGTTCCCACCACGGGCTGTCCTCGGTGTTCGTGTGCGTCACCGAGTTGCCCTCGAAGTAGACGCCGTTGGTGTTGCCGTCGATGGCCCGCTTGGCGTCGCCGGCGAAGGCGGTGCTGCTCTGCTTGGCTTTGCCCTTCAGTGCGACGTTCTCCTTGCCGCTGAACGCCTGCACCTCGGCCAGCACCAGGTGCCGCTGTTTGCCCGGCAGTTCGATGCGGACATACCGCCCACTGCGTCCCGCCCCGCCGGTCGGCGGCAGAATACTGGCGGAGATGTTCGACAGCACGAAGTTGCCGCCGGCGTGCCCCGGCCCCTTGCCCGGCAAGGACGGGTGCGGCAGCGCTTCCAGCCGGAGGGCCGTCAGCGCGTTGCCGGTCAACGGCAGTTCCACGGTGTAGGTGTCGGTCTTCGCGGCCTTGGCCACGAGGATGGATCCGTCGTCGCCGACCGTGCCGTCGAGGTCGCCCCACGACAGGAACTTCGGCTTCGGCGTCTGCCAGGCGATCTTGCGGGACAGCGCCTTCTCCCACGCGGCCTGTTTCGCCGGCACGTCCGCCGCCGGCTTGCCCAGCTTGGCTTTCAGCGCTTCCAACTCGGCTCCGTACTCGGCGAGCTGCTTCTTCTGCGCCTCGGTGTAGATGGTCAGGACCGGGGTTTCGTCCTTCCGGTCGGCGTCGGCGGTGTTGTTCAGCAGCGCGAAGAAGCGGAAGTATTCGGTCTGCGTGATGGGGTCGTACTTGTGCGTGTGGCACTGGGCGCAGGCCATGCTGGTGCCCATCCAGACGGCCATCGTCGTGTTCGTCCGGTCCACCACGGCGACGTTGCGGAACTCCTCGTCGCTGGTGCCGCCTTCGTTGTTGGTCATCGTGTTGCGGTGGAAGGCCGTGGCGATGATCTGCTCGTCGGCGGCGTTCGGCAGCAGGTCGCCGGCGATCTGTTCGACGGTGAACCGGTCGAACGGCTTGTTCGCGTTGAAACTCTCGATGACGTAGTCGCGGAACGCCCAGATGGTGCGGGCCGAGTCGTCGGCGTACCCGGCGCTGTCGGCGTAGCGGGCGAGGTCGAGCCACAGCCGCGCCCAGTGTTCGCCGAACGCCGGCTTCGCCAGCATCCGGTCCACCATCTTGCCGTAGGCGTCCGCGCCCCGGTCGGCGACGAACTCCTCCACGTCCTTCGCCGTCGGCGGCAGGCCGGTGAGGTCCAGCGCCACCCGGCGGACGAGCGTGTACCGATCGGCTTCGGGTGAGGGCTTGAGGCCGAGCGGGGCTAGCTTCGCGCGGATGAAGGCGTCGATGGGGTGTTCCGAGCCGGAAGCGTGAGCGACGGTCTTGGGGACGGCCGGCCGAACCGGCTTCACGTAGCTCCAGTGGGTGGCGTACTTGGCTCCCTGCTTGATCCACGCGGCCAGTAGCTCCGTCTCCTTCGCCGTCAGCTTCTTGCCGGTCTTCGGCGGCGGCATCACCTCGCCGGCGTCGGCCGAAGTCACCCGCTCGATCAGGCCGCTCTTGGCCGGGTCGCCGGGCGTGACGGCGGCAGTGCCGTCCTTCCCGGTGGCACCGGCGAACGTGTCCAGCCGCAGGTCGGCTTTGCGGACTTTCTCGTCCGGCCCGTGGCAGGCGTAGCAGGTGTTCGACAGGATGGGTCGGATGTCGCGGTTGAAGTCGATGACCGGGTCGGCGGCCGGCGCGAAACCGGCAGCGGCGACCGCCGCGAGGATGGCGAGGCGGAGCATATCGGATGACCGAAGTGAATGCGGGGCGGGGAACCGACAGGAGTATTGTGGCCGGAAGTGCGGGCGGATGCAATGGCCGTAGGGAACTCTTCTCGGCGACACGGGCAGTTGGTGTCGCTCAGGACAACTCGGTCGGTGGCGGGTGTCGTCCCCGGCGCATCTCCTCGGCGCGGATCGACAGAATCATGGGCCGGTTCAAGTCCAGGGTGGCCGACGTGGCGCGGCCAGTGGAAGTGATCGGCACGACCCACTCCTCGTGCCACTCGAAATGATCCTCCCATGGTTCGGTGCGCGGGTCGAAGAGCGGTTGCGCGGAACCCGTTTCCGGATCGGTGCCGGTTCGCTTCGCGCCCTTTCGGAGCGAACAGGACACGCACGCCAGCGCCAAGTTATCGAGAACCGTTCGCCCACCGGCGACACGGGGCAAGACGTGATCGATGTGGAACGTGGCTTCCTGACCGAGTTGGGACAACCCGCAGTACTCGCACCGATTTCCGGCACGGGCGGTGACGGCCTCGGTCAGCCACGCGGGGACGTCGCTCACGCCGCCTCCCGCTCTGCTCGCAACCGCAGCAGCGAGAGGAGCTCGGCCAGATCGACCAACCCGCTCGCCTCGGCACGCTCCTCTGCGGACAATTCATCACCGGCGTCCTGGCGGTCCAGCAGCGATTGCAGACGGTCGTTCACCGCGCCCGGCAACCGGAACCGCACGAGGTCTCCCGGCAGTTCGACGACGAGCGATGCGACCATTTCGTAACCCTCCGGAGTCTCATTGCGACCGTTCGTCTACCGAGGGGAATTCTCGCGCGCGGCCGTCACGTGTCCTACTTCTCGTCCGGCACTCGCTTCAGCACGAACAGCATGATCCGTTTGCCCGTGGCCGTGAACTCGGTCGGCCGTGCGGCGTTCCCGTCATCGACCAGGCAAATTCTCAACGAGTCGCCGTCCAGTTCGTAGATGCCCCGAGCGTCATTCTCGCCCGGCTTGGTCAGGTCGATGGCCTTCGGCTTGGCAGTCGCGTCGAGTTGATACGCGCCCTTCTGGTTCTCCCTCCCGGCGACGCTGACAGACATCTTGCCTTCCTTGAAGGCGAGTAGGATGACGCCGGCATCCGCCGGCGGCTTTTCCGCGCCCTCGAACTTCTCCAGCCGCCAAGTGCCTTGGATCGCCTCGGCGTCCGGCTTCGGCTTCTCGTCCTTTTTCGGAACGGGAGCCGCCAGCACGACCCCGCACGCCAACACCGCCACGGTTGCGAGTCTCCACGTCATCGCACGCCCCTCGGAGTGATGTCACCCGACCCGGTTTACTTCCCCGTCGCCCCGTCGTCCACCCGGCGGTACTCGGCCAGCGTCACGGACTTGCCGAACGCCTTGAACGTCGTCGGGCGGACGGCGGTCGGCCCCGGCTCCGAGATGCACAGGCGAAGGGTGTCGCCGGCGAGTTCGTAAATGCCGAACGCCCAGCCGGACTCGAACTTGGCGTTGATCGCCTTCGGCGTGGCGGTCGGGTCGAGTGCGAACTCCGCTTCCTCGGTTTGGTCGGCGTCGTGCTGAACCGTCAGCCGGCTGCCGTCGATCACCAGGAGCTGGCCGACCGAAGTGCCGCCGGGCGTCACCCGCCGCCACACGCCCTGAATGGCGTCCGCGTCGGCGTTTCGCACGGCCGCGACCGGTTGGGGGGCGGAAAACGGGACCGCCGCCGGGGAGGCCAGGGCGATCAGGCAGGCCGTCAGCGTGCCGCAAAGGGCGAGGGCTTTCATCGCGAGTCTCCGGTGTAGCCGACCACCGGATATAGAACGGCAAATGACGTGCCGCAAATTCCCGTTCCCTCCCAGACTCACTTTTCCTTCTTGTCCTCTTTCACCCGTTTCAAGGTCATGAGGGCGATCTGTTCGGTCCCCTTCAGTTCCGTCGGCCGGCCCGCATTCATAGCTTCGTCGCCGACGCAGATGCGGAGGGTGTCGCCGTCCAACTCGTACACGCCGAGGGCGGTCGCCGGCCCGTTCGTCAGGTCGATGGTCTTGAGCTTGGCCGTCGGGTCCAGCTTGTAGGTGCCCTGATCCATCAACTTGCCGCCGAACTCGATGGCCAGCTTGCCGTCCTTGAACGTCATCCGGATCGGCCCGAGTCCGGCCGGCGGTGCCTGACCGCCGTCGAACTTCTCCATCGCCCACGTCCCCTGGATGACATCCTCGTCTTTCTTGGGCTTGTCCTTCTCCTTCGGGATGGGGGCAGCGACCGCCAGTCCGCACGCCGCCATCGCCAGTAGTCCGAGTCCGCGCATGTCCGTCCTCCGATGTGGAAAGGGGCGTCGTCACTTGTCCTTCTTCTCGTCCGCCACCCGGCGGAGGGTGAACACGACGACCGCCTTGCCGACGCCCTTGAACTCCGTCGGCCGCACGGGCGTTTTCCCTTCGGCGAGGCAGATCCGCAGTTTGTCGCCGTCCAGGTCGTAGATGCCGAGGGACGTGCGGCCCTTGCCTTCGTCGATGTCGATGGCCTTCGGCGCGGCGGCCGGGTCGAGTTTGTACGTCGCGTCCTGCTCCTTCGGCTTGCCGACCAGGGTCAGTTTCAGTTTGCCGTCCGTGAAGGCGAACCGCATCATCTCGCCCCCCGCCGGGAGGACCATGCCGTTCACTTCCATCGTCACCAACTCCCAGACGCCCAGGATGGCGACTTCGTCCTTCTTCGGCTTGTCCTTTTCCTTCGGGATGGGGGCGGCGATAGCCGCGCCGCACGCCGCCATCAGGCCGACCGCCGGGAGGAATCGCATGGTCGTTCTCCGGTGTGAAACGGGTCGCCCTCACTTGTCCTTTTTCTCGCCCGCGTCGCGCTTGAACGTGACCACCACCACCCCCAAGCCGTTCGCCGCGAACTCCGTCGGCCGCACCGCACCCCGCCCCTGGGCGAGGCAGAGTTTGAGCGTGTCGCCGTCCAGCTCGTAGATGCCCGGCGAGGTCTGTCCGTTGCCGCCCTCAGTCAGGTCAATGGTCTTCAACTTGGCCGTCGGGTCGAGCTTGTAGGTGCCCTGTTTTTCCTGGGTCTGGCCGGCGTGCGTCACGTCTAGCTTGCCGTCCTTGAAAGTGAAGTGGATCGCCGGCAGGCCGCCGGGCGGCAGCGGCACGGCCGGGCCGAGGTCGTACTTCTCCAACTTCCACACGCCCAGGATGGCGTCGTCGTCCTTCTTCGCGGTGTCCTTCGCTTTGGGGATGGGGGCCGCCACCGCCAGCCCGCACGCCACCAGCACACCGACCGTTAAGGGGAATCGCATGACCGCACTCCAGGAACGGAGGAATCGGATCGCCACGCCATAACGGACGGACGCCGGCCGGCGAAGTGCATTCCGCCGCCGGGGGACAACGGGGCGGCCATTCGCGGGCCGATCACCTCCCCACTCCGCGCCGGGTCGATAGAAAAGCCGCCGTACCCGGAGTGCGCCGTCATGCCGATCACGTTCGCCTGCGACTGCGGCAAACAACTGAAGGTGGGCGACGAGTTCGCCGGCAAGCGGGCGCGGTGCCCGGCCTGCGCGTCGGTCCTGGCGGTGCCGACGGGCGACAGCTTCCCGGCCGCGCCGCCGCCGGCCGCGCCGCCGGCCCCCGCGACGACCGAAGACGACGCCTACAAGCTGCTCGACGACGGCCCGCCCGCGCCCGCCGCTCGCCGCACCGACCGCGATGTCGCCGACGACTTCGGCCGGCCGAGTGCGTCGGCTTCGCCGTCGTTCCGCCGCCGCGACCCGGACGCCCCGCCCCGCGCGAAATACCGCGAGGTCTCCGACACTGAGCCGGACCCGGAACCCCGCGCGTCCGGCGGCGGGCCGCACTTCCCGACGGTGTTCGGCGGACTGTTCAGCATGGCCCTCGGCGGGCTGTTCTGTTGGCTGCGGAACGGCGGCGTCTCCATCGTCGGCATCGTCTTGCTCGCCCTCGGTTTCTTCTCCGTCGTAAAAGGTCTGCTAGGATACCAGGACGACTGACCGACCGACCCGGAGGCCGGACCATGCCGGGCGAATTCCGATGCGAGTGCGGCGGCCGGGTGCCGGTGCCGGACGGCGGCGTGGACCGCCTGACCTGCGACCGCTGCGGGCTGGACTACTCGGTCAACTCCGCCCGACCGGACGTGATGTGGCGGGACGACCCGACGGCGGCGCTGGCCCTGTCGTCGGCGGACGGGGCGACGACGAAGAAGCCGCCGCGACCGGTCGGCGAGCCGCTGTGGGCACCGCCGGCGGTGACGATGCAGTTCTACCAGCGGCTGGCCGACACCCCCGGCCGGCACGGCGGTCGCCGACGGCGGAAGCGGATTCGCCAGGCGCTACTCGCGGGCGCGCTGATGGCCGTGGCGGCGGCGGTGTATCACTTCAAACTGGACGCCGGGCTGCTCCACCTCGGCGCGCTCGTCCCGGCCGGGGCGGCGTTCGTGCTGCTCATCCAGGCCATGCTCGGCAACGACCGCTAAGGCAGTGGCGGGGAAAAGGCGTATCGGGAAACCAGGTGCCCCACCTCTCGCCCCACGAAGTGGGGGAGAGGTCGCCTCGTGCCCCGCACGAGGCGGGTGAGGGGGCTTGTTCGTCACCCCCGTTGCGCCCCTCACCCGGAACGGCTGCGCCGTTCCGACCTCTCCCCACTGACGTGGGAGGAGAGGTTCACCAGCGGTCCACCCCGTAGCGCGTTCCACCGCCGGGAGTCTTCCATCCCGCCAATGCCTAAAGTGTCACCCCTTCCCCGCCGTCCGGTACCGGCGGTCGGCCTCGCCCCAGTCGAGGAACTGGAGGAACTTGTCCACGTAGTCGGCCTTCTTGTTCTGGTAGTCGATGTAGAAGGCGTGTTCATAGCGGAACGGCACCCACGCGCCGGCGGGCACGTGGCGGAACAGGTGAAGCAGGGCCGGTTCGTGCCGTCGCTCCGATAGGAGGTCGGCGCACAGGTTCGACAGGTGGTCGAAGTGGGTCATTGGAGTTCTTGGTTGTCGATTTAGCCCGGTCGTGGCGCAGGACGATGTCTGGTCAGGTCAGCCTCGCCATGGCCATCCGACGATGTTGCTCGCTCGGATGCCACGTCAGGCGCGACCGCTGCTCTTCTGGCACCATGTCGTGGAGTTGCACCAGCATTGCGACCAGGTTCGTGTCCGCTGTCTCACCGATCTGTTGGAAGAACCGAGGCACGGCGTGGTTCAGGAAGCCGAAGTCCGTATCGGTGAAGTCCGCCTCGAACAACGTTTCGTTCAACCGGTGAAGCAGGTTCGCCAACGCGATCCCATATCCCCAGGTCCGCCGACGATATCGGAAGAGCCACCACCAAGAGCCGAAGGCCGCAGACGATTGGAGTCCCCGCAACACAACAAACCCATGATGAATGAGCCATCGATACATGGCCTGCTTCGGTGACATCTTTCCGAATCCCCCAGCGGCCAGAGGTGACTTTCCGGGGCGAAATGTGGAGTCCAGGCTTATCGAGCCGGACCGACTAAGGTCGTGCGTCCGCGACCACTCGCGTTTCGGGCGGCGGCGCGGAGACGGCCGTCCGCGCGGCGTCCATCAGCGGTTGCGGAAACACGCCCAGCGCCAGCGTCGCGGCGGCGCACGTCACGCCGGCGAGGAGGGCCGGGTATCCCCGCGCCGGCTCGCCCGGCTTCAGCGGACTCCGCAGGTACAGCACGCCGATCACCCGCAGGTAGTACACGGCCGCGACCGCCGCGTTCACCGCCCCCAGCAGCACGATCGCCCGGTACAGGTTCTTCATGGGCGTGGCGGTCGGGGCGCCGAACGCATCGAAGAACAGCTTGAACTTGCCGTAGAAGCCGGCCGTCAGCGGCAGCCCGATCAGGCTGAAGAAGCAGACGGCGAGGGCGGCGGCGGCGACGGGGTGCGTGCGGCCCAGGCCGGCCAGGTCGTCCACCGTCTCGACCGCCCGGTCGCCGAAGCTCAGGTGCGACAGGACGGCCACCGCGCCGACCGTCATCAGCCCGTAGGCGACGAGGTAGAACAGCAGCGAGTCCATTCCCGTGCTGACCGTCGCGCCGGACATCTCGGCCTTGGCGTCCGGCACCGAACAGGCGACCAGAATCCCGATGAGCATGTACCCGCCGTGGGCGATGCCGGAGTACGCGAGCAGCCGCTTCAGGTTGTCTTGCAGCAGCGCCATCAGGTTGCCGAGGCACATGGTCACGGCGGCGATCACCCACAGCGTCAGCGGGATGAGCGTGCGGGCGGTGTCGAACGGCAGCTCGGCGACGGGCGCGTCGAACAGGCCGAGCAGCCGGCCGAGGGCGACGAACCCGGCCACCTTCGGGATGAACGCCAGTTGGCCGACGACGCCGGTCGGCGCGCCCTCGTACACGTCCGGGGCATAGAAGTGGAACGGCACGGCGGCCAGCCGGAAGCCGAGGCCGGCGATCACCAGCACCATCGCCACCACCGCCATCGGCGAGACCGTGCCCGCTTTCGCGGCGGCGGTCAGCGTCCGCGTGACGACCGTCAAGTTCAGACTGCCCGTCAGCCCGTACAGGTAGCTGAACCCGAACAGCAGCACCGCCGACGACAGCACGCTCAGCATGAAGTACTTCATCGTCGCCTCCTGCCCGGCGGCCGACCGGCTCGGCAGGTACAGGAGGACGTAGGTCGGGATGCTAATCATCTCCAGGGCCAGGAACAGCGAGACGAGGTCGTTGGCGCGGGCCACCAGGGACAGCCCGGCGGCCACCACCAGCAGGCAGGCGAGGTACTCGGCGGCCGTCTCCTTCCGCGTGTCCGCCCAGCCGATGAAGGCGAACGCGGCGGCCGACACCAGGGCCAGCCAGCGGACGAATTCGGCCATCTTCGACGGGTCGATGACGGCGAGCGGCAGCTTGTCGGCGGCCAGTGCCGGTTCGGGAAACAGCACGGCGACGGCGGCGGCCCCGCCGATGCCGAGCAGCGAGACGACGAACGCGACGCTCCGTCCGACCCCGAAGGCGGCGAGCAGGAACAGCGCGCAGGCCGTGCCGACCAGCGCCACCTCGGGCAGCACCAGCCGCACCGAGCCGGTCAGGAGCGTGACGTATTCGGCGTTGTCGAGCGGGTTCACGGGCGGAAATCCTGCGGTGGTCGGGAAGCCAACACTCGTGTCGATCGGAGTCCGCTATACCATGGCCGGCGGGTTCCCCTCTTCACGCCGGAGGCGTGCCGGACTGTAGCCAGAGGTGAAACCCCTGGAAGACGATTTCCCTTGAAATCTTCGCATCCCGGAGGGATGTCGGACGATCCGCCACCCCTCCGGGGTGGGTCGCGTTTTCCCCGCAGGTCCAGGGGTGTCGCTCGCTCCGCTCGCTCACCCCTGGCTACACTCCGCCACGCCTCCGGCGTGAAGTCGGGCCGCACTCGCCGGCCGCCGCCCGTGGTGGAAGGGGGGGGACTACAGCTCCGGCCCTTTCGGCCCGCCGCCGCCCTTGCCCTTCGGCGCGGGGCCGACCGGCTGCATCTGCGCGGGCAGGACGACGGGGCCAGCCGGCGGCTTCGGCGGGTATTCCAACAGGAACGACTGCGGGTACAGACGCTCGCGGGCGCTGTCCAGGCGGTGCATCAAGAGCGTCACGTCCCCGTCGATGCTGTCCAGGATCGGCTGCGGATACAGGCCCAGGACGAGACACAGCAGGGCCGGCAGGCCGAACGCCAACGACTCGCCGATGGTGGTGTCGCGCGGTTCGGTGTCGGCGGTCGGCGGCACCCGCACCGGGCCGAAGAACACCTTCCGCAGCATCGTGAACAGGTACCACGCCGACAGGAAGATGCCGAAGGCGGCGGTCACGGCCATGCCGTACCCGACGAGGTAGGTGTTGCCCGGCGTCAGCGTCGCGCCGATGAGGAGCATCTCGGACACGAAGTTGTTCAGCCCCGGCAGCCCGACGCTGGCCAGGGCGATGACGAACGTGCAGAAGGCGTACCGGGGGAACTTGCCGATCAGCCCGCCGTAGGCGGTCGTGTCGGTGGTCTTGTACCGGTCGGCCAGGAACGCCACCAGCGCGAACAGCGCCCCGGCGGTCAGCCCGTGGTTGACCATGTGCAGCGCCGCCCCGGTCAGCCCCTCGCGGTTCAGCGCGAACGTGCCCAGCACCAGCAGGCCGAGGTGCGACACGCTGCTGTACGCGGCCACCATCTTGATGTCCCGCTGGGCGTAGGCGCACAGCGCGGCGTACACGATGCCGACCGCGCCGAGGAAGCCGAACACCGGCAGCCCGTATTCCACCGAGGCGTCCGGGCAGAGCGGCAGCACCACCCGCAGCAGGCCGAGGGTGCCCAGCTTCGCCATCAGCGCGGACATCACGAGGGTGACGGCCGGCGGCGCTTCGGCATACGCCGCCGGCAGCCAGGTGTGGAACGGCACCAGCGGGATTTTCACCACGAACCCGGCGATCAGCGCGAAGAACAGCCACGACTGCAAGTGCATGTGCCGGTCGCGGTCGGCCGCCCGCGTTTCGGCGGCGACGGTGTTCTCGGCGGTCGGCGCGGCCGTCGCCTTGTCGGCGGCCACCTTCGCCCGCTCGCGGTGGGCGACCACCCACGTCTCGGCGTTCCGCATCAGTTGCGGGATGGAGAACGTCACCGGCCCGGCCGTCGGGAACACCCCGGCCCGGTCGTTCGGCCCGACCACCCGGCCGGTACTCGGCGACACCGGCGTCGGGTTGGTCAGCACGAGGCCGATAATGCCGGTCAGCGTCAGCAGCCCGCCGAGGAGCGTGTACAGGAAGAACTTCCGCGCCGCGTCCCGCTTGCCGCCGCCGACGCCCCACCCGCCGATGAGGAAGAACGTCGGCACCAGGGTCAGCTCGAAGAACAGGTAGAAGAGGATCGCGTCGAACGACAGGAACGCGCCGGTGATGAACGCCTGGAGGGCGAACAGCCAGGCGTAGTACGCCGCCGGCCGGTCGGCGGCGGACTTGCGGGACACCAGGATGGCGATGTACGTGAGGAAGCTGGTCAGCGCCACCAGCCACAGGTTCAGCCCGTCCACCCCGATGAAGAACTGCACCGCCGGGGCCGGCAACCCCGCCGTGGCCGGGGAGAGGGTGAACAGGTTCCAGGTGGTGGTCGGGTAAGGCGGGCTACCGGCTTCTTGGGCGACGTTCGGGTCGCCAGGCACGAACAGCGGATGGAACCCGATTCGCCCCTCGCTGCGCAGGGTGTCGGCGCGGTCGATGAGGACGTTCGCCCCGCACACCACCAGCGCGGCGGTGAGGCCCAGATGCAGCTGCGCCAGCAGCGGGGCGAGGCGGTGAGACGCCCGGCCGGACGCCGCCACCAGCACGGCGAAGGCGAGCGGCACGGCCAGCACCAACAGCACGATCAGCGGGAGATATTCCATGTGTCGGTTTGAGGGTCCGAGTTTCGAGGGCATTGTCTTCCAGGGGCTTCCGCCCCTGGCTACGTCCGTCGGCCCCTCCGGGGCGAAAACACCGCTTCCAACTGCTTCCGGAGTTCCCGCTCTTCTCCGCGGAGCGGCCGCCGGTCGTAGCCAGGGGCGGAAGCCCCTGGAACGTTCTATTTCGCGGAGCGGACGAGGATGACCGTGAGGAACACCCCCAACCCGAGGACCATGCCGAGGGCGTAGAACTGGACCAGCCCGTTCTGGAGTGGCCGCAGCACCGCCGCCCCGAACCGGGGGACGTAGCTGAGCAGCCGGGCGAAGGCGTCGAGGAACGAGTCGAACTGGCGGCCGGCGACGGCGAACCCCTCGGCCGGCTTCACCAGCGTCGCCTCGTACACTTCGTCCACATACAGCTTGTTCGCCGACAGGGCGTGCAGGCCGGCCAGCGCCGGGGGCACCTTCTCCGGCCCGCCGCGACAGTACAGAATTGCCGCCGCCAGGATGCCGACCCCGGCCAGTGCCGCGCTCAGCAGGGCCACGGTCCAACTGAACTCGTGCCCCGCCGGCAGCATGTTCGAGGTCTTCAGGTAGAGCTTGTCGGCCTGGATCACACCCGGCGTGCGGTCGAGGAAGTGGCCGAGCCCGTGCGTCAGCGGGTCCACCGCGAAGCCGACGCCGAGGGCGAACGCGGCCAGCACGACGAGCGGCACGGTCATCGCCAGGGGCGACTCGTGGGCGTGGCCGTGCGCCTCGTGCGGGATCCGCGGCGGCCCCCAGAAGGTCAGGAAGTACGCGCGGAAGGTGTAGAAGGCGGTCATCAGCGCCGTCAGCGCGGCGAGCAGGAAGATGCCGTAGTAGACGTTGTGGTACTTCATCCGCGTCTCGCCGGCGTCCATCAGGGCGTGCAGGATGTGGTCCTTCGACCAGAACCCGGACAGCAGCGGGAAGCCGGCCAGCGTCAGCGACCCGACGAGGAACGTCAGGTGCGTGACCGGCATCACCGTCCGCAGCCCGCCGAACTTCCGCATGTCGATGACCCCGCCCATCGCGTGCATCACCGACCCGCTGCCGAGGAACAGAAGCGCTTTGAAGAAGGCGTGCGTGAACAGGTGGAAGATGGCGGCCATCACGGTCGTCTTCGGCGAGATCACCCCGCCGCAGCCCAGCGCCATGAACATGAACCCGAGCTGGCTGACGGTGGAGTACGCCAGCACCCGCTTCAGGTCGTTCTGGGCCAGGGCGATGAACGCGGCCAGGAACGCCGTCAGCCCGCCGCCGACGGCCACCACCAGTTGCGCGTCCGGGGACAGCACGAACAGCGGGGCGCAGCGGGCGAGCAGGTAGACGCCGGCCGTCACCATCGTGGCGGCGTGGATGAGCGCCGACACCGGCGTCGGCCCTTCCATCGCGTCCGGCAGCCAGACGTACAGCGGCAGTTGCGCCGACTTCCCGACCGCCCCGCAGAACAGCAGCAGGCAGACGGTCGTCATTTCGGCGGCGGACGGCGGCGTCTTCTCGATGTTCTGGAACAGCACGGTGAGGTCGGTCGCGAACCCGCCCAGCCGCCACAGCAGGAAGACGCCGAGGATCAGCCCCACGTCGCCCAGGCGGGTGACGAGGAACGCCTTCCGCGCGGCCGACGCCGCGCTCGGCTTGGCGTAGTAGTAGCCGACCAGCAGATAGCTACAGAGGCCGACCCCCTCCCACCCGGCGACCAGCAGGAACAGGTTGTTCGCCAGCACCAGCAGGCACATGAAGAAGACGAACAGCCCCATCACCGCGAAGTAGCGGGCGTACCCCTCGTCGCCGCGCATGTACGACGCCGAGAAGACGGCGATCCAGGTGGCGATGAACGTCACCGTGCAGAGCATCGTCAGCGCCAGCGGGTCGAGCGTGAACGTGACCTGGGCCGTCAGGTGCCCGGCCGAGAACCACGTCCCCAGGTCGGCGGCGAAGCTCAGCGGCCCGTCGCCGTCGAGGACGCCGGCCAAGACGGTCAGCGAGGCCATCGACGCCCCGCCGAACGTGAACACGGCCGGGACGTGGGCCAACTTCGGCAGCCGCAGGAGGCCACACAGGGCGGACAGCACCGCCCCCACCAGCGGCAGCGCCAGCGTCAACAGTGCCAACCGCATCGACGGATCAACCTCAGGCACGGGTCGTCTCCTTACCAATGTCCGAGCCGGAAGCGTGAGCGACGGGGGTTTGAAGACCGTCGCTCACGCTTCCGGCTCCGACCGCGAACGAGGCGGGCATCCGCCCGGCGACCGGCAGCTTCGGCGGCTCCGGCTCGGCGGCCGGCGTCGGCAGCGGGTCGGCGTCCACCGTCGGCGGCAGCCCGGCCTCGCGGACCCCCTGCCAGTCGGCCGAGTCCAGCGTCTTGCCCTTCTTGTACAGCATCAGGAACAGGGCCAGCGCCAGCCCGGCCTCGCACGCCGCCACCGTGATGATGAACAGGCCGAACACCTGCCCGCTCATGTTCCCGTGGTAGCGGCCGAAGGCGAGGAAGTTCAGCACCACCCCTTGCAGCATCATCTCCGCGCACAGGAACATGGTGATCAGGTTGCGGCGGGTCAGGAACCCGATCAGCCCGAGGCCGAACAGGACTGCCCCGACCGCCAGGAAATGCCACAGCGAAATCATCCCGTCGCCTCCTTGCGGCGGCCGGCGATGGCCACCGCCCCGATGGTGGCCACCAGCAGCAGGGTGCCGGCCAGTTCCACCGCCAGGATGTGTTCCGAGTACAGCACGAAGCCGACGTTCGCCACGTTCCGCGCCGGCAGTTGGCCGTACCCGGAGTACAGCGCGATCTCGTCCCGCAGCTTCTTCGCCGCCGCTTTCGCGACCTTCACAGCCTCCGAGCCGGTCGCCATCGCCGCCTCGTTCTCCAGCACGACGTTCGCCCGCTGGAGTTTGGCCGACGCCTGGAGGAACGCCCCTTCGCGCGGGTCGCCGACCTTCACGTCGGTGAACAGGCGGTGCCGGTCGAACACCGTCGTGCCGCTGAGCGGTTGGCCCGGCTCGCCGACGATGTCGGCCACCTTCTCGCTCGCCGCCTTCACCGCCGCTTTCACCTTGTCGGGGTCGTCGGCGGCGAGGGCCGCATCCAGTTCGACGGCCGCCTCGGCCAGCGCCGCGCGGTCCGCCCGCGTGAGCGGTTCCACCGGCAGCACGGGGGCGTCCGCCGTCTCCGTTCCGGGCTTGGCGGCGCTCAGGCTCAGCGTCATCAGCAGCAGGCCGATGAACGCGAACCCGGCCAGGCTGCCGAGCAGCGGCTCGCGGGTGCGGTCGTTCTCGTCGGACGGGCCGGACACGTGCGACAGCATCAGCACGAACAGGAACGTGACGATGATCGCCCCGGCGTAGATGATGATGGTGGCGGCCACCAAGAACGGCGCGGCCAGCAGCAGAAATAACCCGCAGGTACTCAGGATCACGAACGCGAAGGCGATGGCCCCGCGCGCCGGGTTGCTGTTGGTCACGAGAATGGTGCCGAACAGCACCGCCCCGCCGGCGAACAGGCAGAACAGCACGTCCGGCAGCAGGCTTTCGATCGGCTTGCCGAACCGCAGGTAGACGAATCCGGCGAGGACGGCGAACGCGGCGATCACGAAGAACGTGCCGCCGGCGACCGAGCGGAACCGGGGCTTCGGCAGCAGCAGGAAGAACCCGAGCAGGCCCAGCACGGCGGCGAGCGCGAGTTGGGCGACCGGGTTGGCGAGGGCGGGCGGCATCGGTTCTCGGGGGCGCGTTCGTGGTGGGTACTTTACAAGGGCGGCTAGGGGTGCCCCAGGAGTCAGCGGTCAGAAGGCAGGAATCAGCCCGGAAGCAGAAGAACGTCGGGAGTCAACGGAAAAGTAGCACGGCTCGATGGCCTCTGTCTCCTGGCTGCTGACTGCTGACTGCTGAATCCTGTCATCTGACTCCTGACGTTTCCGACGCCGGGCCGAGGGCCCCGCTCCGGGTCCGCACGGGGTCTTTGGTGTTCGGCCGGTGCGCCGTCTGGTCGAACACGCTGAGCAGCTTCTCCTTGTCGAACAGCATCGCCTCGCGGCTCAGGCCGGTCAGGTCGTACAGGCCGGTCAGCTCGATGGCGTCCACCGGGCAGGCTTCCTCGCACATGCCACAGTATATGCACCTTAGTTCATCGATGACGAACGTTTCCGGGTATTTCTCGCGGTCCTTCCAACCTTCCGGGGCGGGCGCGGCGACGATGTCGATGCAGTGGGCGGGGCAGGCGGTGGCGCACATGTAGCAGGCCACGCACTTCACCCGCCCGGCCTCGTCGCGGTTCAGGCGGTGGACGCCCCGGTAGTTCGCCGGCAGGTCCGGCTCCTGCTCCGGGTACTGCTCGGTCACCTTCCGCTTGAACAGGTGCGCGACGGTCGTCTTCAGCCCGTCGAACACGATGGGCAGGTACAGCTGGCCGAACAGGCCGAGCTTCGGCTCCTCGCACCACGCCACGTCTTTGCTGTCGATGGGCATCGTTACTTCTCTTCGTTGTTCTGTCCGAGCCGGAAGCGTGAGCGACGGTCTTGGATCGGGGTCGCAAACGTGAGCGACGGTCTTGGGTCGGAACCGTCGCTCACGCTTCCGGCTCGGATCGGAATTGGCGGGTTTACACCGCCGCCGCTTCCATCACCGGCTTCACCTTCCGCCGGGGGGTGTTGTTCGGGCCGCTGTCGGTGGCGACGGCGATGACGCCGGCCGCCACGAACAGCCCGACCGACGCCGCGCTCAGCGCCCACGTCGGGGCCTTGAACTCCAGCACCAGCATGGCCGCCAGCAGGTGCAGGATGGACAGCGGGATCATCACCTTCCACGCCAGCGCCATGAGTTGGTCGAACCGAAAGCGGGGGATCGTCCACCGCACGATCAGGTACAGGAACAGGAAGCCGAACACTTTCGCGGCGAGGATGCCGGCCTTCAGGACGAACGCCCAGAGCGGGTCGGCGAAGGAATCTTCCAGCCCGAAGCACGACCAGCCGCCGAAGAACAGCAGGCTCATCAGCAAGCTGGTGGTGATCATGTGCGTGTACTCGCCGAGCATGAACATGCCGAAGTTCAGGCTGCCGTACTCGGTCAAGTAGCCGCCCACCAGTTCCTGTTCGGATTCGGGCAGGTCGAACGGCAGGCGGTTGCACTCGGCGTACACGCTGGTCATGAACAGCAGGAACGCCAGCGGCTGGAAGGCGACGAACCAGCCGTGTTTCGCCTGATACGCGACGACGGCCTCGATGTTCATCGACCCGACGAACAAGATCACCCCGACCACGCTCATGGCGAGCGGAATCTCGTAGCTGATGATCTGCGCCGACGACCGCAGCGAGCCGAGCAACGAGTACTTGTTGTTCGACGAGTACCCGCCGAGGATGACGGCGTAGACGGCCAGGCTGCCCAGCGCGAACACGAACAGGATGCCGATGTCCAGCCCCGGCGCGATGACGCTCTGGAAGCGGTCGGCGTACTCGGCCTGCGCGGCGTCGAAGGTTTCCTGCGATGTCGGTCGCGGCGTCGCGCGCGGATCCAACCCGGCGTTTTTGATCTGCTGGTCGGTCGGGATCGGCCACGTCACCGGCGCGGGCGGCGGGGTGGTGCCGCCCCACGGCACGACGGCCAGCGCACACAATGCCACCGCCATCGCCACCGCCGGCGCGAGCAGGTAGAAGAGCTTGTCCACGCCCTTCGGGATCGGCGCTTCCTTGAGGAAGAACTTGCCGCCGTCCGCGAGCGGTTGCAAGAGGCCCAGCGGCCCGACGCGGTTCGGCCCGATGCGGTCCTGAATCCACGCCGACACCTTTCGCTCGCCGAGCGTGAGGTAGCCGACCGTCGGCATCACCACGGCGATGACGCCGGCGATGATCAGGAGTGTCGTGAGCCAGTCGAAGGTGGGCATGGAGTCGAATTCCTGGCGCGAGTCTCTTGCCGGTTCTTCACGCCGGAGGCGTGGTTGCCTGTAGCCAGGGGTGAAACCCCTGGTATCCAAGCCAATGTCCATCTCCGCCCCGGAGGGGCGGCGGGTTCCGTCGTCCCTCCGGGACTCATCCCACTTCGACGACGCGACCAGGGGTTCCCTCGCTTCGCTCCGTCACCCCTGGCTACACGCACGCGCACCTCCGGTGCGAAGAAACTACACCGTCGCCAACTCCACCCGCTTGCCGGTGGTCGTCGGCTTCGCCTCGGCCAGCGACGCGAATTGCGGCAACTCCTTCGCCAACTGCTTCCGCACGACGGCGGCGGTCGCCAGGCCCTTCGTGCCGCTCAGGTCGAAGGCGATTTGCAACTCGGTTCGCACCTCGGTCGGCGGCTTCACGGCCCGCGCGAACGGCTGGGCCAGCCCGGCGTGGTTCACATACGTCCCGTCCTTCTCGAAGCCGGCGGTGGCGGGCAGCACGAATGTCGCGGCGGCCGTCAGCTTCGACGCAAACAGGTCCTGCACGACCAGCAGCTTCGGCGCGGCCCAACTCGGCGGGATGGCGGCATCGACCCACGCGGGGTTGGGGTAGCCGCCGAAGAAGGCCAGCACGTCGAGCGGCTCGTTCGCCACAACCGCGTAGGGGATGACCGACCCTTGCAGCTTGGTCAACACCGCCTCGACGCCGCCGCGGTTCGGGCACTTCTCGGCGCGGATGGTGAACTTGCTCGGCGCGACGGCGTTCCCCTTGGCGTCCTTCGGGTAGCTGTCGTCGTCGCCCACCACCGGCACCGGCCCCATCACGAGGCGGATGTCCTTGTGCAGCTTCTTCGCGGCGGTGCCGAGTGCGAACGCCTCTTCCACCGTGAGGAACGGCGACAGCACGACCACGGCCTTATTCGCCGAGACGAGCAGCGCGTCCTCCAGAGCCTTCTTCAGCTTCGACGACAGGTCTTGCTGCGAGGTCGGTTTGCCGCCGGCGAGCGGTCGCACGATGCGGTCGGGGGAGTGCGTGTAGTGGTAGCCCCAGCGGCCCTCGTCGCACATGAAGTACCCTTGCGCGTCCATATTTTGGCGGGCGCGGAGGCGGTACACGATGTCCTTGTTGGCGTCGGTGTGGATGCTGCAACCGGTGCTGCAACCGGGGCACACGTTGTCGGTGGTCTTCAGGTACCACACCCGCTGCGTATACAGGAAGTCCTTGCTACCCAGCGCGCCGACGGGGCACAGATCGATGACGTTGCCGGCCAATTTGTTCTCCAGCGGGTAGCCGGGGAACACGTCGATCTCCTCGTGGTGGCCGCGGCCGACCACCTGCAACTCGGCGGTGCCGGAGATTTCCCGCGTGAACCGCACGCACCGCGTACACATGATGCAGCGATCGGTGAACAGCGTGATCTTGCTGCTCAACTCCGGCTTGTTCGCCGGCTGATTCTTGTCGTCCACCATCCGGCTTTCGCTGCGGCCGAACTGGTAGCTGTAGTCTTGCAGCTTGCACTCGCCGGCCTTGTCGCACACCGGGCAGTCGAGCGGGTGGTTCAGCAGCAGGCCTTCGAGCGTGTCGGCTTGCGTCTTCTGGGCGCGGTCGCCGGGCTTGTACGCCGGGTCGTAGGGCAGGGCGGGGACCGACGTGTCCCGCTTGGCGTACTCGCCGGTGACGATGACGGTGCCGTCCTTCACCGGCGTCTGGCAGCCGGGGAACACCTTCGGCACCATCGTGACTTTGCCGTCCTTCAGGTCGCCCATCTCGACGAGGCACATGCGGCAGCTCGCCACCACGGACAGGCCGGGGTGGTAGCAGTAGTGCGGCACCAGCACGCCGGCGAGTTCGGCGACCTGCACGCAGTTCAGCTTGCGGGTGCCGATCTCGACCGGCTTGTCGTTGACGAAAACGGTGGGCATATGGGCGAACCCGTTCGGGAGTGTGAGTCGGTCACTTCTTGCCGAGCAGGGCGGTAATCTCCTCGGCCGTCCTCCGAGAGGCGATCCCGCCGACGAGCGCGATCCCGCCGGCCTTGTCGGAATCGACCTCGTAGGCCCACAGGCCACCCTTGTCCGTCGTGTTCGTCAGGATGACGGTGCCGTCGCCGAGAATCGCGCCGAGTTTCGCCGAACTCGTTCGGATGTCGGCGGTGATCTCGGCGGCAGTCGGCATGCGGTCGTCGATCTGGACCGTGATGCTGATCTGCTTGCCAATGTCGCCCATTTCGGCCAGCAGCCCGAGTCGCTTCCCGGCACGGTAGACGTTGCCCAACACCGGGGCACCCGGCTTGAAGTTCGTGTTGCGGTTGTCCACCGGCTGCTGCGGTTGCGGGTTGGGTTGTCCGCCTCCGCTGGCCACGCGGCCGCCGTCCACGACCATGAACCCGTCGTCGCCCCCGCCGGACGCCGGCGGCGCTTTCACTTCGTCCTTCGGCTTCTTCCCGCAACCGGTCAGTAGGCATGCGGCTCCGAGCATCAGCACGAGCGTTCGCATCGGCCGTCCTCCTCATCGGGTTATCGGGCACCGAGCCATTTCTTCGCCGTGGCGGCGTCCACCTGTTCCGCGCCGCTGTTGGTCACGATCCAGCCGCCGTCGGTCGTCGCGCCTTTCTGGTACGCCCAGCAGCTCTCCCGCTGCCGCGCGTTCGTCAGGACGATGTCGCCGGAGGCCACCAGTTTCGCCGCCGGCGAACCGGCCGCACCCAGCGCGGCGAAGGTCAGCGCGGGAGCCGGCATCTGTCCGCTGGCCAGCGAGTTGTTGTCCACGAACAGGTGGATGTCCTTCATGTCCTGTTCCGCGACCGGCTTCCGCGCCACGGGCATCGGCTGCGTCGGTCGCGGCGCGGGTCGCGCGGGTTGCGGTTCCCGCTCGATGACGCGCTGCGGCGGCATGGTCTCCTTCGGCTTCGGCGAGGCGGGCTTCCTTGGCGGAAGGACCGGCTCCTCCTCCGCCTCCACGGGCGGTTGCGGCTGCCTCGGCTCCTCGCGGCGCGGCGGGGAGAACTCGACCGGCGGGAGGACTTGCTTCGGCGGGCCGCCGAAGTCCGCCACCACGTCGGGCTTCGCCGCGTCGTCCTTCGGCTGCACGGGGAGTCGCGGCCGCTGCCACTCGTCCGACGGTTGCGCCGGGGCCTTGTTCTCCGCGACCGGCGCGGCTTTCCGTCCGCATCCGGTCAGGAGGCACGAAACGCCGAGCATCAGCAGAAGCGTTCGCATCGGCCAGCCTCCCGTGTGTGGAACCGGCTCAGTGCGCCAGCGCCAGCGACTTCGCGTACTGGCTCTTGGTGCCGGTCTTGATGGCCGCCTCGAACTCCGCGCGGAACTTGCGGATGGCCGTCTTCACCGGCCACCCGGCCCCGTCCGCCAGCCCGCAGATGGTCGTCCCCGGCATGATGCCGATGCGGTCGGCCACGTCCACTAGCACGTCCAAATCTTCCCGCCGACCGAGGCCGCGCCGCAGCCGATCCGTGATCTTCAGCATCCACCCGGTGCCCTCGCGGCAGGGGGTGCATTGCCCGCAGCTCTCGTGGCTGAAGAACTGGCAGACGTTGTGCAGCACGTCCACCATGCTGGTCGCGTCATCGACGACCGTGATGGCGGCGGTACCGAGGCCGAGGCAGCCGATCTTGCCGGGGCCGTTGAAGTCCAAGGGGATATCGTATTCGGTCTTGCCGTCCTCGCCCTTCAGCGGGGCGTTCACGTCCAGGAATCCCATGCTCAACCCGCCGGGGTTGACGGCCTTCGCCTTGCGGCCGTTCGCCACCCCGCCGCCGTGCTTCTCCACCAAATCGCGGCAGGTGATGCCCATCGGCACCTCGACGCACACCGGGTTGTTGACGTGCCCGGCGAGGGTGTACAGTTTCGGCCCGAAGCTGCCGGCGTCGCGGGGGTTCTTCGGGTCCGGCGCAATGCCCATGCTCTTGAACCAGTCGATGCCCCGCCGCACGATCTGCGTGACGCACGCCAGCGTCTCGACGTTGTTCACGATGGTCGGCTTGCGGAACGCCCCCTCAATGGCCGGGAACGGCGGCTTGATCCGCGGCCACGCCCGCTTGCCTTCGAGCGACTCGATCAGCCCCGTCTCCTCGCCGCAGATGTACGCGCCGGCCCCGCGGTGCATGTAGATGTCGAGGTCGAAGCCCTTGCCGTTGATGTTCGTGCCGAGCAGCCCGGCGGCGTAGCACTCGTCAATCGCGGCTTGCAGGGCGCGATACGCATCGCCGTATTCATATCGAATGTAGAAGTACGCGCGATTGCTCTTGATGGCGTAGCACGCCAGCATGATGCCTTCGATGACCTGATGGGGATCCTTCTCCATCAGGATGCGGTTGTTGTACGTGCACGGCTCCGACTCGTCGGCGTTCACGCACAGGTAAATCGGGCCGGGGTGGTCCTTCGGCAGGAACGTCCACTTCAGCCCGGTCGGGAAGCCCGCGCCGCCGCGCCCGCGAAGGCCGGAGTCCTTCACCTGCGCGACGATGTCGCCGGGTTGCTTGTCGCCGAGGGCGCGCTCGAACGCGGCGTACCCGCCGTCGGCTCGGTAGCCGGCGAGCTGGCCGGAGTTCGGTTTCGTCACCCGCGCGAGCAGGGTCGGTTCAAAGGCCATCTATGCAGCCCCCACGAGGCCGTTGGAGTTCTTGATCAACTGATCAAGGGTGGCGATCATGGAGATCGCCTCGAACGTTGAGAAGCACCGCAGGTGCGCGCCGAGCATGTAGAAGTCGGCCCGCCCGCCTGGGGTCGGGTCGAACGCGATGTTTTCCGGATGTTCGACGACCAACTGCTGGTTGCTGTCCAGCGTGATGACGAACGGCCGGAACGGGCGGACGTTCAGCAGACGAAGCACCTCGGCCCGGTTGAGTTCCGCTCGCATGGTCAGTTCCTCCTCAGTTGTTCGATCAACTGGTCCGCCTTCTCCGGCGTCACGTTCATCACGTGGATGTCGTCCTTCAGGCAGGCCGGCGCGCCGTCGCACGCCCCGATGCACTCGGCGAACTCCAGCGTGATCTTGCCGTCCGGCGTCGTCTCGCCTTGCTTCACGCCGAGCTTGTGTTCGCAGTGTTCGAGCAACTCGTAGCCCTTCTTCAGCATGCACGCCAAGCCCCGGCACACCCACAGCCGCGTCTGGCCGAGCGTCGCGCCGTCGTGCTTGAAGAACTCGTAGAAGGTCATCGTGTCGTGGACTTCCGACGGGTGCAGGTCGAGCAACCCGGCGATCTCGACGATGGCCTCGTTCGAGACGGTGCGGTACTCGTCGTGGACGAGGTGCAGCGCCGGCAGCGTCACCGCCTGCTTACTCGGATACCGGGGGATGTACGCCCGGATGCGGTCCTGGATCGCGTCGGAAATCGCTGCCATCGCGGGCCTCGGCCGGGGGGTGTCAGTTCGCCTTTTCCAGGGTCAGCAGGTCCACGGCCGAGCCGAGGGCCGATTCGAACTTCGCCGGGTGCGGCCCGCCGTCTACATCGAGGCAGAGCCGGAGCTTGTCGCCATGCACGTCGTAAATGCCGTTCGCGGTCGTGCCGTCGGTCGGCAACGTCGTGGCGATCCGCTTCGGCGTCGTGCTGCTATCCAGCGAGTACGACCACGGCTGGACCGGCTTGCCCGGCCGGGTCACCATCAGCGACGTGCCCGCGAACCGGTACGACAGCTTCAGCCCGGCGACCCGCTCCGCGTCCACCGGTTTGCCGGACGCCGTGATCGCCGTCACCCGCCACTCGCCGGCCAGCGCCGTCATGTCCGGGTCGGCGCGGTAGCCGGCCGGGTTCGCCGCGCCGGACGGTCGGGAGTCCGCCGTCGGCTTCGCGGCCGGCGTTCCGCCGCAGCCGAGCGCGAGCAGACCGGCCAAGAGTGGGAGTCGGGTCATCGGTCCAACTCCGCCGCGATGATGTTCAGGCTGCCCAGGATCGCCGGCAAGTCGGAGATCTGATGCCCTTCCGCCAGGTGCGGGAAGGTGGCGAAGTGGATGAACGACGGCGGCCGGGTGCGGGCGCGGAACGCCTTCGCGCTGCCGTCCGCCACCACGTAGAAGCCGAGTTCGCCGTTGGCCGTCTCGTGCGCCCCGTACACCTCGTTCACCGGCGTCTCGAACCGGCGGTTCCACATGAACAGCTCGAAGTGTTGAATGAGGCCTTCAATACTTCTGTACGTCGCGTTCTTGTCCGGGATCACCAGCTTGCTGTCCAGCGCCACGTTGATGGGTCCGCTGGGGATGTTCTCGACCGCCGCCGCGATGATGTTCATCGACTGCTTCATTTCTTCCATACGGACCAGGTACCGCGCGAGGCAATCGCCACCCGACGAACAGGCAATCTTGAACGAGTCTTGCAACTCCGGGTATGCCAGATACGGCTCGTCCTTGCGCAAATCCCGCACCACGCCGGAGGCGCGGGCGATGGGGCCGGTGCAACTGCGGTTGATGGCCTCGGCCTTCGTCAGCACGCCGACGCCCTTCGTGCGGTCGAGGAAGATTTTGTTGCGGTTCAGCAGCCGGACCACGTCGGCGTGGGCCTTGGCGAACGACTTGGCGAACGCCCGCACCTTGGCGACGAAGTCGTCGGTCACGTCGTTCATCATCCCGCCGACGCGGGTGTAGCTGGGGTGGAACCGCTGCCCGCACGCCCCCTCGATGATGTCGTACACCCGCTCCCGCTCGTTGAAGGCGTACAGGAACGCCGTCAGCCCGCCGAGGTCCAGGGCCACCGCGCCGACGCACAGCAGGTGGTCCGAGATGCGGGCCAGTTCCGCCAAAATGGTGCGGACGTACTTGCAGCGCGGGGTGATCTCGATGCCGAGCAGCTTCTCGATCACGTGGTGCCAGGCGATCTCGTTGGCGACCGGCGAGATGTAGTTCATCCGGTCCACGACCGTCACATACTGGTTGAAGTCGAGGTCTTCGCCCAGCTTCTCGAAGCCCGAGTGCAGGAAGCCGATGTCCGGCACCGCCTTGACGATGGTCTCGCCGTCGAGCGTCAGGATGAGGCGCAGCGTGGTGTGCGTGGCCGGGTGCTGCGGCCCGAAGTTCAGGGTGTACAGGTACTCGGCGTCGGTCGCGGTATCCGCGGCGGGATCGAGTAGTTCAAGCGGCATGATCGGACCTCAGATCGCTAACCACAGAGACACAGAGGCACAGAGAAAAAAGCAGAGAGTGTCGAACAAGGAAGGCGAAGAGTTGAAATCATCTTTCTCAACTCTTCTCTCTTTATCTTCTCTGTGCCTCTGTGTCTCTGTGGTTAATCTTCTCTTCCCACTCTTGTCAACTCTCCGCCCGCGTGACGGTCGGGAAGTTGTGGCGTTCGCCGAAGCCGCGGAGCGGGTAGTCCTTCCGCAACGGATGGCTGACGAACTCGTCCGGCAGCAGGATGCGGCGCAGGTCCGGGTGGCCGGTGAACGTCACGCCGAACATGTCGTACACCTCCCGCTCCATCCAGTTGGCCCCTTCCCACAGCGGCACCACGGACGGCAGTTCCGGGGCCGGGTCGTTGGCGAACGCCTTCACGAACAGCCGCTCGCCGGTGGTCGTGTTCGTCAGCGCGTACACGACGCAGTAGCGGTCGGTGGCGTCGGGGTAGCCGAGGTAGTCGATGCCGCCGAGGTCGGCGAGCATGTCGAACCCGGCCTGCTCCTTCAGCAACTTCAGTGCGTCGTACAATTTCTCCGCCGGCACCACGACCCGCGTGTTGTCGCGGAACTCCGATGCCTGGAAGCCGTCGGCTCCAAGTTTCGAGGTCAGGAGTTCGAGGGCCGATGCCATGTGAGCGAGTCCTATCTTCTCGGCACCGGAGGTGCCACCCGGATAAAGCCTGGGGCGGAAGCCCCAGGAAACCAAGCCACCCTGTTTGCCCAAACCCCGAAGTCCGGTCGTGCGTGAAGCGCACGGTCGCCGCTCCGTCCTGGGGCTTCCGCCCCAGGCTTTATCCGAGCGCCGCTCCGCGGCGAAGAACCCCCTCCCTCGCAGTCGCGGCTCGTTCACTTCCCCACCACCGGCAATCCCCGGCTCCTTCTCCCCGTCTCGAAGTTGCCCGGCGCGACCACCAGTTCCGTCGGGTCGAGTTCGTTCGCCAGGGCGGTCGGACCTTCGTAGGTGTCGCGGTAGGCGAACTCGCGGGCGTTGATGGTGCCGGTCTTCTGCACCTTCTCTTGCAAGTCCAGCACGGCGCGGATGAGTTGCTCCGGGCGGGGCGGGCAGCCGGGGACGTACACGTCCACGGGGATGAACCGGTCGATCCCCTGCACGACGCTGTAGGTGTCGAACACGCCGCCGCTGCTGGCGCACGCGCCCATGCTGATGCACCACTTCGGCTCCGGCATTTGCAGCCAGATCCGCTGCATGACGGGCACCATCTTCATCACCACCCGGCCGGCGACGATCATCACGTCGCACTGGCGGGGGGTGAACCGCATGGCCTCGGACCCGAACCGGGCGATGTCGTACCGGCTGCTTGCGGTGGCCATCAACTCGATGCCGCAGCAGGCCGTGGCGAACGGCATCGGCCACAGGCTGTGCTTCCGCACCCAGGACGCCAGGGCGTCGAGTTTGCTCACGAAGAAGTTGTCGTCGGGTCTCACCGCCATCGGAACACCCCCTTCTTCCAGGCGTAGGCGTAGGCGATGCCCAGCGTGGCCAGGAAGACCAGGATTTCGGCGAAAACGATCGCCCCGAACACGTCCTTCCAGAACGGGCTGCCCGCGTCCGAGTACGCCAGTACCGCCCACGGGTACAGGAACAAGAGTTCCACGTCGAACACCAGGAACAGGATGGCGATCAGGTGGAAGCGGATGTCGAACTGCATCCGCGCCGTGCCGATCGGGTCCATCCCCGATTCGTAGGTCATCAGCTTGACCGCCGTCGGCTTCCGCGGCTTAACGAACGGCAGGTGAACCAGCGACAGCGTGGCCAGGGCCAGGACCGCGACGACGGCGGCGTAGATGAGGACCGGCAGGTACGCCGTCAGGTCGAACGCCGGTTCGAGGCCGGCGGGCGTCAGGACGGGGACGACGGCGAGCATCGGGCAACGCCTTTCCGCCGAGGCGGGATCAGCCGAACCGGGGCCTTGTGAGAAAATTCACGAAGTTCCCGAAAAACAAACCTCGACGATTCCGTCGAGGTCACGCAACCTATTCCGAAGTCATAGTATGGGGGCACGGGGGAGCGTCAAGAAACAGTCCCCTCTCCCACCTTCTTCAACGAGGAGATCGGTCGTGGACATGAACGATTCCGAGGACACCGTCACTCGACTCGACGACGTGCGACAAGTCTTTCAGGAGGTGCTCCAAAAGCACTTCCGCACCTCCGGCAGCGAACTCGTCAACCCGGAGAACGTCTCGATCGAGTTGATCCGCGACGTGTTCGACGCCGCCATGATGGAGGTGACGCTGGACGAGGAGAAGAAGTTCATCCGCATCAAGGAGGACGTGGTGGCCCGCTGCACCCTGTCCGAATCGAAGGAGCGGGTGATGCTCGTCGCCTACTACGGCATCAAGGAGGAGGCCCAGCGGATCGACCGGCTCGAACTGGCCAACCGCATCAACGACCAGTACGTGCTGATCCGCGCCAGCATCGACGACGACGGCGACCTGCAGTTCGATTACTGCCTGGTGCTGAAGGGCGGGGTGTCGAAGAAGCACATCGTCCAGGCCACCCGCGTGTTCCTGATGCTGGTGCCCAAGGCCGTGTCCGAGTGCGACGAGGACGGCATCGTGGACTGACGGCAGCGTTGGGGCCGGTCGCACGCTCCCGGCGACGACGAGTTCTCGTC
>JAYTTN010000182.1:0-7778 GCA_043745295.1 Fimbriiglobus sp. | reverse complement strand
AACCGGCGGACTCACGTCGCGCCGCTCGCCGGTAGCGCGTCGAACGCGGCTTTCAACTTCGCCCCGGCGTCCGGCCGGATCATGCTGACGAACGCGATCATCCCTTGCAGCCAGGCGCGGAAGTGCGGCAGCTTCTCGCGGTTCTGCGCGTCGAGACCTTCCGACTTCGCCCGATGCAGGATCGCCCGCAGCCGGCGGAGCAGCTCGCGGTCCACGCTGGCCTTGTCGTTCACGATGACGCCCGTCACTTCCATCGTCCGCCCGCGCCGCATCACCCGCGTCTTCGTTTCGTTGACGGTGAAGCCTTCTTCCGCCGTGACGTGCCGGACCTTGGCGAGAATGTAGCCGATGCGTTCGGCCAGTTCCGCCGGGCCGGAGAACGTGAGGTCGTCGGCGTAGCGGGTGAAGTTCAGGCCGAGCTTGCGGGCGAAGCCGGACAGCCGCTTGTCGAGCTTCCGCGCGACGAGGTTCGACAGCGCGGGGCTGGTCGGCGCGCCCTGCGGCAACCCCAGCGGCCCGGTAGCGACCTCGAAATGCTCGCCGTTGAACGTCACCGGCTGGCGCGGGCATTCGGTGCCGAGCAGGGCAAAGACGGTACTCACCGCCCCGCTGTACCCGATCCGCTTGAAGGCGTGCCGCACGCGGCGGTAGCCGATACTGGGGAAGAAGTCCTTCAAATCCAGGTTGACGACGAAGCCGGTGCCGACGTGCGGGGTGGCGTTGCTCAGGATGCCGCGACCGGGGACGAACCCGTGGGCGTTCGGCTCCAGCGGAATCTTGTTCAGCACCTCGGCCAGTATCCACCGCTGGACCGCCTTCAGCTTCTCGTGCGGCGACGACAGCACCCGCTCGCCGCCGGAGCGCTTCTTCACCGCGAAGCGGACGTAGTGCGACTTCCTCACCACCTCGGAATGGAACGCCAGCCACTTCAACTGTGGGATCGACAGCCCGAGCGCCTCGGCCACGTCCGCCGGCGCGTGCAGGACCGGCAGCCCCAACGATTCCAGTTTGGCAACGTCCGATTGCCGGTCTTGCATCAAACCGGAGACGCCGCGACCGAGGAAGGTCACGTCCGTCGCCTTGCGTTGCGCGACGGCTTCGACCCGCGCCTGCTCCCGCGCGACGGCGGCGGCCTTCTTCTCGGCTTTGATGCGGGCGCGCTCGGCCTTGTCCGCTTCGACCGCCTCCTTGCCGGCCGTCGCCGCTTGCTGCGCGATCTGCTCGTACAGCGGCTTCTTGCGGTCGTACTCCGCGCCGATACCGTGCATCTCGGCGAGCTGGCCGGGGGTGATGAACCCCTGCGCGACCATCTGCCGGTCGATCAGTTTCGTGGCCGGGTCCGCGCCGTCGGGGATGCGGTCCCGCCGGCCGACCCAGGCGTTGCGGAACGTCCGCGAATTCTTCGCCGCGTCCAGCACGTCCTTCCGCGACACAGGGAGGAAGTCGGACGCATCGAACGGTGGCGTGGGCGTGTCGGCCATGATGGTTCAGGTTGGCTGGAAGTAGGTCGCGGTCGAACCGGCCGGAGGCCGGAGAGGCCCGACGGTGCTGGCCGTCGGGCCTCGTTCCCCTCCGGGGAACTTCGACCACGACCTACACCGGCCACGGTGGTTCAACGAATATCCAGGGCGACCGACCCCGACTTCACCGTCCCGACCGACGGCGTTCACCGAGCCACCGGCCTCATCGATGAGGCCAGGGACATCGGTCGTCTCAGTGAGGCCTCATCGATGAGGCCGGTGGCACCAAGAAAAACGCCATCGGGGTCGCACGCGCGAGCGTCGTCACCCGCGACGGAACGTCGCGGAAACTGGCTCGGGGTCGGTCGCCCGTGGTTTCGACAGGGCACCCACAAGGGGTGCCCCTACTTTTCTGCTTCGTAGGGGCACCCCTCGTGGGTGCCCGCCCGACTAGTTCCACCCCCGGAAGTACCGGTCGTACCACGCGGTCAAGTCGGCCGGCATGCCGGTCGGGTTCAGCACCTTCGCACGCAGCGCCTGGAGGTGGCGGCACGGGCCGCGTCGCAGGCCGCCGGTGAAGTGGTGCGAGCAGTCGCACTTCGCCTTCACCATGCGGCCGTCGGCGTCCATCGTCAGTTCCACCGGGCTGCGCTCGACGGTCCCCTTCAACTGCCGCTGGCCCTTCTCGTCCTTGGCGTCGAGTGCGATCTTCACCTGACCATACGTGATCTTCTTCGCTGCGGCGGTTTCGGGGTTCTCCGGCCCCAGCACGTCGGCCGACAGCGCCACGGGCATGATCGACCGCCAGCGGAACACGCCCTCGTGCAGGTCGTGGATGACCTGCCCGAACTGGGCCAGCTTGTTCAGCCCGGCCGAGACGAACCCCGGCGCGGCCCCGGTCTTCTGTTGAATCTGCTGGAACGTCAGCCGAGGCGAACTGTTGAACGAGTCGGCGATCTCGCCCATCAGTTTGAAGCTCGGTTCGGCCGGCGGCACCAGTTGATCCAGCGCCGAGCCGCCGCTGGTCCAATCGTTGGCCGTCCATCCGCTGAGGCCGAGAGTCAGGCGGAGGTCGCCCATCTTCACCACCCAGAAGCACGGCAACCCGGTGCCCAGCAGGTACACGTCGGCCCCGTCGCACAGCGGCAGCAGGCGGTACAGCAGCATCAGCCGGTCGCGGCCCCAGCAGCGGATGTGCTCCGGCTGCGCGCCGTTGTAAATGGCCGTCGGCATGTCGATCCGCTTCTCGAACGGTTCCAGCACTACGCTCACCGGTTTGCCCGGCGTCAGTTCAAAGCGAACGGCGCGGGGTGACTTCTTCGCCTTGTTTCGCTTCAAGTACGCCAGGATCGCGTACAGCCCTTCGCGGGAGATCGGCACCTTCCGCATCGGCATGGCCATCGCCGACTGGATCATCATGAACCCGCGCAGCCAGCTCGGCGGCAGGTCGATCTTTTCTTCCCGATAGCCGCCGTCGTCGCCGGTCTGCACCTCGAACCCCTGCGGATCGACGCGGAACCGCGTCTCGCGATAGCTCCGGAGTTCCTGGAAGTGGTCGTGCAGCGCCCACGAGTAATCGACGTTCGTGGTGCCCAGGCTCACCGCGTCCTCGTTGATGAACGCATCGCGGGCGACCGTCAGGCAGCCGTAGCTGGACTCGTCCTTGCTGAAGCACTCGAAGAAGACCACGTCCGGCGCGACCGTGACGACCGGGTCGCACGGCACCAGCGCCCGCCACAGTTCCCAGTCCTGGTTGCGGACGTGCGACGAATACGCATCGCGGGTCTTCCAGTAGCGAAGGCGGAGGGCGTCGAACTGCTTCTGGAAGACGGGCGAAATCGGTTCCGTCACACCGGCGAGCAGTTCCTTCTTCTTGTCGGCGAACACGCCGGCGCGGAGCGACGCTTCGCGCTTCCGCAACTCGACGAGGTAGGCGTCGTGCGCGGAGCGGTCCTTCGGCGTGAACTTCAAGTTCGACACCACCACGTCGTGCAGCGCGCACAGGGCTTCGCGGAAGCGGACGGGGTCGCGCAACACACCGACGAACCCGACCTTGTCGCGGCGGAGGTTCGGCGCGAGCGACACCGCCAGCGACTTCGCCGAGCGCGTCACTTCGCTGCGTCCACGGTAGGCGACGGCGAGTTGCATGGGAGCGATCCTGCGAGCCGCGACCGCGAGGGAGCGGGAGCGGCTTCTGTCTTGTCTGAAACGGAAATCCGGCCACTCCCTTGCGGTCGCGGCTCGCAAAAAATCAAGGAGGAAGGCCGTGCGGTGCCGACTTCACCGTCCCGACCGACGGCGTTCACCGAGCCACCCCCGGTTGGACCGGCGGTCAGAACATCGGTTGACTCAGTGAACCGCCGGTCCAACCGGGGGTGGCACCAAGAAAAACGCCATCGGGGTCGCATGCGAGAGCGTCGTCACCCGCGACGGAACGTCGCGGAAACTGGCTCGGTGACCGGCACGACCTTCCTCCAAGTTCGAGTGTCTTCAAATATTCTGCTCGCTCCGCGAGCGGTTCGGTTTGAAGCACAAAGACCGCTCGCGGAGCGAGCAGAACACTCAGACCAGGCTTTCCCTCTTCAACTCCGGGAACGCCTTCGTGATCGGGTCGTTCAACTCCGCCTTCGTCCCCAGCAGCCGCACCACCGTCGTTAGCCCGGTGCGGAACTCGGTCCCTCGGCTGGATCGCACCGCCACCGCTAATATCGGCAGCAGGTGTTGCGATTCTTCCGGCAGCCGCGTCAGCCGGTCGGCGATCATCTTAACGACCGCGTGCTTCTGCCGGCCGCCCCGGTGGATGTTCAGCAACACCGTCGCCCACAACAGCCGCACCGCCGCCGGGTCGAACACGTCCTCGGCCTTCCCCGCCTCGATCAGTTCCTTCAGCCGGTCCACCATCGGCAGGCGGATGTTGTCGTAGGGCGACTCCAGCATCCGCTGCCAGACGGTCGGGTTCTCCTTCACCCGCTCGTCGGCGGCAATCCACTCCAGCCCGACTTCGCGCACGTCGTCGTGCCGGCTGTCGAGGAACTCCGTCGCCCACTCCGGGCGGAAGTTCGGCACCGCCGAGAGCGCGGCCATTGCCCACCGGCACACGTCGGGCCGGATCGGTTCGGCCTCCGCCTCGCGGACGCTGAGCGCGGCTTCCATTTGGGCGGCGGTCGCGGGCACCTTGCCGGCCAGCCAGCCGAGGCCGAGCTTCGCCACCGGCGTCGCCCGCATTTTGGCCAGCCGCACGGCTTCGAACAAACTCAGTTTGTCGCCGGAGACGTTTTTCGCCACCAGTTCGCACACGACGGCCAGCGCGTCGGCCGACGCCGATTCGACGATGGAGATCCAGCGTTCGACCGGGATCGCGTCCAGGCCGGTCTTGTTCCGCAGGCGGTTGGCGGCGAACTCGGCCAAGTCCGAGTCCGGCGAACTGAGCCAGTCGAGGAGCGTTTCCAGCGGGATCGCGTCCAGCGTGGCGGGCGATTCCCGCTCCAGCCAGCGCATCGCCCACTGCCGCACCGTCCGGCACTTCGCCCCGGTAATCAGCGCGAGCGCGGCGTCCGGTTGTCGCTGCCACACCTTGTTGAAGTACGGTTCGACGGTCAGGTTGCCGAGCGTCTTGCCGGGGGCGAGGATCCACCCCGTCGGCTTCGCCACCAGCGCCGGCGAGTAGTGGAACAGCGCGTGGACGAGGCCCCAGTTGGCCAGCAGCGCCAACCCGTCGCCAGTGTCGTCGTCGGTGTACAGGTTCAGCGCCACCGAGATCGCGGCGACGTACTTCTCCGGTTGCAGCCGGCCCATCCGCCGGAAGTACCGCCACGCCCGCCGGCGGAGGTAGTTGCGGGTGCGGCCGCTGAACAGGCGGTTCTTCTCCGGGCTGATTTGCTGCTGGACGTAGGAGGCATGCGCCTGGGGGTTCATCAACTGCTGGACGATCCACTCATGTTTCGGCATCGCGCCGAACACCATCCGGACAACCTGTTCCTCGGTGACGGTGACTTCCCGCCCCCACCCGCGGCGGTTCTCGTAGGTGTATTTCTTCTTCGTCTTGACGGTAGTGCGGACGCTCCGGTCGAGGGCGGCGAGGAAGTGCGCCATCGTCGCGTCGTCGCGGGCGGCCTCGGCCAGCTTGAACAGCCGCTTCACCAGCGGTTCGTGGCGGAAGGCGTTGAGCGGTTCGGCCAAGTAGCGGTGCAGCAGCCGGCGGGCGTCCGGGCTGGGGTCGGCGTACCAGGTGACGGCGAATTTGGCCAACTCGTCGGCATCCGGGATGGCGCGGAGGGCGGCGACGGACGCCTCCGCGCCCTTGAGGAACAGCTCGCGGACGGCCGTCCACTGGGTGGTGAAGTTCGGTTGGTTCCGACCGCGTGCCATCGCCGTGTCTCCGTCGGTGAAGCGGATTTTGGCAGACGGCGGGCGGAATGCAATCTCCGTAGCGGATTTCTTGCCGCCGGAGAGGGCGTTTGTTCCCGACCCCACCCGGCCCGCTCCCCGACGCCGTCACCCGATGGTCACCCGGTCGCCGGGGTTGGGCACGGCCACGTCGTGGAAGCCGGCCTGCCGCAGCGTCTCGGCCAGCGCTTCCGCCTGCTCCCGCTCGCCGTGGATGAGCCGCACCGCCCCCACCTTGCCGACCAGCGGCGTCAGGTACGCCAGGAAGTCGTCCTTGTCGGCGTGCCCGCTGAACCCCTCCAGGTGGACCACGCTGATCCACTTGTTCCACTCCTTCCCCTGGATGAACACCGTCGGCTTCGGCTCCATCAGCCGGCGGCCGGTGGTGCCCTGCGCCTGGTAGCTGACCAGGATGACGGTGCAGCGGGGGTCGTCCACCGACTGCCGCAGGTGCGACACGATCCGCCCGGCGTCGCACATGCCGCTGGACGCGATGACCACGCACGGCCCCGGCCGGGTGGTCAAGATGGTACTCTCCTCGAACGAGCGGACGTAGTGCACGCCGTCGCCGCCCAGCACCCCGTGCCCCTCGCGGACGGCCTCGGCCACCGACGGGTCGAGGCTGTTCGGGTGGGCGCGATACACCTCCGCCACGTCCGCCGCCAGCGGGCTGTCCACGAACACCGGCACCTTCGGGATTTTCCCCGCCCGCATGCCGATTTGCAGGAAGTGAATGATGAGCTGCGTGCGGCCGAGGCTGAACGCGGGGATGAGCGCCTTGCCGCCCCGCGCCATCGTCTCGCGGATGGTGGCGTACAGCTTCTCGATGGTGGCGTCGAGCGGGACGTGAATGCGGTTGCCGTAGGTGCTTTCGCACACCAGGAGGTCGGCCGGCGGCATGGCGTCGGCCGGCTTCAGCAGCGGCACCCCGCGTCGGCCGAGGTCGCCGGTGAACGTCAGCGTGCGGGTGCGGTCGGGGCCGTCCATGCGGACGTGGACGGCGGCCGAACCGAGGACGTGCCCGGCCTCGATGAACCGGAACCGCACCCCGCCGCCGGTGTCCACCTCTTTCCCGTACGGCACCGTCTTCAGCAAACTGAACGCCCGCTCCACGTCGGCGAACGTGTACAGCGGCTGCACCAGCGGCTCGGCGTAGTTGCGGGCGATGTTGATGTGCCCGGCGTCCTCTTCCTGAATTTTGGCCGAGTCGTTCAGCATCACCCGCAGCAGGTCGTGCGTCGGCGGGGTGACGAACACCGGCCCCCGGTAGCCCGCGCGGACGAGCGTCGGCAGGTTGCCGCAGTGGTCGATGTGGGCGTGGCTGATGACGACGGCGTTCAGGTCTTGCGGGTGAAAGGGGAAGTGGCTGTTCCGCTTGCGGGCCTCCTCCCGCCGCCCCTGGTACAGGCCGCAGTCGAGCAGCAGTTGCCGGCCGTTGGCCTCGATCAGGTGCATCGACCCGCTGACGGACGACGCCGCGCCCCAGAAGGTGACGGACGGGTCCGGGTCGTACGCCGGGTCGGTATCGGTGGTGTGGGTATTCATCCGGGCAATTCTACGCACGCCCCCGCGATGGGCGAACCCGAACAGTGGAAACGGTGCGCCGGATTCCGGTCCGGCAGCAATTCCACCTACCGACCTACCCCTCGCCTTCGTCGTCGCGCAAAATACCTCATCGCCACTTCCCCGGAGGACGCTGCCATGTCCCGCCGATTCGGTCCCGGTCTGCTGTTGGCCGCCCTACTCGCCGCGCCCACGCCGGCCATCGACCCGGCCGCCGCCAAGCCGCCGGTCGCCAAGAAGGTGCCGTCGGAGACGAAACTGCACGGCCAGGTGCTGACCGACGACTACGCCTGGCTGAAGGACAAGAAGAACCCCGACACCATTGCGTATCTGGAAGCCGAGAACGCCTACGCCACGGCGGTCATGAAG
>JAYTTN010000181.1:0-2127 GCA_043745295.1 Fimbriiglobus sp. | reverse complement strand
GGGGGTGGGGTCTCCGTTCCAAAATTGACCGCCTCCGCCGGAGGCTCCGCGTGAACCTCCGCGTCGTCGGGTGCAACTACCGAACCGCCGCCGTCGAACTGCGCGAGAAGCTCGCTTTCGACGCGGCCAAGCTGGACCGCGCCGTCGCCGAACTGACCACCCGGTTCGGCTGCGAAGTGGTGGTGCTGTCCACCTGCAACCGGGTCGAGTTGTACACCGCCCGGCCCCCGCAGGAGTCGCCGTTCGACCTCGATCGGGCGTGTCTCTACTTGGCCGAGATTCACGGGCTGACTCCCGACGCGGTTCGCCCGCTGCTGTACGAGCGGGCCGACGCCGACGCCGTCGTCCACCTGACGCGGGTGACGGCCAGTCTGGATAGCTTGGTGGTCGGCGAAGGGCAGATCGCCGGGCAGGTGAAAACGGCCTTCGAGTTCGCCCAGAAAGCCGCCGCCACCGGGGCGCTGCTGAACGCGCTCTTCCCGCACGCCCTGCGGGTGGCGAAGCGGGTCCGCACCGAAACCGGCATCGCCCGCGGCCACGTCTCGGTGTCCAGCGTGGCGGTGGATTACGTCCGGCAGGTGTTCGACCACTTCGGCGACAAGACGATCCTGGTCATCGGCGCGGGGAAGATGGCCCGGCTGACGCTGAAGCACCTGGAAGCCTTGAAACCCAAGCGGATTCTGGTGACCAACCGCAGCCCGGCGAAGGCGGCCGAGGTCGCCGGGATGTGCGGCGGGGTGCCGGTGCCGTGGGAGAACCTGGACGCGGCGCTGGCGGAAACCGACATCGCGCTCAGCACCACCGGCGCGGCCGAGCCGATCATGCCGGCGAGCCGCTTCAACGCCGCCGTCCGCCCGAAGCGGGGCAGCGGCACGCTGGTCGTCCTCGACATCGCCGTGCCCCGCGACTTCGACCCGGCCATCCACGACGGCGACCGCGTCTGCGTGTTCAACATCGACGACCTGACGCGGGTCCGGGAGCAGACCATCGCCCGGCGGCAGAAGCACCTGGCCCCGGCCGAGGCGATCATCGCGGCCGAGGCGAAGAAGTTCCTCGACGACTGGAACCGCCGCAAGAGCGGGCCGGTCATCCAGCAGCTCCGCACCGAGTTCGACAAGGTGCGTGCCGAGGTACTAGCCGGCATCCTGGGCAAGCTGAACGGCAAGCTGACCGACGCGGACAAGGCGTATATCGAAGGCGGGTTCCGGCTGTTGCAGAACAAGCTGCTCCACGGCCCCATCGCGGCGCTGCAGCAGGCGAGCAAGGACGGCGAATCCCGCCCGCTGCTGGACGCCGTGCGGAAGCTGTTCCGCCTGGGCGCGGGATGACGGGCGAGCGCGTCCGTCGGATCGGGCCGGATTTTCCCACCGTCCGTCATCGGCGGCGGCGGGGGCGGCTAGAATTCGCGGGTGGAAGGTCGCCCGTTCCGCATCGCGGAGCGGCCGCCCACCCCGACTCCGGAGGGCACCCCATGTCGTTCGCCGAAGTGCTGGCCGCCGCCAACGAGTTGACCGCCGACGAGCGGCGGCAGCTGGCCCGCGAGTTGACCGAGCCGATGCCGCCCGCGTTCCGGGCATGGGCCGACAGCGGTCAGGCGCTCGAAATGCACTCGCCGCTGTTCGCCCCGGAAGCGGCGGCCGTGCTGCTTCGACTCCTGGAACAGGAGCGCGCCGCGCGATGAACCCCGCTACCTTCCCATTCCGTCCGATTGCGCACCCGCTGCCGACGCGCCGCCCGATTCTCCCGATCCGCCTCTCCTCCGGGGCGGTCTCGGTGGACGTGGAAGCGCTGATCGATTCCGGGGCGGACACCTGCGTGTTGCCGTACGACATGGGGCTGCAACTCGGGCTGGACTGGTCGCGGGCGTTCGCGCTGCCGTCCGTCGGCGGGTCGCTGGCGAGCGCGGCCAGCCGCGCCGCGCTGCTGTACGGCGAAGTCGCGCCGTTCGCACCGGTCCCGCTGGGGTTCGCGTGGGTGCAATCGAACGCCACCCCCGTGATCCTCGGCATCACGAACTTCTTCCTGGAATTCGACGTGTGCTTCTACGCCACCCGCGGCCAGTTCACCGTCGCCCCGCGCACCCCGTGAATGTGGAGGGCACCCCATGTCGTTCGCCGAAGTGCTGGC
>JAYTTN010000180.1:0-7788 GCA_043745295.1 Fimbriiglobus sp. | reverse complement strand
GCCTGGCTGTTTGTGTTGTGGCATTCCCGAGGGTCCGCGCCGTAGAATGGCTCCGTCCCGCGCGCTCCCGCACCCCAGGGCTTCCCCGGTGTCCACCGACCGCATCTCGGATTACCTCCAGCAGTTCGCCCAAGCCCGCGCCCAGATGACCGAGCAACTCGGCCGGGTGGTCATCGGGCAGGCGGAAGTCATCGAGCAAATCCTGGCCGCCGTCTTCACCCGCGGCCACTGCCTGCTGGTCGGCGTGCCGGGGCTGGCCAAGACGCTCATGGTGTCCAGCATCGCGCAGATTCTGGACGTCAGCTTCAAGCGGGTGCAGTTCACCCCGGACCTGATGCCGTCGGACATCACCGGCACGATGGTGCTGGACGAGAACGACCAGGGCCGCCGCGAGTTCCGGTTCATCAAGGGGCCGATCTTCGCCAACATCCTGCTCGCCGACGAGATCAACCGCACCCCGCCGAAGACGCAGGCGGCGCTGCTGCAAGCCATGCAGGAGCGGGAAGTGACGGTCGGCCAGGACACGCACAAGCTGCCCGACCCGTTCTTCGTCATCGCCACGCAGAACCCCATCGAGCAGGAGGGCACCTACGCCCTGCCGGAGGCGCAGCTCGACCGCTTCATGTTCAACGTGTTCGTGGACTACCCGACCGTGGACGAGGAGAAGCGGATCATCTCGCAGACGGCCAAGGACGAGACCGCCGAGCTGACCAAGGTGCTGACCGGCAAGGCCATCAGCAACCTGCAAAAACTCGTCCGCAGCGTGCCGGTGGGTGACTTCGTCACCGAGTATGTGGTAAAACTGGTGCGGGCCACCCGGCCGAAAGACCCGACCGCGCCCGACTTCATCAAGCGGATGGTGGACTTCGGGGCGGGAGTGCGGGCCGGCCAGTACCTGGTGCGGGCCGGGCAGGCGTTCGCCGCGATGGACGGCCGGTTCACGGTGGCCATCGACGACGTGAAGAAGGCGGCGATCCCCGTGCTGCGGCACCGCATCGCCGCCAACTTCCAGGCGCAGGCCGAGGGCAAGACGAGCGACGACCTGGTGGTGGAACTGTTGAAGGTGGTCGGCGAGCCGGAGCCGCAGAAGTACGTCGCCGCCACCGCCGGCAAGAAGAAGCTGTGACACCCGCCCACCTTCCGAGGCCGCCATGCGAACCTGGTTCGTTTTGCTCATTGCCACCGGCAGCCTCGTCGCCGCGCCGGTGCCGAAGCCGCCGCCGAAGAAACCCGCCGACGCCGAACTGATCGGCACCTGGAAGGTGGTGCGACAGGACGGCGACCGGGCGGAGGACGGGCAGGCGTTCGCGTTCGATGCGGAAAAGGTTCGCGTGTCCGCCCCGCAGGGGAACGGCGTTCACACCGAGGACCACGTCTGGACGGTGGACAAGACCGTCACGCCGAGCCGGATGCAGTGGGTGCGGAAGGGCTTCCCGAACGCGAAACTCGCCTGCCTGTACGAGGTGAAAGGGGACGTGCTCCAGGTCGGCTTCTACTGGCTGACCGACGCCGAACCGGACCCGCCGAAGAGCCTCGAACCTGCCCGCGGGCTTCGGGTGTACGAACTGCGGCGGACCAAGTGACATCCGCCTACCCTCCGAGGCCGCCATGCGAACCTGGTTCGTTTTGCTCATCGCCACCGGCAGCCTCGTCGCCGCGCCGGTGCCGAAGGACTTCAAGAAGGCGGATGACGCCAGGTTGCTCGTCGGCACGTGGAAGCCGGCCGGCACGTACTCGGGGTGGTTCCAGTTCGCCGCCGACGGCACTCTCCAGACGTGGAGCGATCAACCGCGGAACGTCGAACAATCGTGGACGTGGGAGGTGGTGGACCAGAAGGCGACGCCAAAGCGGGCCAGAATCACTCGCAAGGCGGGGGGCACCTTCGAGTGCGTGTACGAACTCGACGGGGACACGCTCAAGTTCGCCTTGATCTTTTACCCCGAGAAGGGGTTGCCCGCGAAAGTGGAAGTGCATCCGGCGCTACAGTTATTCGAAACGACCCGCGACAAATCCGCCAAGTGACCGCCCACACCCGGAGGGTCTGGCCATGCGATTCCCCCTCGCGCTCCTGCTGCTCGCCGGCACCGCCGTCGCCGCGCCGGTGCCGAAGGACTTCAAGAGGGTCGACGACGCCACGGCCCTCGTCGGCACCTGGAAGGCGCACCGACTGACCATGCACGGCAAGGACGACGCCGTCATCCAGACGCACACATTCGGGTTCGACGCCGACGGCAAGTGCCACACCTTGTTCGGTCAGGGGCAGCGGTCGGACTGGACGTTCACCCTCGACGCGAAGGCGACGCCGAAGCGGATGAAGTGGACGAACACCCAGGGGAATTCAGCCTTCGACTGCGTGTACGAGTTGGCCGGCGACACCTTCAAGCTCGGTTTCCTTGCCGCCGGCCAACTCGTGCCGGACAAGGTCGAGCCGGGGCCGAGCGTCACCCTGTACGAGATGACGCGGGCGAAGGACGCCAGGTGACACCGGGCCGGGTTGCCCGATCTCGGCCTTCTCGCTCACCCCTCGGTGCCGCCGTGCGCCAGCAGGATCTCGCGGAAGGCTTCGACGGCGTGCGGGAACAGGTCCGGGCCCGTGACCCCGCCGGTCGGGCCGCCGCCGCGGAGGTGCGGTTCCATCGTGGCGAACCCGTGGTACAGCCGCTTCACCGCCGCGCGGACGCTGTAGAACAGGTGGCCGTCGCCGTGCCCCGGCAGCACGCCGTGCCCGTGTCCCTCCTCGCCCGGCGTCGGCTTCTTCCAGTCTTTGATGTGGAAGTGGGTGGTGAAGTCCTTCGTCAAGTCCCAGCCTTTCATCGGGTCGTACCCGCTGAACACCCAGTTGGCGGCGTCGTAGGCGCACCGCAGGGATTCGCTGTTCACGCTCGCCATCAGGTCCGCCACCCGCTCCGGCTGGTCGCCGTAGATGCGGTGTTCGTTCTCGTGCAGCAGCGTGACGCCGGCCTTCTCCGCCAGCTCCGCCTTCACCCGCATCCGCCGGATGACTTCCTCCCGCCACGGCGTCCAGTCGTTGTCCCACGGCGTGTCCGCCGGCGGGTAATAGCTGAACACGCGGACGCGCGGGCAGTCGAACTCGGCGGCGATCTGGAGCGCCTTCTTGAACAGGTCGAGGTGCGGCTCGAACGGCGCGTCGATGGCGTACTTGCCCACGGGCGAGCCGATGGCCGACAGGCCGAAGCCCTCGCCGTCCAACAGGTGCTTGAACTCCGCCAGTTGCGCGTCGGACAGTTTCAGCACGTTCGTCTTGTGAAGGGACCGGAACTCGATGTGCTGGATGTCGCACTGCTGGAGCACGGCGATCTGCTCGCGCGGGTCGGGCGAAATCTCGTCGGCGAACGCGGACAGGATGAACATGGGGCGGGTGCCTCTTGGGTTGTGCTGTTGATTTAGTAGGTCGGGTCGAGTCTTCGAGGCCCGACAACCCCGACTACAACAGTTCCATCACCGCCGAGGCTTCCCGCCATGCGCCTGCTCGCCGTTCTCGCGTTCGCCTCCGCCGCTTCCGCCGCCGAGGCGGACTACCTGAAGGACGTGAAGCCGATCCTCGCGGCGCGCTGCTACGCCTGCCACGGGGCGTTGCAGCAGAAGGCCGACCTGCGCCTCGACACCGCCAAGAGCATCCTCGCGGGCGGTAACTCCGGCCCGGCGGTGACGCCGAAGAAGAGCGGCGAGAGCCTGCTACTCAAGCACGTCCGCAAGGCCGACGGCTTCGCGCAGATGCCGCCGCCGAGCGAGGGTGAACACCTGAAGCCGGGGGAAATCGAGAGGCTGGCGAAATGGATCGACGGCGGCGCGGTGGCCCCACCGAACGAGCAACCGGACCCCGACCCGCGCGACCACTGGGCGTTCCGCGCGCCCAAACGGCCGCCGGTTCCGCCCGGCGCGGCGAACCCCATCGATGCGTTCCTGCAAGCCGAGTGGAAGAAGCGCGGCCTCGCGCCGCAGCCGCCGGCCGACAAGCGAATCCTGCTCCGCCGGGTCTACCTCGACCTCACCGGTTTGCCGCCGACCGCCGGGCAAATCCGGGCATTCCTGACGGACACGTCGGCGAACGCCTACGAAAAGCTGGTCGATGCGCTGCTGGCGTCGCCGCAGTACGGCGAGCGGTGGGGCCGACATTTCCTGGACATCTGGCGGTACTCGGACTGGTGGGGATTGGGCCAGGAACTCCGCAACAGCCAGAAGCACATCTTCCACTGGCGGGACTATGTCGTCGAGAGCCTGAACGCCGACCTCGGCTACGACGAGATGATCCGCGACATGCTGGCGGCCGACGAGCGGCATCCGACCGACGCCAAGAAGCTGCGGGCCACCGGCTTCCTCGCGCGGCAATACTTTCTCTTCAACCGCAACACCTGGTTGGAGGAGACCGTCGAACATACCGGCAAGGCGTTCCTCGGCCTCACCTTCAACTGCGCCAAGTGCCACGACCACAAATTCGACCCGATCTCGCAGGCCGACTACTATCGGCTCCGGGCGTTCTTCGAGCCGTACCAGGTGCGGACGGACTTCGTGCCGGACAACCTCGACCCGGCGACGGCCGGCATCCCCCGCGCCTTCGACTGCAACCCGGACGCGAAGACGTTCAAGTTCGTCCGCGGCGACGAGAAGAACCCCGCCACCGACAAGCCGCTGTCACCGGGGCTGCCGCCGCTGCTGGCGTTCGGCGAACTGAAGATCCAACCCGTGACGCTGCCGGACACGGCGGTGCAACCGGGTTTGCGGTCGGAGATCGTGGCCGCGTACCGCAAGGTTCTCGACGGCAAGCGGGCGAAGGCCACCGAGCCGGACGAGAAGGCGGTCGCCGAGGCCGAGTCGGCCGCGTTCGATGCCCGCCTGGGAGCGACCAGGAATCCCGGTGACAAAGCGTTGTCAGCGGTTGCGGCGAAGGCCGAGAAGGCGCACGCTCTCCGCCTCGCCGAACTGACGCTCCTGCTACGGGAGACGGACGTGACCAAAGCGCCGGAATCCAAGAAAGCCGAGGCGACGAAGATGCGGGACGCGGCGAAGGCGGCGGTAGGCGCGGCGAAGAAAGCCCAAGAAAAGCCGGGCGAAGCGTTCACCCCGATCCGCGGCGCGGTGAAGGCGGCCGAATCGAATGTGGAGCCGGCGGCCTCGCGCGACAAGCCGTTCCCGGCCACCAGCACCGGCCGCCGGACGGCGCTGGCCGACTGGATCGCCGACGCGCGGAACCCGCTCACCGCCCGCGTGCTGGTGAACCACGTCTGGCTCCGCCACTTCGCCGCGCCGCTGGTGCCGACGGTGTTCGACTTCGGAAGGAAAGGCACCGCCCCCACGCACCCGGAGTTGCTGGACTGGCTCGCGGCCGAGTTCACCGATCCGACTGTCTTGGCGAGCGGGGGGCGTCAGCCCCCTGTTGGCGATGCGAAGAAACAGGGGGCTGACGCCCCCCGCTCGCCCGGCGCTTGGTCCCTCAAGCACCTGCACCGGCTGATCGTCACGTCCGCCGCCTACCGGATGAATTCCTCCGCACGGGATGCCGACGCGAACCTCGAGGCCGACCCGGACAACAAGTACCTGTGGCGGCAGAACCCCAGTCGCCTGGAGGCGCAGGCCGTCCGCGATTCGCTGCTCCACCTCGGCGGGAAGCTCGACCTCACGCTCGCCGGGCCGTCGGTGCCGCTCGGCGACCAGGACGGTTCGACCCGCCGCAGCCTGTATTTCTTCCAGTCGCACAACGACCACAACAAGTTCCTGTCGCAGTTCGACGACGCCAACGTGCTGGACTGCTACCGCCGCACGCAGAGCGTCGTTCCGGCTCAGGCCCTGGCACTGTCGAACAGCAAACTGGCGGTGAACGCGGCGGAGGCCATCGCGGCGAAGCTGCCGGCGGGGGCCGACGACGCGGCGTTCCTCGCGGCCGCGTTCGAGTTGCTGTTGGGCACGACGCCGACGGCGGAGGAACGCGCGGCGTGCACGGAGGCGCTGGCGGAATGGGGTGCGGTGCTGAAGACCCAGAAGCACGCGAACCCGGCGGCGAAAGCCCGTCAGAACCTGATCGGGGCGCTGCTGAACCACAACGACTTCGTGACGGTGCGGTGACGACTGTCCGAGCCGGAAGCGTGAGCGACGGTGCGACCTGGAACCGTCGCTCACGCTTCCGGCTCGGACAGTCGTTCACTCCCACGGGGCCAAGTTCAGGAAGTTCTTCAGCAGCTTCGGCCCTTCCACCGTCAGGAAGCTCTCCGGGTGGAACTGCACCCCGTGCAGCGGCCACGCCTTGTGCCGCACGCCCATGATCTCGCCCTCGGCCGTCCACGCCGACACCTCGAAGTCCGGGTTCGTCCAGGTTTCCTTGCGGATCACCAGCGAGTGGTAGCGGGTGGCGTCGAACGGGTCGGTCAGGCCGGCGAACACGCCTTTGCCGTCGTGGCGGATGGGCGACACTTTGCCGTGCATGACGCGGCTGTTCCGCACCACCTCGCCGCCGAACGTGTACCCGATGCACTGGTGACCGAGACAGACGCCGAACGTCGGCACCGTCGCGGCGAACCGCGTCAGCACCGCGTTCGAGATGCCGGCCTCCTTCGGCGAACACGGCCCCGGCGAGATGACGATGTGCGTCGGGTTCATCGCCGCGATTTGGCCGATGGAGATGCGGTCGTTGCGGTGGACTTCCATCGGCAGGCGGGGGTACAGCTCGCCGAACCGCTGCACGAGGTTGTAGGTGAACGAGTCGTAGTTATCGATGAGCAGGATCATGGGTTCGGCCGGGGGGAATGGCGAGCCGCGCGGGGACGGGGCTGGTTTACGAGAGCCGGCCGAACCGGGCCAGCGGTCGGTCGCCGTCACCGGTCGTCCGCCGGCGCGGCGACGGGCGTACCGGAAGAATTGCCGACGCCGACGCGAGGGCACGGGAAAGGAACGGAAGGCCTTCCTCCCGGTCCAAACCGTCCCGGAGAGGGTGCATTCGAGAGGGAAATGTTCTCGCCCCGTAGCCCGACTCTCCGGAGTCGGGACGAATCCCGTTGGCGGTTCGTCCCGACTCCGGAGAGTCGGGCTACTTCAAGAACCCTCTCCGCCTTCCCCCGCGTAAGATTTCCCGCACGCCTCTTCCCGCTCTCTCGGAGTTGCCCATGCCCACCCTGCCGATTCGTCGGGTCGTCCTGTACAAGCACGGTGTCGGGTACTTCGAGCGCGAAGGTAAAGTCACCGACGCGGCCGTCGTCACGCTGAACTTCAAGCAGCGGGAAGTGTCGGACGTGCTGAAATCGCTGACGATTCTCGACCTCGACGGCGGCACGGTGTCGGCCGTCAGCTACGACAGCACCACCCCGGTCGAACAGCTCCTGGCCGAGATCGCCCTGCACATTCCCGATTCCGGCAGCCTCGTCGGGCTGTTGCCACAACTGAAGGGCGCGCGGGTGGCGGTGAAGCCGGTGGCGGCCACGGCCCCGATTCTGGGCGTGCTGCTCGGCATCGACACCGTGGACACGAACACCGACGCCGGCGTGGCGTCCGTCGTCCGCGTGTCGGTGATGACCGACACCGCCGAGGTGAAGACGTTCGACCTGTTCGACATCGAACTGCAACTGCTCGACGAGGGCGTGAAGCGCGACTTGGACTTCTACCTGAAGACGCAACTCGCGGCGAAGAAGAAGGACGCCCGCACGTTCAGCCTGTTCGCGCAGGGCGAAGGCGAGCGCACCCTGCGCGCGAGCTACGTCCTCGAAGCGCCCGTCTGGAAGGCGACGTATCGGATCCTGCTGTCGGACTCGGTCCGAGCCGGAAGCGTGAGCGACGGTTCTT
>JAYTTN010000179.1:0-7791 GCA_043745295.1 Fimbriiglobus sp. | reverse complement strand
GGGGGTGCCCCCCCCCCCCCCCCGACAAACGGCCAAACTGAGACACCAGCAAATTCACAACTTTCTTGTTGACGGCGAACGGGCGGCAGACCATCATTACCGCAACTGGACGAACGTGTGGCTCGCGATCTCTCGCCAGGCCAAGCCCATGCTCCTGCTCGACACCTGCACCCGCTGCGCGAATCCGCTCGCGGCCGTCGCCGATCCGTCGGGGATGTGTCCGCAGTGCGGCGTATCCACGGCCGGCCAGTCGCGCACGCGGTGGGCCGACCCGCCCACGCGGATGGCGGACTTGGCGGTCGTGGCCGGCACGCGGTCGTTCGCGGCGGGACTGGCGCTGGACCGGGTTGTCCAGACTCCGGCCCGCGAGGCGCGACTGGCCGCCGATCACGGGTTCGTCGAGATCGACCGGCTGGGCCGGGGTGGGATGGGCGAACTGTACCGCGCCTGGGATGTCGCCGCCGGCCGGGCCGTCGTCGTCAAGTTCGTCCGGCCCGACGCCCGCACGCCGATGAACCTCCGCCGGTTCGGCACCGAATCGCGGTCGCTCGCCAAGCTGGTCCACCCGAACGTCGCCCGGTTGTTCGCCGCCGTGGACGGCGACGACCCGTACTTCGTCATGGAGTACGTCGCGGGCGGGTCGGTGGCGGACTGGCTGCTGTTCGACGGCCCGATGGCCCCGCAAGTGGCCGCCCGTGTGCTGTCGGCCGCCGCGCGGGGGGTGGCCGCCGCGAACCGCGCCGGGGTGATTCACCGCGACCTGAAGCCGAGCAACATCCTGCTGTCCGATCGCACGACCGACGCGACCCCGAAGGTGGCCGACTTCGGCATGGCCAAGGTCTTGAGCGACATCGAGGGGCCGACCGGGTCGCGGGCGGTGCTGGGCACGCCGGGCTTCCTGGCCCCGGAGCAGGCCACCCAGCGGTCGGCCAAGTGCGACGCGCGGTCGGACGTGTGGGGTCTCGCCGCCACCCTGTACTGCTGCGTCACCGGCCAGCCGCCGTTCGACCGGAACGCCCCCACCGAAGCGGTGGCCACCGACCCGCTCGCCCCCCCCATCGTCGTGCAACCGGACTTGCCGCCGGCCCTGAACGCGATCATCTGCAAAGGGCTGGAGAAGCACCCCGATGATCGCTACCAGACGGCCGACGCCTTCGCCGACGACCTCGACCTGTTCCTGGCGGGCGGGCGTCTCATCATCGCCCCGCCGCGGCGGACGCTGCGGGCGTGGCGGCGGCTCCGGCTGGTGCCGAAGGCGACCGTAGTGGCGGTCGGCGTTGCCGCCGTCGCCCTGCTGGCGCTCGGCGCGATGGCCCTCCGCGAGCGGCCGCCGGTCGCCCCCGAACCGACCGCCGACGAGATCGCCGAGCAGGTGATGGACTTCCAGCGGAACGAACTGCTGGAGAAACGCCCCGTGACATTCCTCGGAGAGAAAGGGCTGCCGGCGTGGTTCAAAGCCAAGCGGGGCGTGCCCACCGTCACGACCTCGACCGTGGATCCGGATGTTTGTGCCATCACTTCCGTCGGGGAAGGGAGGTGCCAGTTGACGCCCGACCTGCCGATCACCGACTACCTCCTCACGGTCGAGTTGCGCGAACTGGACGCAAACCCCCAGGGCGGGCTGATCGGCGCGGGCATTTGCGCCGACACCGGTTCGGGGGCCGACGCCGGGCACTTTTGGCCCGTGCAGCTCCTGTACACCGATTCCATCGGCCCGCGGGCGAAGGGGCAACCGGCGCGGCTGTCCCGAGCGCGGGCGATTGTCGCCTACGACTCGGACCTTCGGGCCGCGAACCCCGTGCACGCGACAGGCTTTCTCGGTGGCCTTGATTTCTTGCCGACGCGGCCAATTGGCGGGGTCGGTGAATGGCGGACGGTGACGTTCCGCGTGTCGCCGGCCGGGGTATCCGTCTCGTGGATCGCACCGGGTGCCAGCGGCTCGGACGAGAAGCGGATCGGAACGCAAACCCGCCTCCAACTCGATAAGGCCGTGGCGAGGATGATGGAGCGGGAAAGCCGGCAACACCCGTCTCTGGTTCCAACACCTCACTCATGGTCCCCGACCGGTGCGTTCGTGGTCTGTGTCAAGGACGCGACGGTCGGTATCCGAAACCTCAAGATCATCCCGACGGCCGAGTGAGCCGTCCCCTTCCGAACCGGAGTGCCTGTGCCCGCCATCACCGTCGAAAGCCCGCCGTTCGCCGACCCGAACACGAAAGTCAGCCGCTACCTGTTCACGGCCTACGGCGAGGTCGAGCCGGCGACCGACTACAGCGTGCGGTGCGAACTGATCCCGGAGGGCACGAACACGCCGGTGTCGCTCGTCGATCCGTGTCCCCTCTACACGGTCGATAACGTCACGACCTGGGTGGCCGCGTTTTTCGGCCAAGCCGAGATGACGGATTGCACGATCCGCGTGGTTCGCACCGCCACCGGTGCCGGAACCCACAGTTACTCCCACCTGATCGACCTGGTGTCCATCCCGCCCGAGATCATCAAAAGCCCCATCCCCATTCCGGTAATCACGCCGGTACCCCCGCCGCCACCCCCGCCGTGAGCGCGGCTCACCACCGGGCCGCCGGCACCCAGGTGCCGTGGAAGCCGTAGGGCACGCGGGCCGGCAGGTGGACCCGCGCCACCGCCTTGGCCAGCATGTCGGCCGCGTCCGTCACGACGAGTTCGCTCGCGTCGGCCGCCTTGTCGTGGACGTAGTTCAGCAGCCAGCCGGCGTCCTCGCCCCGGCCGTCCGGGTTCGGCACGAACACCCCCTCGCCGCCGAACCGCCCGTCGCCGTACAAGTGGTCGGACTTTTTCCCCGTCGTCACGTCGAACTTCCGTAGGCCGGTGAAGAACTCGCCGTCGCCGGTGCCGAAGTAGCCGTAGCGGTTCGCCTTGCCGATCAGCGTATCCGGCAGCCGGGGGAATTCGGCGGGCGAATCGTCGAGCGACTTCTCAGCGCATTTGCCGGTCTTCAAGTCGAGCGTCCACTGGTACGGCACGCCGGGGTTCGGCGTCTCGTCCGTGTCCACCTCGCCGAACGACACCGCGCCGGGGAAGCGGTTGTACCGACAGCCGACGACGACGATCTTGCCGTCGGCTTCGTGGGCGTTCAGGAAGTGGAAGGCGAAGCCCGTCTTCGCTTCGATGGTGACGGGCTTGCCGTCGCCGCCGCGCGGCACGACGACGAACGCCATCGGCTTCTCGGCGTCGAAGTACCACGGCGACCGGCCCTTGACCAGCCGCGCCAGATCGAACGTCTGCGGGCCGCACGGGAAGACGGCGTGGTTCTTGGTGATGACGAAGTCGTGGATCATCGTCGGGCGGGGCAGCGTCACGGCGACGGTGCGGACCAACTCGCCCATGGCGTTCGCCGTGCTGAACACCGCCAGCGGCTTGTTCGGGATGTACCCGAAGAACAGCATCTCGCCGGTGTCCGGATCCACCTTCGGGTGCGCGGTGACGGGCTGGTCGAGCTTGCCGGCGAAGGTGTACGGCCCGACCGTGTCCAGGCTCGGCAGCTTGACCTCGTAGGGTTCGCCGACCTCCCACAGGGCGAGCAGCATGCCCGCGTGGAACGCCAGAGCGGTGTTCGCGGGGTTCTTGTACGGCAGTTCGCCGGCCAGAATCTTCTTCAGGTCCGGCGCGTCCAGGATGCCGGGGTACGTCGCCTTGCCGGCCTTCTTCTCTTCCTCGAAGCCTTTCGTGCGGATGAACCGGTTGCGGTACGTCGCCTGACCGCCCTGCAGCCGCACGCCGTGCAGCATGCCGTCGCCGTCGAACCAGTGGTAGTTGCCCGCCGGCGGGAACTGCGGGTTCGGCCCGTTCCGCACGAACAGCCCGTCGAGGGCCTTCGGGAGTTCGCCCGTCACCTTCAAGGCGTCGGTGGTGTGTTCCTCGCTCACGGGCGCGAAGTTGCCCTCCAGGAACGGACTCTTCGGCTTCTTCGGCGGGTCGGCCGCGACCGCCCGGAGGCCTGGGTGCAACAGCAGCGCGGAGGCGAGCAGGACATCGCGGCGGGTGGGTGGCATGGGTGGGTTCCTGTCTGGGCGAGCGGGGGGCGTAAGCCCCCTGTTTCAAATCCGGGCGAACCGGCGGCGTGAGCCGCCTGGGTTGCGGTTTCAATCACCCAGGCGGCTCACGCCGCCGGTTCATCGTCAAAACCAACAGGGGGCTTACGCCCCCCGCTCGCCCGGCGGGAAGGCACCGTTCCCTCGCGCATCACGCCCGCAACTCAGCCTGGGCTTTCTTCGCTGCTTCGACGACCGTCGCCTCCCAATCCGGGTCGTCCGGGTGGAACGGGAAGACGACGCCGCGCGAGCTGTTCACCACCGCGCCGAGGCCGTTCGGCAAGTAGCCGGCGCGAACGTCCGCCGCCGTGCCGCCCTGCGCGCCGTAGCCGGGAATCAGGAACCAGACGTTGGGCAATGCGGCCCGCAGCTCCGCCAGCTCGGCCGGGTGCGTCGCGCCCACCACGGCCCCGACATCGCCGAGGCCGCAGTCGCCGATCCGCTCGGCGTTCCAGTCCGCCACCGCTTCGCCGACGTGACGATACAGCGGTTGGCCGTCGGACAACCGATTCTGAAACAGGCCGCCGCCGGGGTTGCTGGTTCGCACCAGCACGAACAGGCCGCGCGTCGGGGTCGCCTTCCGCGCGACGGTCAGGAACGGCTCCACCGAATCCCGGCCGAGGTACGGGTTCACGGTGAGGGCGTCGGCGTCCCACACCGGGCCGAACGCGGCGTCGGCATACGCCTGAGCGGTGCTGGCGATGTCGCCCCGCTTGGCGTCCAGGATGGTGACGAAGCCCAGCTCCCTCGCCCGCCGCAGTACGACTTGGAGTGCGGCGAACCCCGGCGGGCCGAGCAACTCGAAGAACGCGGCCTGGGGTTTGATGATCCCGCAGAAGGGCCGCACCAGTTCCAGCACCTTCAGGCAGAAGGACTCGACGGCGACCGTCGGCTCCGCCTGTGGGTACGCCCGTGGCAGCATCTCGACGCGGGGGTCGAGGCCGACGCACAGCGGCCCGTGACGGCGGACGGCGTCCGCCAGGCGATCCGGGAATGAGGTCACTTGCGCTCCTTCCGTTTCGGCTTGGCGTTCTTCACCGGCCGCCGCGCGTCGATCCGCTTCTGGCGTTCGTCGTGGGGCAGCATGGCGAAGTGGACGAAGTCCCACGCCGTCGCCAGACTGACGCCGTCCCGCTGGTGGACGGCCAGCGGGTGGTCGCTCGGTTCCAGTTCGATGACCGGGCGGAGGCCGCTCCCCTGGAAGTGGGCTTTGGTCTTCAGATGCGTCGTGGCGTCGGGCAAGTAGTAGGCGATACTCGTGGACAGCCAGCCGAAGAACGGGCCGATCTCGGCCGAGTCGAACGCCTTCATGTACTCGGCGAAGTTCTCCTTCTTCTGCGACACCCACACGCCCCAGCCGAACGGCTCCGGGTGGTCGTGGACGGGAATGCGGATCACGCCGCGGATGTAGAACGCCTCGCCGTCCACCGCGCAGGCGTCGGCGCAATACTCCACCCGGCGTTCCCGCTCCGCTTCCGGAACGAGAAACCAGTGGTCGGGGTAATCCGCGCCGATGTCCGGCAGTTCGTCGTGGTCTTGCCCGCAGATGTCGCAGTGGAATCGCATCGCCGCCTCCGGTGAACGGTCACACCTCGACGACCACTCCCGGCTCCGCGACCGCGAAGCCGAGGTCGGCCAGCTCCGCCGCCACCTCGGCATGGTATCGCGGTTTGACGTGCGTGGCGAACACCCGCACCGCCTTCGGGAACGCCAGCGCGGCCTCGGCGAACTGGTCCGTCGTCAGGTGTTTGGTGACGCCGGCCAGTTCGGTCAAGCGGCGGGGGTACGAGCATTCCAGAAACACGACTTTCAGCCGGGGCCAGCGGGCCAGCGGTTCGAGGACGGCCGGCACCGGGGCGGTGTCGGTGACGAACGCGACGGCGGCGGTGCGGTCATCAATCAAGTACGCGACGGTCGGCACCGTGTGATCCACCGGGATCGGCGTGACGGTGTACCGGCCGACGGCGAACGGGCGCTCCGGCACCACCTCGCGGGCGGCGACGAACGGCGGCAGCGTTTCGGACAGGGCGAAGAAGTCCGGCATCAGGCGGTCGTTGAACAGGTCGCGGCGGAGGCAGTCGAGCGTGTCGCGGGTGGCGTGGACCGTCGGCGGCGCGTCCGGGATACGATAGACGTTGTCGAGGAAGATCGGCAGCCCGGCGACGTGATCGACGTGCGAGTGCGTGAGCAGGATGTCCCGTACCGCCCCCTGCTCGGCGACGGTGCCGAACGTGCCCAACGGCCCGGCGTCCACGGCCAGAACGCCGTCCACCAGGAAGCCGGTGAGCGGGTGGCCGGGGACGGCCCCGCCGCAGGGTAGCACCAGGACGCGCATGGGATCGGAGTCGAATCGGGATTGTCGCCGGAACCCTCCTTACGATACCCTGCCGGTATTCGCCCCGGAAAGGGGAACTGTCCCACGGTCGCGGAATCCCATGACGCCTCCCGTTCGCCGATCCGGCAAACTCAGCCCGCTCCTGCTCGTCAGCGTCGTTGCCAACCTCGCCCTGGCGGGTGGGGCCGGATACCTGCTGTTCGCGCCGAAGAAGTCCGGCACGGGCACCCTCGCACTCGGCGGGGCGGGCCAACCGTCCGCCCCGGCTGCCGGTGGCGCGGTGGAGTCGCTCGGCCGCATCCAACCCGCCGGCGGCGTGATCGCGGTGTACGGGCCGCCCGGCGACAAGCTGAAGACCGTCGTGGCGGTTGGCAAGAACGTCGTCGCCGGCGAAGTGATCGCCACCCTCTCCGGCGACGACGAGCGGCAACTGAACCTGACCACGCTGGCCGCGCAGATCGCCGAGGCGGAGTCGCTGAAGGTGGCCATCGCGGCGGCGACGAAGGCGAAGCTGGCCGACCTGGAGGCCGAGGCGAACCAGGCGACCGCCGGCTTGGTCCAGGACACGAAGGTACTCGACGCGAAGGAGAAAGCCGCGTCCGCGCAGGCCGAGCGCGGGCGATCCGACCAGCTGCGGCTGACCCAGGTGAAGGCCGAGGGGGTGCCGGTGCCGAAGCAGGACTTCGAGACGGTGAACGCTCTGCTCGCCACGGCCGAGGCGGAGGTGGCGGTGGCCGTCGCCCAGAAGGAGAAGCTGAAGGTGCAGAAGGAGCAATCGGGCGTGTCCATCGCGGCGAAGAAGGCGGCGGTGCGGGCGGACGCGGATCGGGCGCTGGCCCAGGTGCCGCTCGCCTCGCTGACGGCGGCGAAGGTCGTGGCCGAGCGGAAGGTGAAGGACGCCGGCGTCACCGCCCCGACCGCCGGCCGGGTGGTGAAGGTGACGGCGAAGGTCGGGGAGACGCTGGCGAACCAGCCGATCCTGCAACTCGCCGACACCGGCAAGTTGGTGGTCCTCGCCGAGGTGTACGAGACCGACGTGGGCCGGCTGCGGGAGTGGGTGGCGAAGGCCGGGTCGGTGGCGGTGGAAATCGACGCGCGAGTGGTGTCCGGCGGCACCGGCGAGAAGAAGCTGACCGGCCGCGTGACCGGTGCGGACAAGGTGGCGACGGTCATCTCGCGGAACGCCCTCACCCCGCTCGGCCCCCGCGAGGACGCCGACCGCCGGGTGGTGGAGGTGGAGGTGGAGCTGGCCCCGGAGTCGGTCGGCGTCGCGCAGAACTTCATCGGCCTGCAGGTGCGGACCCGCTTCCTCCCGCCGCAATGACTTGCGAGCCGCGACCGCGAGGGAGCGGCACCGTTTCCCCACTGCCGCTCCCTCGCGGTCGCGGC
>JAYTTN010000178.1:0-7817 GCA_043745295.1 Fimbriiglobus sp. | reverse complement strand
CGGCCGGGTGGTCCGCGTCCGTCCGTCAACCGGTTAGTGGTTGAGGATGAACTCGTTGGTGTTCAGCAGCGCCCAGAACACGTCCTGGTAGAAGGTGGCGTCGAACAGGTTCGACCCGCCGACGACGACGGGGCCGCCGACGACGGCCGGCGGATCCTTCGGGTTCGGCCCCTTGCCCTTCGGCGGCGGGACCGGTCCCTTCGCCGGCGGTTTGGTCGGGTCGGCCGGCTTGTCGGTCTTCATCGACCCGCCCCGCTTCATGACATCCAGCAGGGTGGCCAGTTCGGTCTTGTTGGCGTGGCGGTTCAGCGCGGTCAGGAACAGGTCGTCCACGACGGCGGCGAAGTACGCCTCGCCCTGCTTCTTGGCGTGCCGCTTCATCGTCTCGGCGATGACGCCGGTGTCCTTCCGCTTCACCTCGTCGTTCAGTTCCTTGCCGTTCATCATCAGCAGGGCCTGGACGATGGTGCCGTTGAAGCTCAGTTCGTTCCCCTCGTCGTCGCCGAAGTTGCGGACCAGCTTGCCCAGCCAGGCGTCGCGGAGGGTCCGCCGCTTGGCCGGATCCTTGCCGGTGACGGCCTCCGACTGGGTGGCGTGGGCGAGGGCGTCGAACAGCACCTCCGGGGACATGGCCTTCAGCGGCATGCGGGCGAAGTACGGGTCGTACTTCGGGTCGGCGTAGTCCTTGTTGGCGACGTGGCTGAGGCCGTAGGCGTCGCTGGTGCAGATCCACTCGAGCAGCGCCTTGGTGCTGTAGTTGTACTTGACGAAGTCGGCGGCCAGGCGGTCGATCAGCTCGCGGTGGACGATCTCGTTGTGGCTGCCGAAGTCGTCGACCGACGGATCCTTCTGGAGGCCGCGGCCGAACAGGTGGCCCCACACCCGGTTGACGTGGGCGCGGGCGAAGTTGTCGTGCCCGACGACGTACTCGGCCAGCAGCTCCCGCCGCGACTTGCCGGCCGTCAGCCGCGCCCCCTTGGCCTTGGCGTCCTCGGCCTCGATCTCGGCGTACCCCTTGAGGAACACCGCCTTGGTGGCCTTCGTCGTCCCGTCCCGCTTCTCGTAGTACACGCGGCTGTCGGCGTTCAGCGCGTCGTTGTCCTTCAGTTCGATCTTGTCCTCGACCTTCATCATCTGCTGCTGGTTGCCGGCGGTGCCGGTCGGCGTGGCGCTGCGGGTGGTCTGGCGGAAGAAGGCGTTGATGCCCCAGAAGTCGGGCTGCTCCAGCCCCTTGATGAACGGGTGGTCGTGGCACTGCGTGCACTGCGTCTGGATGCCCAGGAACAGGCGGCTGACGCGGGACGTGATGGGCACGGCGTCGTGGTTGCCCAGTTCGGCCCGCTTGTCGGCCGGGATCGGGTCGCCCAGGTGGACGGCGATGAAGTTGGCCGCCCCGTTCCGCTGGCCGTTCCCGGTGGCGGTGAGCAGTTGCTTGACGATCTGACTGTACGGCGTGTCCTTGCTGAACTCGTCGGCCAGCCAGGCGTGCAGTTGCTCGCGGTAGACGCGGTGGGTGGTGCGGCTGAGCAGGGACACGGTCCACTGGTTCGCCCAGTGGTTGGCGAACTCCTCGGCGTAGTTGTACACCTTGTTCTTCTTGCCGTCCTCGGCCTTCACCGACTGGCCGTTCACCACCGGCGTATAGTCGGTGGCGTTGAGCAGGCGGTTGATCAGCTTGGCCCGCTTGGTCGCGGCCTTGTCCTGCTCGAACGCCAGCACCTCGTCCGGGGCGGCCACGCGGCCGATCAGGTCGATGAACGCGCGGCGGAGGAACTCCAGGTCCGGGGCCTTGTCGGCCGGCTTCTTGATGTCGGCCTTCGCCCACCCGTCGGCCAGGTAGTGGTTGATCGCCTGGGTGGCCGAGCCGGCGAACGGGGCCTCCCCGGTCTTGGCGGGCGGGTCGGCGGCGACGGCCACCCCGCACAGGCAGAGGGCGAGCAGGCCGGCGGACGGACGGAGCATGGGGACACCCTCGTGGGGAGGCGGAAGGCCGAGACGGGCGGAGGCGACTCCGACCGGGTGTGGACGGCGGCGCGGCGCGTTCGTCTATTGTAAGTCACGGTTCGTCGGCGGTCTATTTCCGTTGGGCGGAATAGCCGTTCGACGCTCGGCGGCGGCCGAGAGTTCCCGACCGCCGCGAATCGGAGGGCTATCGTGGACGTGCCGTTGCGAGCCATCGCCGAATCTATCCGGCGGGCCGAAACCGAGGAGCTGCTGGACCGCGTGACCGTGTTCCGCGAGTTGACTGAGCCGGCGGCGGTGGACCTGATGGAGAACGAACTCTATCGCCGGGGCGAGACGCCGGAGCGGATCGCCGAACACGACCGTCAGCGGCGGGCGGCGGCGATCGTCGGTTCGGACGGAACCGCCTTGCGGTGCTGGCGTTGCGCCCGCCCGGCCGTCGTCTGGCGGTGGCGGTGGCACCGGCTGTTCGGCCGCCTGCCGCTGTTCCCCCGCCGCGTCCGGGAGTGTGCCGACCACGCAGACATCAGCCGACGCGAGCCGGAAATCGATCCGGCCGCAGGGTGAGGCGAAGGACGCCGGGGAAAGCGAGGGCGGAGCCGTCTGGATACGTCCGAGGGCGGTGGGCCGTGTGGATGTCGAAATCGAGGGCCAGGTCACGCCAAGCGAGGAGGCCGTAATCCGACGCGACTGTTGTGGCCACCGAGAAGTCGGTGCGGAACGTTTCGGACAGCAGCGGCAAGAATCGGAATCGCACCCCGATTGCCCGGCGGGTCGGGAGGACTGTTCCCGACGCCGTGCGGAAATCGACCCCCGGCGACCAATTCGTGAGGGATTGAATCGCCGGGTTCCACAGGTTGCCGGGAATCAGGCTCACGTCCGCGCCCGTGTCCACACGGAAGGGGATTTTGACCCACTCGCCCATCTCGGGCAACGCGAGTTGGAGCTCGACGTGGAGTTGAAGCGATTCGATGTTGGCGAGTTTCACGACTCGGTGGGTCAACTCGAACGAGGGTGGGGGAGTTGCCACGCATACGCCTCAGAGGGGGGTTGTTGAACCGCCGCGCGGCCTACCGATTTCCGTCGCTCCACTCAAGGTGGAACTGTGAGAGGTCTCGTTCCGAAATCCGGTCCATGAAAGCGCGGGCAACGGCGATGTCGGGCGTGTGGCAGAAGACCTCCCGGCGGACCAGCCGCCAGTGGTTCTCGCCCGAATCGACGATGTCGCGGAAGACGACGTAGCAGTTGTGGAAGAGAACCGGCAACCGCCAGTGTTCGATGCTCTCGCGGAAGTCGGCGTAGTCCACGACGTGCGGCCCGACGAGTTGCTTCAGCCAGTCGATGACGGTCTGATCCCAGGTCGGGTCGGACAGCGGAACGAGGGGTTCGCCGTCGCCCGGCGGGAGGGCGAGCGGACACAGAGCGGAGGTGGCAGTCAGCAGTTCGACGGTGCCGAGGGGACGGGTGTCGGTCATGGCCGGGGCCTCCGGAAGCGCGGGCGGGGCGCGGGTTGGCCCCGCGCCCTCATTCTACCCGGCCGGGGCGTCACTTCGCGGGGGCGTCGGCGACTTTGGCGGGTTCGGCCAGCGCCCGGATTTCGGCCTCCGTGATCATGGAGGTCCGCTTGCCCAGTTGCACACTCGCCCAGGACATGATCGACGGGATGTACGGGAAGGTGCCGGCCTTGATGAGGACGGCCATCTTCGCGTCCCGCTGGGTCCGCTCCTTCCGCTTCAGGTGGCCGTTATCGATGCGGGTGAGCCGGCCGTTCGCCCGCTGGCGGTCCATGCGGTCGGCTGTGGACATGCGTTCGGCCATGACTAACGCTCCGGTACGTCGGGAAAAAGGTCGAAACCGGAATTCTAGTCGCCGGCCGGGCGAAGGGAAGGCGGACCCGTCGGCCGGACGGAAATCGTGTCGGCAGCCCGCTTGTTCCGGCTACCCGTCGCGGTAGCATGGGGTTGTCGCCGTGGAACCCTCACCCACCCCACCACGGCCCCCTCGGAGCCGCCCTCCCATGTCCGCCCGGACTCTCCTCGTCGTGGCCCTGCTGGCCGCTCCCGCCGTCGCGCAGCCGCCCAAGCCCATGACCCTCGGCAGCATCGAGCGGAAAGACCCCGCCTTCGACGCCCTGGTGCCCAAAGACGCCGCCATCGATGTCCTCGCCGAGGGGTTCGACTGGTCCGAGGGGCCGGTGTGGGTGAAGGACAAGGACGGCGGCCACCTGCTGTTCAGCGACATCCCCAAGAACATGATCTGGAAGTGGTCGGCGAAGGACGGCTTGAAGGAGTTCCTCAAGCCCAGTGGGTACACCGGCAAGGATAAGTTCACCGGCAAGGAACCCGGCTCGAACGGCCTCGCGATGGACAAGGCCGGCAAGCTGGTTCTCTGCCAGCACGGCGACCGCCGCGTCAGCCGCCTCGACGACGGCAAGTTCGTCACGCTGGTGGACAAGTTCGACGGCAAGCGGCTGAACAGCCCGAACGACCTGGCGTACAAGTCCAACGGCGACCTGTACTTCACCGACCCGCCCTACGGCCTACCCGGCCAAATGACCGACAAGGCGAAGGAACTCGACTTCCAGGGCGTCTACCGCCTCGACACCAAAGGCAAACTGACGCTGCTGACGAAGGAGATGAGCCGGCCGAACGGCATCGCCTTCAGCCCCGACGAGAAGACGCTGTACGTCGCCAACTCGGACCCGGAGAAGGCGTACTGGAAGGCGTTCCCGGTGAAGGACGACGGCACGCTGGGCGACGGCAAAGTGTTCTTCGACGCCACCGCGTGGGTGAAGGACAAGAAGCCGGGCCTGCCGGACGGCCTGAAGGTGGACAAGGCCGGCAACCTGTGGGCGACCGGCCCCGGCGGGGTGATCGTGCTGGACAAGGCCGGCAAGCACCTGGGCACCCTGGCCACCGGCGTGCCGACGGCCAACTGCGGCTGGGGCGACGACGGCGCGACGCTGTACATCACCGCCGACAAGCGGCTGGTCCGCGTGAAGACCACCACCAAGGGCGCGGGCTGGTGAACGCTAGCCGGCGGCTGCAAGTAGAAGCCCCGCGTCCGCCCGCCGCGCCGCGAGGAACTCCCGCATGGCCGGCAGGAGTTCCTCGTCCTCGGCGTCGTAGACGGATTCGACCGTCGAACCGAGGGCGACGTTGGCGAACATCCCCAGCCACTGCCCCATCCGCACGTCCGGGGACAGCCCGCTGAGTTCCGCGAGGATTTCCAGCACTTCGGCGCGATCGTGGGTCATGAGAGTGTGTCTCCGATTGTCGGCAGGTTGGAAAAATCCGCGCTCGGTTCCTCGGCCGTCACTTCCACCCGGATCAATGTTTCAGGTAACAACTGCGCGACTCTCGTCGCACGAGTGACGCCGTTCATGATTTTCAGCCGTCCGTTGGCGTCCCGGTGAACCCACGGCGGCAGACCCGCTGTGGACTGACCGTAGCGCGCGATCTGCCTCGCTAGTTTGAACAGGTCCACGCCGGTCAACCGCGACGGGGGGACGTGGAGGGTCGCCGGGTCCACGTCCAGGAATGTTGCCACAAAGATACACCTCGATTATACCGCAGAGCGGATGCGGCGCGTGCCGCTTTCAATCCCGCAGCTTCAAACTCACGTACTTCGTCTCCAGATAGGCCTGCAACCCTTCGCTCCCCAGTTCGCGGCCGAGGCCGGACTCCTTCATCCCCCCGAACGGGCACTGCGGGGTCGCCGGCACCGGGTCGTTCAGCCCGATGATGCCGGCCTCCAGCCCCTCCGCCATCTTGAACGCCACGCTGATGTCGTTCGTGAAGACGTAGGCCGCCAACCCATACGCCGTGTTGTTCGCCGCCGCGATCACGTCGTCCAGTTTGCTGAAGTCCAGGATCGGCATGACCGGCGCGAACGGCTCGTCGCTCAGCACCTTGGCGTCCGCCGACAGCCCGTTCAGGATGGTCGGCTCGAAGAAGTAGCCCTTCTCGAACGCCGCGCTCCGCTTGCCCCCGGTCAGGCACGCGGCCCCCTTGCCGGTCGCGTCGGCGATCAGGCCGAGGGTGTTGTCCATCGCCTTCTTCTCGAACATCGGCCCGACCTGGGTGCCGGCGTCCAGGCCGTTGCCGAGCTTCAGCTTCTTCGCCTCTTCCACCGCCACTTCCGTGAACCGCTTCGAGATGTCCTGGTGGACGAAGAACCGGCTCGGCGAAATGCACACCTGCCCGTTGTTGCGGAACTTGCCCAGCACCGCGGCCTTCGCCACCACTTCCGGGTCGGCGTCCGGGAAGACGATGAACGGCGCGTGTCCGCCGAGTTCGAGTGACAGCCGCTTGACGTGGTCCGCCGCCTGCCGCATCAAGTGCTTGCCGACGGCCGTGCTGCCGGTGAAGCTCACCTTCCGCACCAGCGGGTTGGCCATGAACTCGTCGCCGATCTCGCTCGCCGGCCCAATGACGAGGTTGGCCACGCCCGGCGGCAGCCCGGCGTCGATCAGGCAGTCGAAGATGTTGAGGGTGGACAGCGGCGTCTGGCTGGCCGGCTTCGACACCACCGTGCAGCCGGCCGCCAGCGCCGGCGCGATCTTGCGGGATTGCAGCGACATCGGGAAGTTCCACGGCCCGATGCACGCCACCACGCCCACCGGGTGGTGCATGACGAAGTGCCGCTTGCCCGGCACGCTGTTCGGGACGATCCGCCCGTAGGCCCGCTTCGCCTCCTCCGCGAACCACTCGAACGTGTCGGCCGTTTGCAGCACCTCGCCCTTCGATTCGACGAGCGGCTTGCCCTGCTCCATCGTCATGTCGCGGGCGTACTGGTCGGCCCGCTCGCGGAGCAACTCGGCGGTCTTCTTGAGGATTTTCGCGCGGTCGAAGGCGGTCAGCTTCATCCACGCGGGCATGGCGGCGGCGGCGGCTTCGATGGCCCGCCGGCAGTCGGCGCGGCCGCCCTTGGCGACCTCGGCGAACGCCTCCTCGGTGGCCGGGTTGACGACGCCCATCCGCTGCCCGCCGGCGGCGTCGCACCACCGGCCGTTGACGTAGAGCTGACGGTAGGGCAGGGTCGCGGTGGCTATCACCATCGGGGAGGCTCCGGGAGGGTTGTGGGGATGCCGTTCTATTGATAGCCGCCGCCCAGCTCACCCCTTGCCCAGCACCAGATCGACGACCCAGCAGCCGCGGACGTGGACGCCCGGTTCGCGGCAGTGCGACAGGATGTCGGGATTGTCGCAGCCCGATTCTTCGAGGGCATCCGCCAGGATCGGCATCGCGGCGAAGTCGCGCTCCTCGTACATGCGAGCCGCGAGGCCAGTGGTGTGTTCGGTACGCCACGCGGGGTCGAACGCCACCGGCCGGAACGGGTTGCCGAAGATGTCGCGGAGATACGCGGCAACGACGCGGAGGCGGGCACGCCAGCGTGACACCTCTTCCGCCGGGTCGTACACGGTCATCCGAACGGCACAGTCGGAGTACGCACACTCGCGTGCGTTGGCCGCCGACAAACGAAAGACATTTTCGGCTGCCCGACGATCTGCGTGCCGCTCTGCCAGTTCAAACAGTCCGAAATCTTGACCCGGATTTTGAGGATCCCATCCGCGCTCGTCACAAACGGATCGGGCAGCGCGCTTCGTCTCGTGAATTCCCTGTCTGGTGGCGATTCCGTCCGCGAGTAATTCCATGAATTCCACTGCGGCTCGGCTCCGCAGATCGGTCATCGCCTCCCACTGATCGCGGCAACAAGCACACCCGAATAGACGCATCTTGCGTCGCGAGGATTCCTGCCTGAGAGAGTCATATTGGAAACACAAGCACTCCAACATTGCCCTCGTGTCGCCCGTCGTGAGCCAAACCGTTTCCGTCATGATGTCCCCCAGCGGC
>JAYTTN010000177.1:0-2136 GCA_043745295.1 Fimbriiglobus sp. | reverse complement strand
GCCGCGAAGTCGGTCGTGTCCACCCCGGTCACGGCCTCGCTGAAGGTGACGAGGTAGTTCACCGTCGCGGCCCCCGTCGGGTTGGCGTCCGCGCGGGTCACGCTCAGCACCGTCGGGGCGGTCTTGTCGACGGTGTACACTTGGCCGGTGAAGTTGCCGTTGAGCAATCCGGTGCCGCCCAGCTTGTTGCCGACGCCGTCGGCGATCGAGTCGTCGTCCGACAGGTTCAGGCCGACGGTGCCGGTGCCGGTGCCGGTGTTGACGGTGACGGTGTAGGCGGTGCCCGACCCGGTGACGCTGGTGATGCTCGCGCCGCTGACGCCGCCGGTGGTCAGGGCGAAGTCGGTCGCGTCCACGCCCGTCACCGACTCGCTGAACGTGACCGTGTAGTTCACCGTGGCCGCGTTGGTCGGGTTGGCCGACGAGCGGTTGATGCTGCTCACCACCGGGGCGACTTTGTCGACGGTGTACACTTGGCCGGTGAAGTTGCCGTTGCCCGTGCCGGTGCCGCCGAGGGGGGTGGTCCCGTTCAGGATGGAGTCGTCGTCCACCAGGTTCAGGCCGACGGTGCCGCTGCCGGTGCCGGTGTTGACGGTGACGGTGTAGGCGGTGCCCGACCCGGTGACGCTGGTGATGCTGGCCCCGCTCACGCCGCTGGCGGCCAGGGCGAAGTCGGTCGCGTCCACCCCGGTCACGGCCGTGCTGAAGGTGACGGCGAAGCTCACCGAGGCGGCGTTCGTCGGGTTGGCCGCCGCGCGGTTGATGCCGCTCACCGTCGGGGCCGTCACGGCCGTGGAGACATCAATGCTCCACCCGCCGGCGATGGCCCCGCTGTCGCCGGCGGCCATGTCCACCACGTACAGCGACCAGACGCCGTTCGGGTTCGTGTTCGTGAACGTGGAGAGGGCGGCCCCGTACGGCCCGGCCGGGGCCGGCGCGACGAAGGAGGCACCGGTGTTCGTCGGCGCGTACGTTCCGCTCGTCGGGATGGAGCCAGTCGGCATGGCCGGTTGGCCGTCCTGGAACGTGTAGGTGGCACCCGAGACGCCGGGGCCAAAACCACCTACTCGGCCCATGAGGACGGTCGTCTGCCCTAGCGGGCCGACGACGAGGATGTTGAGGTCGGTCAGGAACGTGTGGGTCATGCCGGTCAGCTTCACCGTCAGCGCACTCGTCTGGGTTCCCATCCCGGACACCGAGATGGCGGACGGGTACGGCGTGGCCGTGCCCGAATCCGGGATGGTGATCGCGGCCGGGTTCGAGAAGACGGTCGGCACGTCGCGGCTCTCGAGGTGTTCGAGCCGGAGGGCGTGCCGGGGCCGGGGCAGTTGGGACATCGCGGGATGCTCCGAGGATGTGGGGAGTCGTGGAACGGATGAAGGCGAGGTAGGAGATTATAATAAAGTACGGAGGCCGATTCGTCACAACAGAAAATTCCGCCCGACTGGGGAATTTGGGAGTCGGGAGGTCCGCGCAATCTGGGGGAAGCGGATGTGCCATGCGGACGGCCCCTGCGGTCCGGCCCGCCGGTGGGGGAAATGACGAGTGGCACCGGCCCGGAGCACCGCGGCGGACACGACCAGCGACAGGATTGCCAGCAGGCGGACGCGCATGACGGAGTTCCTTTCCGACGAGTGGGGTTCGCGGCGACCGTGCGAATGCACGACCGGTGGAGCCAGATGCCTTTCGGTCGAGGGGAGCGTCACTGCGACCCACCGGCTTGGCATTCGGGGCGCGGCGAGAACAGGTCGAAGTTGCGGACCTTCGGGAGCGGGCCGGGAGTCGGCAGGTCGAGGGGAACCGCCGCCTCGACGGCGTCGGCCTCCGCGCCGGTGTCGCGCTTGCGGCGGCCGCGGCCGCGCTCCAGCATCCAGTCGTCGTCGTGGTCGTGGAAGTGGCCGCGGATGCCGTCCTGGGGCTTGTCGCGGACGTGCAGCGGGATCGGCCGCGCCGGTTTCGGCGGGGAAGCCGAAGACCCCACCCCCCGGCCCCCTCCCCGTTCCGGAGAGGGGGTGTTCAAGGGGGTGTCGTTGTCCGGCGAGCCGCGACCGCAAGGGAGTGGCATCGGTTCTTGCGAGCCGCGACCGCAAGGGAGTGGCATCTCGGCTTGGGTTAAAGATGCCTCGCCCTCCCAAG
>JAYTTN010000176.1:0-7829 GCA_043745295.1 Fimbriiglobus sp. | reverse complement strand
CCGTCGCTCACGCTTCCGGCTCGGATCGAACCCCAAACACTGGCGGATTCACGTCGCGCCGTCCGCCCACTTTGGAATGTTCGGAAATGTGTAGAACGACGGTGGGGCATCGGGTTACTCTGGTTGGGGAAGGTAGCGGTTGCGGACGCTGGACCGACTGGATAGGGGGAATCGCGATGCTCGATCCGACCGCCGGCATCTGGATGACGGAAGACCCTATCGGCTTCGACGCCGGCGACCCGAACTTGCGCCGCTACGTCGGCAACAACGCCACCAACGGGACTGATCGGAGCGGACTGCAAGATGTCCGCGGACCCTGGGTTCCGAAGTTCGACGAGAGCGGAGCGTTCGGCGATCAGGATAAGCAGAAGGAGTACTACCGCTGCTACGGCATCTTCTTCGACGCAACCGAGCGGTGCCTCCGTGAAATCTCAAAGATCCGGACCACTGCCGACAAGCGTCATGTCGTCAGGTGGTTTGCAACCAGTGCCGGTGCTTCGGACTTCCGCCTTGGCGTTGCGGCCGCAGCGTCATCCGGCCTTGTTCCGAGCATTGCGAAGCACAAGGAAGACAAGGCTCTGGCAGACTACACCGACAAGGAAGTCGATGCCATGTTCGAGGTCATTCTTACACGGATTCAAAAAGTGCAGAAAGTCATGCAGGCTCGCAATATCCTGACCGTCAGTGAACTCTCTGCGAAAGTTCAGAAAGCTCAACCCGGCTTGCTTGCCCTCACTGGCGTTGCCTTGGATGTAACTTCCAAGATGCCCGTTCGTGCGACGATGGAGATGTCCGCCGCGTACTTTACCATGTCGGCACAAGACAAAGTACGACTCATTGGCCACGAGGTGATGCACGTCGCCGGGATCGGTGAGGGGAAGGGATCCGCCGCCGAAGATTCAGGGTACGTCCCAGGTATCAGCAAGCCCGGCTGGTTCGTCTACGCACGCGGCCGGTTCGCGTACCAGAGGCCGCCGCAACTTTATGCTCCTGGTCCGGGTTCTACAGACAACGTGTTCGGCCCAGTTGAAACCGAGAAACTGCTGTGCAACGCGGATACCTACGCCTTCTTCATTCTTCTGTACGCCGACGACATTCCGAGGATTTTCAAGCGGTTGCCTATAGATAAGTAGGGGTGCCTTGCTCAGTGGACTCACCGGTTGGGCAACTTTGCTAACGTACTGTCGTTGTGCTAGATATCACGGTTTGGAGTCCCTGGACGGTGGTCCCGGAGGATCGCTTGTGCCTCGCATCTCACGTCGGAGTCTGTTACAAGTTAGTCTCGCTGCCGTGTTGGTTGCTAATTCCATTTTCCTGTCAATCCACCTGCTTTTTACAGTCCCCTCGCTTGCGAACTGCCAACTCGCTTTGGTGCGTCTCCAAGCCACAGAGCGAAACGTGGACTTGCCCTCGGTTCCAACTCTGAGCCGATTTCGGCAAACCACAGCGTCGTACTCTGCTGGGTCATATGTTATCGACCCTCTCACGAAACGGTGGTCGTATACGTTCTCTCCGAGTCAGAAAGTGGTTGGCTCATTTCGGTATTCGATCACGGAAGGGTGGCTTGCGGTCGCTGAAGAGATCATTCAGGTTGCTGTCGATTTTTCCCCGAAGTGAAGGATCACCTGCCCTTCGTCACATGCCTTCGGCAGGCGAGTCAATAGGGGTGAACTGACGAGCCACCAGTTCCGCCGCCTCCCGGAGTGTTCTCGTGCTGCCGGACTTCCTCGAACTCTCCAAGCTGTCCGACGAGGAGTTGGGCCGGTACGACATCGCCGCCGTCAACCTGGCCTGCGCGGTCGGGCTGCCGGGGGCGGAGGTCATCGATGTTGCGGGCTGTCTGGCCAAGCTCGACGAGTGGGCCGAGGGGATCCGCCGCACCACCAAGCGGCTGCTCAACGAGGAGTACCCCCAGAAGGCCCGCCTGTACGGCGACAGCCGACCACTGTACCGCGCGGTCAAGATGGTGCAGGCGCTAAAGGCGTTCTGCGGCGTGCGGTACGACCCGGCCAAGGTGAACGCCGGGGAGGATGTCCCGTTCGACTTCCACGAGCACTTCATCCACGGCCCGATCCAGGGGCCGGGCGGGACATGCTTCACCCTGCCGATCCTGTTCGCAGCAGTTGGGCGTCGGTTGGGGTACCCCATCCGCATCGCGCGCAACCGTCTCCACATCTTCAATCGTTAGGACGATCCGGTCAACGGCGTTAGGTTCAACTTCGACGGTTCCGGCGAGGATGTCAGCAGCCACTCGGACGACCACTACCGCAGCTGGCCCGAAGCCCTGACATCCGACGTGGAGCGGTGGGGTAGTTGCTTGCAGTCCCTGACTCCGCGTTGGGAACTCTCCATGTTCCTCTCTCGCCGGGCCGTCCACTGGCAGACAGTCGGAAATTGTCGGCGCGCGGCGTCCGCGTGCGTGTTGGCCTTCAGTGTGTCGGGCTTGCCGGCGCACGCTTCCGCGATCAAGCTCCTGGCGGAGAGCTGGCAGGCAAAACTCCATGCTCGAATGATTTTGCCGTTTCCCGTCCTGCAACTGACCTTCGATCCGACCCATCCGCGCTGGCCTCGGATTCCCTGGGAGTTCGAGCATCGCCTCCGGTATCTCGAAACGCTGGAAAACGTGCTGAACGACCGGGAGTTCGAGCGCGACTGGTGGGCTCCGTTGCGGGCGGGCCGGCCGTTGCGGACGCCGATGCCGAGCCCGATCCGCCTCGACTGCACGGGGGACTCGCAGCGCTCGATCCGACCGTAGGCGTCCGGATGACGGAAGACCCGCCCGGCATCGACGGCGGCGACCCAGTGATCGGGGGCACGCCTGCCGGTCCGGGTGAGGGGGCGCAACAGGGGGAAGAAAAAGCCCCCTCACCCGCCTCGTGCGGGGCGCACGAGGCGACCTCTCCCCCACTTCGTGGGGCGAGAGGTGTGGGCACCCCGCTTTTCGGCAGACCCTTTCCTTGCCTCTGCCTGACGAAGCCGAACCGCACTCTTTTCACCCCGCCAGTGGCCGGCGTGCTATACTGATGTCATGCGACGCGGCGGCAAGGATCAGCCCGACCTGTTCGGCCTCGCCGACGACCGGTTCGCCGGGTTCGGGGGCAGCACCTTCCGCGCGCCGACCGACGAGCCGTCCGGGTTCGCCGTCCGCCTCCGCGGCGCGGTCAAGCTGAGGGAAGCCGTCCGCGACCACGCCCCGCGCACGCCCGGCGTGTACGGCATGCTCGGTCCGAAGGGGCACGTCGTGTACATCGGCAAGGCCAAGTGCCTGCGGTCCCGCCTGCTCAGCTACTTCCGCGACAGTTCCGACCCGAAGGCCGGCAAGATCATCCGCCACACGCACTCGCTGGTGTGGGAGAACGTGCCGGACGAGTTCGCCGCGCTGCTGCGGGAACTGGAACTGATCCGCCGCTTCCGCCCCCGGTTCAACGTCCTCGGTCAGCCCGGCCGCCAGCGGTACGTCTACCTCTGCCTCGGCCGCGGGCCGGCCGCCTACGCCTACATCAGCCGCGAGCCGACGGGCAAGGAGATCGCCGCCTTCGGGCCGTTCGTCGGGCGGGGCCGGAGCCGCGACGCGGTGCGGCGGTTCAACCTGGAGTTCCGCCTGCGGGACTGCCCGAACACGGTGCCCATGCACTTCGCCGAGCGGGGCGAGCTGTTCGATGCCGACCGCGCGGCGAAGTGCCTGCGGTACGAGTTGGGAACGTGCCTGGGGCCGTGCGGCGGCTTTTGCACCAGCGGCCAGTACGCCGGGCGGGTGAAGGCGGCGCGGCTGTTTCTGGAAGGGAAGGACGCGGCGGTGCTGGATTCGCTCGCCCGCGCCATGCGGACGGCGGCGGCGGCCCAGGATTACGAGCGGGCGGCGGCCGTCCGCGACCGGTTGCAGTCGATGCAGTGGCTGGCCGACAAGCTGACCTTCCTCCGCACCGCCCGCGCGACGAACTCGTTCGTCTACCCGCTGGTCGGGGCCGACGACCGCCGGCGGTGGTACCTGATCCACGGCGGCATCGTCCGCGGCGCGGTGGCCGAACCGACGTGCGGGGCGTCGGCGGCGGTGGCGGCCGAGCGGATCGCGTCCGCGTTCGCCGCCCCGTTCACCGCCGTGGCCAACCTGGAGCGGTGCGTGGACAGCGTGCTGATCGTCACCGGCTGGTTCCGCAAGCGGGACGCCGAGAGGGCCGCGCTGCTGACGCGGATCGATGCCGAAGCGCGGTGCCGGGAGGTGGGGGGATGACCGGGTTTGCCGCGAGCCAACGGCGAGCGCGTGCGGATGACCGATGGCGATGAGGCTGTTTTCCACGCCGGAGGCGTGCCGGAATGTAGCCAGGGGTGAAACCCCTGGTTCTCCCAACAAATCCCGCGCACCCCGGAGGGGTGCCGGACCATCATCCCCACATGTGTTCCTCGTCAGCTTCCAAACCGTGCCTCCGCAGGAATAACCGGAATTCGTCCTGGAAGGACTGTTTCGCGTGATGCGCGTCTTGCCCCTCAATGTACTCGGCGACCGGCTTCAGACCCGAATGGCTGACGGTGAACGCGCCGTAGCCGGTTTGCCACCACAGGTCCGCCTTCGGGAACGTCTCGTGTGCCCAGGTCGAGGAACGGGCCTTCAATACGCGCATGAATTCCGGGAAATCGGCCGTCTGCCGGAGCGTCACGAGCAGGTGGACGTGATCCGCCGTACCGCCGATCTTCAACGCGATCCCCGTTTCCGCGCGGACGATCCCGCCGAGGTATCCCCAGACCCGCTGTCGAATGTCCGGCGCGATCGTCGGTGCGCGGTGCCGGGTGCTGAACACGACGTGGTCATGGAATTGCGTGAACGTCTGCGGCATGGCGGTTGTCTCATGCAGTGGTCACGTGTCTACCGGCAAGTCGATGCTCCGGCACTCCTCCGGAGTGCAAGAAATCCAATGGAATGCCTACCGGGGGTTTCACCCCCGGCAACGGTCCGGCACGCCTCCGGCGTGAAGACAAAAACCGGCTAACCCAAGCCGGTTTACCGCGCCCTCACCGCCAGCGGAAGACGCGCAGCGCGACGGCGAACGACACCCCGCCCCACGCGGCCAGGATCGCCGCCGGCACCGCGATCGCCTCGAACCCCTTGCCCTCGTTCATCACCGCCCGCAGCGCGTCGTTCACCGCCGTCAGCGGCAGCAGTTGGATGAACGGTTGCATGACCGCCGGGAACCGGTCGGCCGGGAAGAACACCCCGCTCAGCACGAACATTGGCAGTTGGATGAATTGCATCAGGCCTTGTCCCGACTCCAGCGTGTTCGCCCGGCTGGCGATGAGCAAACCCAGGCCGGCGAACGCCGTCGCGCCCAGGACGATGGTCGCCACCAGCGCAAGCGGGTTGCCGGTGCAGCGGATGCCGAAGGCGAAGAAGGCGAAGGTCAACAGCATCGTGATCTCGATCAGGATGAAGATCATCCGGCTGATCATCAGGCTGAGCAGGAAGTCCGACTTCCGCATGGGCGTGGCCAGATACCGCTTCAGCAGCTTCCGCATCCGCATGTCCACCACCACGAAGCCGACGCCGAACAGCCCGCCGCCCATCAGGTTGAGCCCGATCAGGCCGGGCATCAGGAAGTCGATGTACCGCCCGCCGGCGTCGGTCATCTCCTCGTCGGCCGGCTGCGGCGGCAGGGTCGGCACCAGCCCCCGAAGAAGTACGTTCTCGGCGGCGCTGCGGGCGAGGGCACAATCCGGCCGGTTCGGGTCGATGGTGTACTGCCAGGTGGTGCCGGCCGGCGTGACGAGGAGGCCGGTCTTCGCCGTGCGGAGGCGGGTGCGGGCGGCGGCCAGGTCTGAGCGGGTGACGGTGATCCGCTTGTCCGCCTCCAGCTTCGCCACCAGCGCGTCGGCCGCCGGCGACCCGGCGGCGGAATCCGTCACCACGTCGATGACGATCTTCTCGACCGGCCGGTCGCGGAAGGCGACGCCCAGCGCTACCGCCAGGATGAGCGGGAACCCGTACACCCAGAAAATGGCCGCCGGCTCGCGGTAGAACTCGCGGAACCGGGCGAGGGTCAATTGCAGCAGTGGGGACATGCGGGGTTCCGTGATGGTGTTTGGCGAGCCGCGACCGCAAGGGAGTGGCATCTGAATTGCCGGATGCCGCTCCGTTGCGGTCGCGGCTCGCAAGACAGCCTTTCAGCCGAGGTAGTCCAGCCCGATGTCCAGGGCGACCGCCGAGTGCGTGAGCGCCCCGACGCTGACGCGGTCCACGCCCGTTTCCGCGATGCCGCGGACGGTGGTCAGGTTCACCCCGCCGGACGCCTCCAGCCGCGTACCCGGCGACAGCGCGTCGCGGATCGCCACCGCTTCGCGGAGGTGGTCGTTGGTCATGTTGTCGAGCAGCACGATTTCCGGCACCACGGGCAGCACCTGCCGGAGTTGGTCGAGCGAATCGACCTCCACCTCCACGGGCAGGCCGGCGTTGCCGGGATACGTGCGGGCCAGCTCCACCGACCGCCGCACGGCCGTCGCCGGGTCGCCCAGCCCGGCGATGTGGTTGTCTTTAATCAGGATGGCGTCGTACAGGCCGATGCGGTGGTTGGTGCCGCCGCCGGCGCGGACGGCCAGCTTCTCCAGCCGCCGCCAGCCGGGGGTCGTCTTGCGGGTGTCGAGAATTTGCACCGGCAACCCGGCCACGGCGTCGGCGAACTGGCGGGTGAAGGTCGCAATGCCCGACAGCCGTTGCAGGAAGTTCAGCGCGGTCCGCTCGGCCGCGAGGACGCTTCGCAGCGGCCCGGCGACGGTGGCGATCCGCGTGCCGCGCCGCACCGGCGAGCCGTCGGGCAATTCGGCGCGGAACGTCAGGCTCGCATCCACGGCCGCGCACACCAGTTCCGCGACCGGCAACCCGGCGACGACGCCCGGCGAGCGGGCGACGAACGCGGCGGAGGCGGTGGCCTCGGCGGGGATGGTGGCGAGCGACGTGCGGTCGCCGGTGTCGCCGAGATCCTCGGCGAGCGCGAGGGCGATCAGGGCGCGGGCGGCGGCGGTTTCGGCAGGCGTGAGGGGCATGGAATCAGCTTACGGACCCGGCCAGTCCGGCGTGCGTTGTGTCGTTTCTTCGGAGGGCGCGGAAAGGAGACCGCCCGCCGGCGGGTCGGGGGGTGTCCGCCGGCGGGTCCGGTCGCATCTTGACAGGACGCTCCCTCGCGGTCGCGGCTCGTTCCCGTTCTGAGGACTCCCGATGCCGACGCTCTCCCCCCGCACCGCCGTCTACACCGGCACTTTCGACCCCGTCCACCGCGGCCACCAGGATGTGATCGCGCGGGGCAGCCGGCTGTACGACCGGCTCATCGTCGGCGTCGGCATCAACCCGGACAAAGCCACCTTCTTCGACATCGACGAGCGGGTGCGGCTGCTGGAAGAGGTGTCCGCCGACTTCCCGAACGTGGAGGTGCGGAAGTTCGAGGGGCTGGCCGTGCGGTTCGTCCGGTCGGTGAACGCCCGCATCATGATCCGCGGGCTGCGGACGCTGTCCGACATGGAGTACGAGTTCACCATGTCGCTGATGAACCTGCACCTCGACCCGGACATCGAGACGGTGTTCCTGATGGCGAAGGAGGAGTTCTCGCACGTCAGCAGCAGTCTGCTGCGGCAGATCGCCCGGCTCGGCGGCGACCTGTCCAAGTTCCTCGCCCCGCCGGTCGAGCGGGCGCTGGTGGCGCGGGCCACCCGCGCCGGGTGAGTCGGCTGCTTGTTAGCCCGCCGCGCGAGCAAGGGCCGAACCGCCGTAGCAAGGCGACGTGGACCGAGGCACCGCATCGCCCCACGGCCCTTGCTCGCGCGGCGGGCTAACAAACCCGTCACTCGCC
>JAYTTN010000175.1:0-2140 GCA_043745295.1 Fimbriiglobus sp. | reverse complement strand
ATCCTGGACGCGGTGCAGAAGGAGTACAAGACGGACGCCAAGCGGCAGTACCTGACCGGCCTGAGCATGGGCGGGTACGGCACCTGGAGCGTCGCCTTCACCCACGCCGACCGGTGGGCCGCCATCGCCCCCATCTGCGGCGGCGGCAACGTCAAGGACGCCGAGAAGATCAAGGACATCCCGTGCTGGTGCTTCCACGGCGACAAGGACACGGCGGTGAAGGTGGAGCTGTCCCGCGCCATGATCGACGCGCTGAAGGCGGCCGGCGGCAAGCCGAAGTACACCGAGTACGCCGGCGTCGCGCACAACAGTTGGGACGCCGCCTACGGCGAGAAGGAGTTCTTCCCCTGGCTGCTGGCGCAGAAGAAGAAGTGAGCGGCAATCGTTTGGGGCGAGCGGGGGGCGTAAGCCCCCTGTTCCCCAACCCCAACGACCCGCGCTGACCGAAGGAAACAGGGGGCTTACGCCCCCCGCTCGCCTGAACACCGATCCCCGCCTCCTCATCCCCTCCCGGAGACCGTTCCATGACCGCCAAGAAGACCACCCGCCGCGGCTTCCTCGCCACGTCGGCGGTGACCGCCAGCGCCCTCAGCCTGACGGCCGAGAGCTACGCCCGCATCCCCGGCGCGAACGACACCATCCGCGTCGGCTTCCTCGGCACCGGCGGCCGCTGCCAGCAGCACATCGACGTGATCGTGGACATGCGGGACGAGGGCAAGAAGGTCGAGCCGTTCGCCGTGTGCGACGTGTGGGACGGGGACGAGAAGCTGGGCAAGCGGACGAACGACCCGAAGAAGCGGAGCGGCCGCGGCCTGCTGCCCAGCGCCAAGACGTGCGGCATCCCGGCCGACGCCGGCAAGGGCCGCTTCAGCAAGGACTACCGCGACATCCTGGCCAACAAGGACGTGGACGTGGTGTGCATCGGCACGCCCGACCACTGGCACGCCAAGATGGCCGTGGACGCGATGGAGGCCGGCAAGGACGTGTACTGCGAGAAGCCGATGACGAAGACCATCGCCGAGGCGCAGCTGATGGTGAAGGTGGCCGCCCGGACCGGCCGCGTCGTCACCGTCGGCGTCCAGAGCATGGCCGACCCGACCTGGCAGGAGGCGTACAAGTACATCGCCGCCGGCAACCTCGGCCACGTCTTCCAGGGCACCACCAGCTACTACCGCAACTCGCTCGTCGGCCAGTGGCGGTACTACCCGCTGGCGAAGGACATGACGCCCAAGTCCATCGACTGGGACATGTGGCTGGGGCACGGGTTCGAGGTGGCCGGCGAGAAGCTCGGCCCGGCCAAGAAGGACATGCCGTTCGACCGCGCCGTGTGGGCGCAGTGGCGGTGCTACTGGCCGTTCGGCGGCGGCATGTTCACCGACCTGTTCGTCCACCAGACGACGCACCTGATCGCCGCCATGGGCGTCCGCTACCCGAAGCGGGTGGTCGGGGCCGGCGGCCTGTTCCTGGAGTACGACGGCCGCGACGTGCCGGACGTGGCCACCGTGGTCGCCGACTACGAGGAGGGCTGCCAGGTCATCATCTCCGCCACCATGTGCAACGACGTGCAGCTCGGCGAGGCCATCCGCGGCCGGCTGGGGACGATCAAGTTCACCGGCGGCGGCGACTACATGAAGGGGTTCGAGGTGTACGGGCAGAACATCCCCGGCGGCCCGGCCAAGCCGATGCAGGGGTTCGGCACGCCCATCCACGTGTACGAGAACCCGAAGTCCGGCAACGCCACCTACGCCCTGTGGGAGGACTTCCTGGCCCACGTCCGCATGGGCGAGAAGGACCCGAAGCGGCGCGAGACCCTCTGCTCGGTGGAACTCGGCGCGGCCGCCTTCACCACCGTGAACATGGGGTCGCGGAGCTACCGCGAAGGCAAGGTGCTGTTCTGGGACGGCGAGGCCCGCAAGCCGAAGGAGGCCGACGCCACCTGGCCGGCGAAGCTGGAGGCCCTCAGCAAGAAGCGGGGCAAGCCGAACCAGATCATGGGCTGGGCCGGCGGCGACAAGGGCAGCACCCTGACCCCGCCCGACTACCAGAAGCTGGAAGGCCCGTGGGCCGACGACAACACCGACCCGGCCGGCAAGTGAGGTGAGGTGTCTTGCGAGCCGCGACCGCCAGGGAGCGGCATCTT
>JAYTTN010000174.1:0-7849 GCA_043745295.1 Fimbriiglobus sp. | reverse complement strand
CCCCGGCGGAGCGGGCGGCGGCCGAGGCGCGGGTGAGCGCGGCCGTGGACCGGGGGGAACTGATGGTCATCAAACCGGGCAAGCCGGTGGCCCGCGTGCCCGCCCCGCCGGAGCGGATCGACCGGCCGCCGGCCGCCAAGCCGGCCGTCACGCTCGACGGCCCGAAGCCGCCGGCCGACCCGCAGGCGCTGGCGGCGTTCCGGGTGGCCACCGGCCGCGCGGCGTTTGCGGCGGGCGAGTACGGTCGCGCGGCGGACCAGTTCCGCGCCGCCGCCGCCGTGACCGACCCAATCGCGTTCTTCCTGCTGGCGCAAGCCCACACCGCGCGGGGCGAGTACGCCGAGGCGGTGTCTGCCGTCCGCGACGGGATGCGGAAAGCGCCCGACTGGCCGGCCGCGCGGTTCCGCTACGCCGACCTGTACGGCGACCGGCGGGAGCCGCTGGCCGACCACCTGGCGGCGCTGCGAACCGCCGCCGACGCGAAGCCCGCCGACGCGGCCGCGCGGTTCCTGTACGGCTACCACCTGTGGTTCGCCGGCGAGAAAGCGGCAGCGGCGAAGGTGTTCCGCGCCCTCAGCCCGACGGTGAAGGACAACGCCCTGATCGAGCGATTCCTGCAAGAGGCCGAGGGGAAGGATCTGTGACACGCTCACGCCGGGTCGGTGACGGTGTAGCCGAGCAGCAGGATGGCCTTCAGGGTCTCGCCGGCGGTGACGCGGTCGAGGTCCTTCTCGGCCTCGGTGAGCTGGTCATACGGGATCAGGCTGGGGTGCTTCTTGGTGGCGTCGTCGCGGGCCGGGCCGTGGGTCCAGCCCTGGGCCATGCGGGTGACGGCCCACGCCTCGTGGGCGTTCTCGGCCAGCTTCTCCAGCAGTTCCTGGAGGGACGGCGGCAGGACGACGGCGGACGTGTCCAGCGGGTTCGGGGTGTACGGGGGCATGGGAAGGTCTCCAGGTCGAGGGGGGCAGTCCGGCGTCACGCCGTCTTGGGGAGCAGCGACGCGAGGAACTTCGCCGGGTCGTCGAACGGCGGCGGCGGCGGCGTGCCGAGAGCGACGAACGCCTCGCACAGCCGGTGGAGTTGGGTGCCGATGCTCTGGAAGTGGTGCGGCAGCGGCTTGTTCTCCGGCCGCAGGGCGGCGCGGTACCGCTCCTCGGCCGTCCCCCAGTTCCGCTGGAGGAAGTGGGCCTCCGCCTCGGTGGCCGCCATCCAGATGTCGTCGTCGGGCAGCGCCTTCCACCACGTCGCGCGGGAGGCGAGCACTTCCGCCGCCCGCTGCTTGCACCCGGCCACCAGTTCGGCGACGCGGGCCTCGGTGCCGTTGGCGTCGTCGCGGCTCTGGGTGGCGTCGGCGGCGGACGCGCCGACCGACTTCTTCAGCATCGCCGCCCGGAGGAGCCGCAAGGTGGCCGCGTTGATGCCGGGGAAGCGGTCGCCGCCGCTGGCGACGTAGGCCCCCTCGTACTTCTTCTCGGCGTTTTCGTACTCGGCCTCGGCCAGGGCGTACTGCGGCGGGACCGCCGCCCGGTACTCGTCCCCTCGGTCCTTCAGGCACCGCCCCCACAACGAGAAGGTGTCGGTGTCCAGCGAGTTGCCGAACACCGGGGACACCTTCGTTTCGAGCAGCAGAAAGGCCAGATCTTGCCGCTTCCGCTTGACGAGGCCGAACGCCAACTCGAACCAGACACGCAGCGCGATCGGGTACTCGCGGAGGAGGGCCGCCGTCAACTGCCGCGCGCGGTCGTAGTTGTCCGCCGGCCCGTTCCGGTTCCACTTCCAGGCCGCTTCCAGCGGTTTGCGGTAGTCGAAGTAGTCGCCGGCGAGGATCCGCTTCACCTCCTCGTCGGTCGGCTCGACCTTCAGGATCGCCTCCAGCTCGGCCAGCAGTTCGGGGGTCGCGGTCACGGGGCACCTCCGGGTGTGGATGTTGAGGTCTGCTCGGATGGCGTGGACCAGACGCCGGCGGCGACCCCGGCGGAGATCACCGCGACGGCCTGATACAGGGGCGGCTGCGCGAACCGGACGGTGTACATGCCGTATGCGGCCAACACGAACAGGTACTCCCGCTCCCAATCGCGGCGGGTCACCTCCCGATCCGGGCGGGTCGATTCGGCCCGCCGGCGGAGGCCGGCGAGCAGGCGGAACAGCCGGCCCGCTAGCGCGAGGTGTTCGCCGTCCCCGGTCGTGCGGACGTATTCCTCGCCGCCGGCGGCCAGTTGCGCCTCCATCGCGTGGATGCGGCGGATGGCCGCCGTGTAGGGCACCTCGTCCGCCCGCCGCTCCAGGCCGAGAATGTACGGGTACGCCCGCACCTTCAACTCGGTCTCCAGTTTGGCGTAGTCGTAGTGGATCAGGTTGTCCCGACTCATGTGCTCGTAGTCGTACACCGCCGGCCGGTCCGCCCGGTCGTCCTCCAGCCCGACGAGGATGTTCCGCCCGTGCAGGTCGCCGTGAGACGGCCCCCGCGTGAGCGGGACGGCGAACTTCGGGTCGGCGGGGTTGGTCGTCAACCGGGCGGCGAACCGGGCGAAGAAGGCGTACGGGTTGACGAACTTCTCGTCGTAGAGGACATTCTCATCCACGACTCTCAGGAACGACTGCCGGGCTGGACTGCCCCACTCCGCGAGTACGCTCCGCTCCGGCCCATCCGCCCAGCGCATCGGCCGGTTGAGCGACCGCCGGCCGCCGGCCGCGTTGTCCGGGTTCAGCTCCAGCGCTGCCGTCCAGGGCACGCGGACTTGCCGGCGGCCGGCGTAGAACTCCCGGCCGAGGGTGCGGAACAGGGACTCCAGGCAGTTCAGCACCGACTCCACGGTCGGGCTGTCGTGCCGCACCGCGCCGATGAAGGCGTCTTCCAAGAACACCTGTCGGTGCATGCCGATGTGTGTGGCGGCGTCCTGATAGACGAGGCCGACCAGTTGGTGACGGTGCTGCGGGTGGTACGCCGCCGTCAGCCGCATGAGCACCCCGTCGCCGTTGAACTGCCGCTCGCTGGTCCGCAGCCAGGCGTCGTGCTCGACCCGCAACCGGTGGTCGTCCGCCAGCTTCACCACCCCCGTGCCGCCCGCCCGCTCCTCCGGGTAGCGGACGTCCACCAGCAGGGTGTACTCGTCCGGCCGCTGACGGAAGCCGAAGAACATGTCGAGGACGATCACCGCCGACGCCGTCGGGAACACCATCGCCAGTCGGCTCCGCAACTCCGCCTGGACGGCCACCTGGGTCTGGGGGCTGTTCAACCCGGACAGCAGAAAGTGCAGCTGCCGCTCGCCGCGGAACGTCCAGACGACAACCGGGTTCATCGTTCGCCTCGCGGAGTGGGTGGCGGGAATCGGTCGCCGTCCACACTCTTGATACCGCGCCGCCGCCGGGCGATGACACGCGGACGCCGGAAAATTCGCCGACGCGCCGGCCGCGTTCGACCCAACACCCGGTGAGCCGACGCGGTGTCGGCTTTCGGAGACCCGCCCATGACCGCCGGCCCCGCGTCCGCCGTCGCCCGCGTCCGCTCGACCCTCGCCCGGTCGGACGACACCCGCACCGACGGCCAGCTCCTCGCCGCCTTCCGCGACGCCCGCGACCCGGACGCCTTCACGGCGCTCGTGTACCGGCACGGCCCCCGCGTGCTGGGCGTCTGCCGCCGCATCACCGGGCACGACCACGACGCCGACGACGCCTGTCAGGCCGTGTTCCTCGTGCTGGCCCGCCGCGCGGCCGACGTCCGTCCGCCGGACGGCGTCGGCGCGTGGCTGTATGGAGTCGCCGTCCGCACCGCCCAGGACGCCCGCGTCATGTCCGCCCGCCGCCGCGCTCGCCAGACCCCGACCGCCGAGTTGCCGGACGTGCCGACCGAGGACACGACGCCGGAGACGGAACTGGCGGCCGCGCTCGACGCCGAGATCGCCGAGTTGCCGGAGAATCTCCGCGCGGCGGTGGTGCTGTGCGAACTGGACGGCCTGAGTCGCAAGGACGCGGCGGCGCGGCTGGGCATCGCGGAAGGGACGCTCAGCAGCCGGCTGGCCGACGCGCGGAAGCGGCTGGCGGCGGGCCTGAAGCGGAAGGGCTTCGCCCTTCCGGCGGTGCTGGCGGTGGCCCTGCCGTCGGCCGCGTGCGGCTCCGAAACCGTTTTCCCCCTGGCGTGTCGGCTCGGGCAACTCGCCGCCGCCGGGGATCAACTGCCGGCCGGGGTGCCCGTTGCCCTGGCCGACGTGGTGACCAGAGTCATGTTCCTCCACAAGATGAAACTGATCGGGGCGGTCGCGGTGTGCGGGCTGCTGATGCTCGCCGCCGGGTGGATGACGTTCGGCGGTGCCCTCGCCGACGAGCCGAAGCCGGCCGACCCGCCGAAGGCGCAGCCGGTGCCGAAGGCCGCGCCGCTCAAGCCGGTGAACAAGCTGCTCGTCTGGCGGCAGCAGGACGCCTACCTGCTCGACCCGGACGGCAAGAACGAGACGAAGGCGTTCGAGCGGGCGAAGTTCCAGGCCATTCGCCACGTCGCGCTGTCACCCGACGGCAAGAAGGTGGCGTTCCTGACGAACGCGCTCGACCCGAGCAAGTCGCCGACCGAGGAGGAACGGCGGACGTTCACCCTGGCCGTCCGCACCCTCGGCGAGAAGGACGAGACGGCGTTCAAACTGACCGGCCAGATGCTGGCGTGGTCGCCGGACGGCAAGGAACTGCTGGTGACGGACTTCGCGGACGCCCCCCCGAACCCGAAGGACGGCTTCCCGAAGTCCACCACCACGATCGTGGAGTTGGCGACGAAGAAGGAGACGACGCCGACTCTGCCGGCCGGCCACATCGCGACCGCCTTCGCGCCCGACGGCCGGCGGTTGCTCACCACGCTCGGCGACTTCGCCGGGGAGAAAATAGTCATGGCCGCTTGCCTCGTCAGCCGGGACGGAAAGGAGGTGAAGACGGTCAGCGACCCCGCGTACCTGTTCCAGCTTTCCGCCCTCTCGCCGGACGGGAAGACTCTACTCTTCCTCGGCTTGAAAGCGCCGGACAAGTTCCCCGACAAGCCGCTCGACGAGAACCCCCGGCTGTACGTCCAGCCGGTCGGCGGCAAAGTGGTCGAACTGCCCGAGGTGCCGGAAAACGCGCAGGTTCAGGGCTACTGCTGGTCGCCGGATGGGAAGAAGGTCGCCTACACGTGGCGGACGATGCACAAGGAGAAGGCCGAGGACGGCAAGCCGGACGAGCGGGAGACGGAGTCCCACCTGTGCGTGTGCGACGCGGACGGCAAGAACCACAAGACGATCCTGACCGAGAAGGGCATGGGCCAGTGGCACATCACCCTGAGCAGCGTGGACTGGCGGTGACGGCCGGGTTCGCCTTGACGCCGGGCGCGGGCGCGGTATACGGCGGCACTCGTTCCCAGTTTTCCGCCGTCTTTCCGGCCCGTCGGAGTGGCCCCGCCATGCGTCGCCCCACACTCGCGTCGGCACTCGCGATCCTCGCCGTCGCGCCCGCGTTCGCCCAGCCGGTGCAGTCGCTGGCCCGCGTGAAGGCCGGCTCGGCCAGCCTGTTCAGCGGGCCGGGCGAGGCGATGCCGAAGTGCGGCAGCGTCGAGCAGGGGTACGTCGTGGTGGTGGATCACACCGAGGGGAACGACTGGCTGGCGGTGCAGCCGCCGGTCGGCTCGCTCAGTTGGATCAGCCACCTGCACGTCGAACTGCAAGCCCCGACCGACGGGCGACCCGTGACGTTTCCGGTGAACGCGCTGGTGCGTTCCGAGGGCGAGGTGAAACTGGCCGTCGGACAGATGGGCGACGCCAAGCCGTTCGGCGTGCGGCGGACGAAGCTGCCAGACGGGAGCGTCGTGAAGGTGGTCGGGCCGAAGGTGCGGGCCACGGCCGACGGCGACCCCGGCGAGAGCGGCTGGTATCCGATCATCCCGCCGCGCGACGACTTCCGGTACGTCCGCCGGGCCGACGTGGAGATGATCGGCGGGGCCGAGAAGCCGGGGTTCGTGGTGAAGGCCGTCGCGCACGCCGAGACGCCGACGGAGTTGCCGGCGGCGGCGATGCCCGGCACGCCCACATCCGGCAGCGGCGAGGGGTCGAACAACCCGCTCTGGCTGGACGCCGAGAAGGCGCGGAACGACGGCAACTTCCCGCACGCCGAGCGGCTGTACAAGCAGGTCGCGGAGGACGCCGCGAAGGGCGGGGACGCGGCGCTGGCCAACCTCTGTTTCAACCGCATCCACTACATCCGCGAGCTGCAGCGCCAGAAGGATCGCGGCGACGCGCCGACGCTGAAACCGCTGACCGTGGACACCCCGGCCGTGGCCCAAAAGCCGGGCGCGGCGGCCACCGTCGGCGGCAGCGGCGAGTTGCGGGTGGTGAACTTCAAGTACGAGAACAAGCCGGTGTACGCCCTGACCGACAAGCGGGGCGTCAGCCTGTATCTGCTCGCGGACGACACGGACCTCAGCCGGTACAACCGCCGGTACGTCGAGCTGAGCGGCACCGTGACGTACCCGAAGGAGTTCGCCGGCACGGGTCTCATGCGGGTCGTGTCGGTGGACAAGGTCGAGGGGAAGTGATCGTCGGGCGCTCCCTTCGGTCGCGGCGACGATGAATGCCGTGTCGTCGCCGCGACCGAAGGGAGCACGGCCGTTACTTCGCCCACGCGCCACCCAGCTCGCCGCGCGGGACGCCGCCGTTGGAGCGGAACAGGCTGGCGAACACGACCAGCACGAACGCCAGGGAGCCGAAGCTCAGCACGTACCGCGTCGCCTCGCCGATGACCGGTTCGAGGTACAGCCGCCAGGCCGCCACGCCGACCAGCAACACGCACGCGATCGGCAGGAAGTACTTCAGGCAGACCATCATCACCTGGTCGATCCGCAGCCGCGGCAGACTCCAGCGGACCCACATCATCACCAGTACCAGTGCCGAGGCCTTGCCGACGAACGCGGCCAGGTTCAGCGCGTTGCCGCCCCACCAGCCGAACTGTAGCGTCGGCTCGAACGGCAGGAACCCGGTGTGCCAACCGCCCAGGTACAGGTACGCCGCCAGCCCGCTGACCGCGAACATGCTGCCGTACTCGGCCAGGAAGAAGAACGACCACCGCATCCCGCTGTACTCGGTGTGGAACCCGGCCACCAGCTCGCTCTCGGCCTCGGCCAGGTCGAACGGTGCCCGCTTGCAACTGGCCGTGGCGGTGATGAAGAACAGGAAGAAGGCGACGAAGCAGAACGGGTCGTGGAAGACCGTCCAGTTCCAGAAGTAGCCGGCCTGGAGTTCGCTCATCGCCGTCAGGTTCAGCGTGCCCAGCACGCACACCGGCACCACCACGCACAGGCTCCGGGGCACCTCGTAGCTGACCACCTGTGCCGCCTCGCGGACGCCGCCGAACAGCGCCCACTTGCTGCCCGACGAGTACCCGGCCAGCATCACCCCGAACACTTCGCTGCTCAGGACCGCCAGCATGAAGAACGCGGCCACGCTCAGGTTCTGCGTCACCAGGCCGTTGGCGAACGGCAGCGCCAGGAAGCCGACGAACGACGCGCAGAAGGCCAGGTACGGCGCGACGCGGAAGAGGAACTTGTCGGCCGAGTCCGGCGCGACATCCTCCTTCGTGACGAGCTTGATGCCGTCGGCGAGGGATTGCAGCAGGCCGAACGGCCCGGTGCGGGTCGGGCCGAGGCGGTCCTGGATGCGGGCCGACACCTTCCGCTCGGCCCAGATGAACAGGAACGCCGCCACCCCGACGAACGACACGACGGCCCCCGCCGCCACGCCCAGCGCGACGAACAGGGCGAGCCAGTCGGGCAAGTACTCGGCGAGGAAGAGTTGCATGGGGAACCTTCACCTTCTTGCGAGCCGCGACCGCGAGGGAGTGGCAT
>JAYTTN010000173.1:0-2145 GCA_043745295.1 Fimbriiglobus sp. | reverse complement strand
ACCGGCCCGGCCGTGGTGCCCGGCGACCCGGCGAAAAGCAAGCTGATCCTTTCCGTGAGGCGGGCGAACGCCGACACCGCCATGCCGCCGGACAAGGAACTGACAAAGGACCAAATCGCGGCACTCGAAGGTTGGGTGAAGCTCGGCGCGCCATTCCCCACCAGCAGCGCCGCCGTCGCCGATCCTGGTGTCGGCAAGAAGCACTGGGCCTTCCAACCGATCACGAAGCCCGCCGTTCCGGGTGGCACCGGCCTCCGAGCCGGTGGCGAAATCGACGCCTTCATCAACGCCACCCTCGCCGCGAAGAGGCTGACCCCCGCGCCGGCCGCCGGCAAGCGCACGCTCGCCCGGCGGGTGTACTTCGACCTGATAGGCCTTCCGCCGACGGCGGAGCAACTCGACGCCTACGAGACGGACACCCGGCCCGACGCCTACGAGAAGTTGGTGGACGAGCTGCTGGCGAACCCGCACTACGGCGAGCGGTGGGGCCGGCACTGGCTCGACGTGGCCCGTTACGCCGACAGCAAGGGGTACGTCTTCACGGAGGATCGCAACTACCCTTATGCGTATACCTACCGGGATTATGTGATCCGCAGCTTCAACGACGACAAGCCGTTCGACCAGTTCATCGTCGAACAGCTCGCGGCCGACAAGTTGAAGCCCGGCGAGGACAAACGGCCGCTGGCGGCGATGGGCTTCCTCACCGTCGGCCGGCGGTTCAGCAACAACCCCCACGACATCATCGACGACCGCATCGACGTGGTGACGCGCGGCCTGATGGGCCTGACCGTCACCTGCGCCCGTTGCCACGACCACAAGTTCGACCCCATCCCGACGGCCGATTACTACTCGCTGTACGGCGTGTTCGCCAGCAGCAGCGAGCCGAAGGACTTGCCTCAGATCACCAGCGTCGAGCGGACCAAGGAACTGGAGGCGTTCGAGGCGCAGGCTAAGAAACTGGACGACGCGGCGACGGCCGAGCGGGACCGCGTGGTGCAGCTCCGCAAGACCGTCACCGGCGCGGCCGTCGGCGGACTGCCCGGTGCCACGACGACCCCCGACCGATTGCTCAATCGGGCCGACCGCGACGGCGTGAAGAACCTGGAAACGAAGGCGAGCAAGTTCCGCGGCGCGTCCCCGTTCAACCCGCCGCGGGCGATGGTGATGACCGACAACCCGCAGCCCGCAGAGGCACTGGTGTTCGTCCGCGGCAACCCCGGAAATCGCGGCGCGAAGGTGCCCCGCCAGATGCCGCAAGTGGTCGGCCCGCGAACGCCCTTCAAGGACGGCAGCGGCCGGCTGGAACTGGCGAAGGCCATCGCCTCGCCGACGAACCCGCTGACCGCGCGGGTGTTCGTCAACCGCGTCTGGATGCACCACTTCGGCCAGGGGCTGGTCCGCACGCCGTCCGACTTCGGCGTCCGCACCGAACCGCCCACGCACCCGGAACTGCTGGATTTCCTCGCGTCGCGGTTCATGGCCGACGGCTGGAGCGTGAAGGCGTTACACCGGCTGATCCTGCTGAGCGACGCCTACCGGCGGAGCAGTGTCATACCGGTGTCGGCGGCGGCCGATCCGGAGAACCGGCTTCTGGCCCACCAGAACCGCCGGCGGTTGGAGTTCGAGCCGCTCCGCGATTCGCTGCTCGCCGCGTCCGGCGAACTCGACCCGACCGTCTACGGCCGCTCGGTGCAACTGTTCGACGCCCCGTACCCGACCCGCCGCGCGGTGTACGGGTACATCGACCGGCAGAACCTGCCCGGCCCGTTCCGCACGTTCGACCTCGCCAGCCCGGAGCAGCACACCCCGCAGCGGTTCCAGACGACGGTGCCGCAGCAGGCGCTGTTCCTGATGAACAACCCGTTCACCGTGGACCGCACGAAGGCCGTGGCGAAGCGCGACGAGGTGGCGAAGGCGACCGACCCGGCGTTGAAGGCCAGAGCGCTCTACCGAGTCGTGCTGAGCCGCAACCCGACGACCGAGGAGACGGAACTGGCGGTGTCGTTCGTGACGGAAGCCGAGAAGGTAAAACCGGCGACCGGGCAGTTGGGGGCTTGGGAGCAACTGGCCCAGGTGCTGCTACTGAGTAACGAGTTCAGCTTCGTGGATTGAATGGGAACGGCCGCGGCTCCGGAAGTCGCCGCG
>JAYTTN010000172.1:0-7868 GCA_043745295.1 Fimbriiglobus sp. | reverse complement strand
GTCACCAGCACGGACAGCTTGTAGTCGCCCTTCGCCACGGCGGCGGTAATGGCGTCCACGGCCCGCTTGTCGTAGTACTCCAGGCCGCGGCCCAGAGCATACGTCAACATCTTCTCGGCCAGGCACCGGGCGAACAACTCCTTTTTTGCCAGCAGGATCTTCCGCAGCTCGGCCGGGCCGTCGAACTTCTGGCCGTCGGGCAACTCGCCGGTGCTGTCGATCGGCTTGCCGTCGTCCTTGTCGCGGAAGCCGCCGACCGCGTCGAACGTCTCCAGCCCGAAGCCGAGCGGGTCCATCTTGGCGTGGCAGTTGGCGCACGCCGGGTTCTTGCGGTGCAGTTCCATCTGCTGGCGGAGGGTGCCGGCGTTCACCGCCTTGCCGTCCTTCTCCAGTTCGGGCACGCCGGCCGGGGCGGGCGGGGGCGGGGTGCCGAGCAGTTGCTCCAGCACCCACTTGCCGCGCTTCACCGGCGACGTGCGGGTCGGGTTCGACGTGACCGCCAGCACGCTGCCGTGCGTCAGCAGCCCGCCCCGCTCGCCGTTCCACAACTGCACCCGGCTGAACTTCTCCCACTCGAACTTCTGGCCGCCCGGCTTCTCCTTCGCGGGTGGCGTCCGCCAGGTGTTGCCGGCCGTGTCGCGAATGCCGTAGTGGTTCGCCAGTTGGCCGTTCAGGTAGGTGTAGTCGGCGTCGATCATCGTCAGGATCGACTTGTCCTCGCGGACGATCTCGGCCAGGAACCGCTTGGTCTCCTCGAACAGCGAGGCTCGGAGGCTCTCGTCGAACTTCGGGAACTTCGCCGGGTCCGGCTGGAAGTTCTTCAGGTTCTGGAGTTGCAGCCACTGAAGGGCGAAGTGATCGACGAGGGCGACGGCCTTCGGCGACTCGAGCATCCGCTTCACCTGCGCGTCGAGGTTCGCCGTCAGTTGCTTCTTGGCCGCGAGGTCGAAGAGTTCGTCGTCGGGCATGCTCGCCCAAAGGAAGTAGCTGAGACGGCTGGCCAGTTGGAATTCGTCGAGCGGGCGCGAGTCGGGGCCGGCAGGTCGGTCGTCGAGTTCGACGCGGAACAGGAACTTCGGCGACACCAGCGCGGCCGTCATGGCGAACTGCATGGCCGCTTCCCACCTGTCGCCCCGTTTGGTCGCGGCGTCGGCCAGCTCGAGCAGCCGGTTCACCTCGGCGGTCGTCGCCGGCCGACGGAACGCGCGGGTGGCGAAGCGGGTCAGGACTTCGCGGCTCCGCTCGGCGACGGGCTTGGTTTCGTCGCACTTCAGGAGCATCCGGTGCGACGGCGGCAGCGTGTCGAGCGGGCCGACGAGGCGGAAGTACTCGAACATCAGCTTCGGCGGCGGCTCGCCGGCGTCCGGGGCGACCAGTGCCACGGCCGCGCGGGTGAACCCCGGCGGCGGCGTGAAGACCAGCTTCTGTTCCTTCGCCTCTTTGGCCGTGTGGGCGGGCACGTCCGCGGTGCCGACCACTACGAACGGGTGGAACTTCTCCCCGCCGACGAGTTTCTTGCGGTCGGCGTCGGTGGCCAGCCCCGGCGCGGTCTTGTCGCCCGTCACCGCCAGCAGCGCCACCTTCACGGGCTGCTTGCCGGTCGTCTCGGCGTACAGCTTCACCCGGAACTCGTACTGCTCGCCGGCGGGCATGGTGAACGGCGCGTGAACCGGGCCGGTTTCCAAATGCGTTTTCCCGGCGGCATCCAGGATGCGATAGTCGCCGACCAGCGGCACCTTCGCGGCCGCCGGTTCGGTGTACCGCCCGTGGGTCCACCGCTCCTGCACCTTCGGCGGCACTGGGGTGATGGCCCGGTTCATCACCGATTCGGCGGCCGCAAGGTAGCGTTCCAGCAGCACCGGCGGCAGGCTCAGCACGTCGCCGATGTTGTCGAACCCGTGGCCCACGTCATCGCTCGGGAAGTCCTCGGTCGGGTTGAAGTCCACTCCGCACAGGTCGCGGACGGTGTAGTGGTACTCGTTCTTGTTCAGCCGCCGCAGGGTCACGCGGCCGGGGTCGGGCTTGGCGGTCTTGTCGAAGTGATCGAACACGCCGGTCACGAGTTTGTCGAACGCCTCGCGGTCGGTGGCCGTCGGCTGCGGCTTGGCGGGCGGCGGCATCTCCCCGGCCTGGATCACCTCCCGCACCCGGTTCCACGTCTTGCGGTCCTTCACCAGCGCCGCGTCGTCGGTGAGTTTGGCCAGGTTCAGGTCGGCCTTCGGCTTCACCTCCGAGTGGCAACTCAGGCAGTGCGCTTTCAGGAACGCGACGCCTTCGCCTTTGAACGTCGGCTCGGCGGCAACGACCGGGCACGCGACAGCGACGAGAGCGAGCAGCGGGACCAGGCGGGATGGCGTCATGAAGGGAAGACCGGTGGGAAGCGGACCCAGGCACATGCCACACTTTTAGACGCGGCGCACGCGGCCTGGGTTCCGGACGGCGGTGGCGAATCCGTCCCGTGCGGGCCGGGTTCGCCACGAACGGATGCCGCTCGTTCGCGTCGCAGTGCTTCGGCCTCACTTCTTCGGCGCGGTGTAGCCGAGGGACAGCACGGCGAACGCGGTGGCCAGCTCCGGCGACCCTTCCAGGAACGCCTTGTTCTCGTTCGCCCAACTGCCGTCCTCCTTCTGCGTCTTCTTCAGCTGCTCGAACAGCTCCTTCCGCCACGGGTGCTTGACCGCCTTGGCGTCCTCGAACACGTCCTCGCCGAGGGCGTCCATCGCCTTGGCGAACGTGTGGTAGTAGTAGTACAGGCCGGCCTGACCCATGCCGGGGTTCTCGGTCAGGGTGTAGTGCCGCTTCACCCAGCCGACGGCTGCCTTCACGCGGGGGTCGTCCTTGCCGACGCCGGCGTACAGGAAGCTCTTCAGCCCGGCGTAAGTCATGCCGCCCTCGCTCCGCAGGCCGCCCTCGCTGGTCCGCTTGTCGCTCTTCTCGTTGGTCTGGTCGAACGGGTTGTACACGAACCCGCCCTTGTCGTCGTCGCTCGCTTTCTTGGCGAACGCCTCGGCGTTGTACTCGCCGGGCAGGTTCTGCGCCTTGCTCAGGAATGTGACGGCCTTCTTGAACGCCGGATCGTCCGATTTGGCCCCGCTAGCCACCAGCGCCTCCAGGAAGAAGGCGGTGTTAGACGTGTCCGGCCGGCTCTTGGCGTCGTACCCGGCCCCGCCGAACTTCAGCTCCTTATCGTCGCTGCCGGTGGCGTCCTGGACGCTGCGCACGAACTTCGCCGCGTCGGCGATGATCTTGTCGTATTTGCCGTCCGCGTTCGCCTCCTTGAAGCTGACGATGGCGAGCGACGTGGTGTAGTTGGCGAACCCCTTGTCGTACACGCCGCCGTCCTTCTTCACGCTCTCCTCCAGGAACTTGAGCGCCTTGGCTACTACCGGGTCGTCGATCGGCCGGCCGGCCTTCAGCAAGGACGCGGCCACCAGCGCCGACACGCCCGGCCCGGCGAACTTCTTCAGGTAGCTGCCGTCCGCCTCCTGCTTGGACTTCAGGAAGTCGTAGGCCTTGTCGAGCGTCTTCTTCAGGTCGGCGGGGTCGGCGGCGGTCGCTGGGTCGGCGGCGCGGGCGGCCGGGACGGCGACCAGGACGGCGGCGAGCAGCGCGGGCAGAATGAACCGGGTGCGGAACATGCGGGAGCCTCCACGGGAACGGAAGTGGGCCGTGGGAAATTGTAATCGCTCGCCACCCCCGCCGCCCGGCGTCGGTCGCGGATTGCCCACCGCTGCGCGCCGGGTGGCCGGTCACTTCTTCGCCGGCTTGGGCGCGTCGGGCACCTCGAACAGCATCGGGATCGTCTTGCCGTCCCGCTCGACGCGGACGAGTAGCCCGCCGTCGATGACGCCCCGCCGCAACTCCCGGCGGAAGTCCGCGACCGTCTTCATCGGCAGGTCGTCGGCGTGGGTGATCAGGTCGCCGGCCTTCAGCCCCTGCTTGGCGAACGCCGACTTCTCGTCGAGTTTCGCCACCGTCAGTCCGCCCTTCGCCACGTCCAGCGTCAGCCCGAACTCCTTCGGGTCCAAAAACCGCACGTTGAACGGCGGCTCGGTGACGCCCTCGTGGACGTTCTTGGCGTCCGCGACGGCCTTCCCGTCGTGGACCTTGCCGCCGGCGAAGAAGATCGACCCGGACGGCTTCTTAATCTTGATAGGAAACGTGATGTCGCCGGTGGCGTAAATGACGCTCCCCATCACGGACTGTGGGGTGATATTCTCATCCGCGATGAAGTCGCCGTTGCAGATGACCAGGCTGGAGACGATGCCGTGAAGCCGTCCGTTCAGGTTGAAATCCCCATCGCAAATGACGAGGGACTCGTACACTTCGCGGGCCGTGAACCCGTTGTTGACGAACAGATTCGACCGATGCCATTCCGAGATGTAGTCCTCGGGAAGTGCGTCGGTGAGCCGGGATCGTACAGCTAGGAAACAACCGTTCCGGAACTTGTAACTAAGTCGGCACACTTCGGCCCGGAGAACCCAATTGTCGAGGGTGTCAGTGGCGACGCCCTTCATCTCGGTGATCGGGTCATCCGAGGACCGCCGCTTTGCCAACCAGGCGGGGTTCGGTGGGTATTCGACACTCGCGTTCGTCCGAGGTTTGGTCGGGTCTTGTAGACTCGCCAACCGGATGTCGAACGCCACACTCAACACGCCCCGTTCTTTCGCCGCGAGTTCCAACACCGGTGTCGCCTCTTTGCCGTGACCGGTCGATAGGAGTTCGTTCACCATGTCCCACCGGCCGGCGCTCAGCCAATTGGCCACCCGAGGCCGGTTGGTCTCCCACATCTTCGCCTTCAACGCGTCCGACTGTTTGGTCATCGCCTGGCGGTGCTGACCAGCGTCGGCCCTGCGGAGTTCGGCCCGGAGGAACGGGATCGCGACGAGGTCAAGTTGCCCCAGTGCGGCCGTTGCCGCCCGCTGTGTTTCCAGGTCCGTGGACTTCAGGTTTCGAACGACTTCCGCACACCGTTCCAGTCGAGAGACGGCGTTCGAGTCCGACTCCCCGCCCACCAACATGTGGATGAGTGTGAGCGCGCAACCGCAAACGGCAGTGTATTTCAGCATGGGTCACGCCGGGCGGAGGGCCGTGGGACTGGTGCCGCCGCGTGTCGTCACTTTGACGGGCCCACCGTTCGGGGGCCCGCCGGCGATGCCGGGGGCGTTGATGATGATTTGATACGTGTCCACCAGGTTGCCGGAGGCGGCGACTTCCTGGAAGACCGACCGCAAGGAGACCCTGCCGTTCGCGTCGAGCGGAGCCCCGTCACCGACGTTCGCGTCCGGCGTATCGATGTTCTCCGGGGTCAGCACATAGGTGATGACCTCCGGCACGTCTCTCGACTCCAAGCGTTCGCAGCCGAGTCGCGGGCGGTAGGTCTTGGCCACCTTAAGCGCGCCGCTCAATCCGAACAAGTTGCCGAGGCTGAGCGTGGGAACCTCTCGTTGGCGTGATCTGGCATCCGACACAGTTCAAAAAATGAACTGTACGCGAGGCGACAGCCAGTCTCAAGGGGAAATTTTCCCGGATTTCTGATTTTTGTTCACTGCTTCGCCGCTACGGAGATTGCGACTGCGGTCGGCCGGCGGTAAAGTGGTGGAATCACGGCCGATCTCCGCGAGAGCCACCCCGATGCGCCGCCTTGCCCTCCTCGTCCTGTCCGGCTTGCTGCTGGTCCTCTTCGCCCCGGCCCGGCCGACGCTCGGCCAGAAGCCGGAGCCGAAGAAGCCGTCGAAGGAGCGAGCCGCCCTCGCCGACGCCCGCACGCGGCTGCTCCACGGCAACTACGAGGAGGCCCGCGCCGCCTATGAGGCGAAGGCCAAGGCCGACCCCGCCCTCGCCCCGCTCGCCGCCGTCGGGATCGCCCAATCCCACCGCATGACCGGCGACTTCGACCGGGCGCTGGCGGTCCTCGATGCGGCGCTGAAAGCCGCCGCGAACAACGCCGACCTACTTGCCGCCCGGAGTGACCTGCACTTCGAGTCCGGCCGCTGGGAGGACGCCGAGAAGGACGCCGACGCCGCGCTGAAGGTGAAAGACAATCAACTCCTCGCCCGCTGGACGAAGGCCCGACTGCTCCGCGAACGCGGCAAGTTCCCGGACGCGGATCAGGCCATGCGGTGGGTGGTCAAGCACTACACCGCCCGCAGCAACGCTGACGACGACATCACCGACCCGGAGGAACTGCTGCTCGTCGCCCTGTGCGGGGCCGAGAACGCCCGGTGGAACAACCTGTCGAAGCAGTTCTCGTTCATCCTCAATGAAGTGGTGAAGGACGCCTTGAAGGAGGACGCGGACTTCTGGCCCGCGGAACACCTGGCCGGCGTCCTCCTGCTCGAGAAGTACAACCGGCCCGACGCCATCGACGCCTTCGACAAGGTGTTGAAGGTCAACCCGAAGGCGGCGGACGCGCTCGTCGGCAAGGCGCAATCGGCCCTGGTGAGCTACAACGTCGAGGACGCGGACAAGTTCGCCGGCGACGCACTAACGCACAACCCGAAGCACGTCGCCGCTTTGCGGGTGAAGGCCGAGGTGCAGGCCATCGCCGGCGACTACCGCGCGGCCGAGAAGCACCTGCGGGCGGCGGTGGCGGTGAACCCCCGCGACCCGGTCACGCTCGGCCGGCTGGCCGGCGCGGTCTTCCTGCAAAACGACACCGCTGCGTTCGCCGCCCTGGCGAAGGAGGCCGAGGGGTACGACGCCAAGCCCGGCGTCTTCTACCACGAGTTGGCGGCCAGCCTGGAGGACCGCAAACGGTACGCTCCGGCCGAGGCGTACTACAAGAAGTCCGCCGACCTGCGGCCGAACCTGGCCGGCCCGCGCACCGGCCTGGGGATGCTCTACCTGCGGCTGGGCAACGAGGCCGAGGGGCGGAAGTTGCTCGACGCCGCGTTCAAGGCCGACCCGTTCAACGTCCGCGTGTCCAACTCGCGCAAGGTGATGGCCCATCTGGACAGTTACACGACCATTGAGACGGCGCACTACCGGTTGAAGTTCGACGCCAAGACGGACCAGGTGCTGGCGGACATTTTGGCGGAATATCTGGAAGAGGTCCACGCCGAGTTGAAGGCGCAGTTCAACTTCGAGCCGATTGAGAAGACGCTGATCGAGGTGTTCAACTCGCACGAGATGTTCAGCGGGCGAACGGTCGGCCTGCCGGACCTGCACACCATCGGCGCGTGTACCGGCCGGGTGGTGGTGATGGCCTCGCCGAAGGCGAAGGGGCTGGCCAAACCGTTCAATTGGGGTCGCGTCATGCGGCACGAACTGACGCACATCTTCAACCTGGCGCAGACCGAGTTCCAGTGCCCGCACTGGATCACCGAGGGGCTGGCCGTGCAGAACGAGAAGATGAACCGCCCGCCCATGTGGTCGCAGATCTTGCGCGACCAGGCCGCCGCCAACGACCTGCACAACCTGGACACCATCATGATGGGTTTCGTCAAGCCGCGCGAGCCGTACTGGACGCTGGCGTATTGCCAGAGCCAACTGTACGTGGATTATCTGGTGAAGGCGCACGGGCAGGCGGCGGTCGGCAAGGTGATGGAGGAGTTCAGAAAGGGCAAGGACACGGCGGCGGCGCTGAAGGCGGCGTGCGGGGTGGAGAAAGCAGCCTTCGAGAAGGGCTACCGCGAGTACGTCAACGGCGTCATCGCCGGGCTGGGCGGAAAGGCGAAGAAGGGCGAGAAGCCGCTGAAGCCGGACGAACTGGAAGCGGCGGTGAAGGAGAACCCCGACGACCTCGATTTGAAGGCGCGCCTGGCCGAGTTGAACGAGCGGCGGGGCAAGGCGGCGGAGGCGAAGAAGCTGGCCGACGAGGTGCTGGACAAGAAGGCCGGCCATCCGACGGCGGCGGTCGTGCGGGC
>JAYTTN010000171.1:0-2151 GCA_043745295.1 Fimbriiglobus sp. | reverse complement strand
GAACCCGCCCTGGCCGCCGCCGAACCCGCCCTGGCCGCCGCCGAACCCGCCCTGGCCGCCGCCGAACCCGCCCTGCCCACCGCCGAACCCACCTTGGCCACCGCCCGAGAAGCCGCCGATGCCGCCCTGGAAACCGCCGCCGCCTTGGAAGCCGCCGCCCTGGTTCCCCTGAATACCGCCTTGGTTGCCTTGGTTGCCTTGGTTGCCTTGTTGACCTTGTTGACCTTGGATTCCGAGCGGATCCCGGGCGGGGCCGGGCGGGACGAAGGGGCCGTAGCGGTAGGCGGGGTTGAGGTTGAGCAGCGACGCCCCGCCCGGCCGAACGGAGATCGGCAGGGGGGCTTGTCCGATGGCCGGTCCGGAGACGGCGGCGATCGCGGACAGAACCGTGAGCGCGAACGCGGAGACACCCAGCAGTCGGAGGAGGGATCGCGGCATGGAAGCATCCTATTTGTGAGTGCGCGGGCTGAGAGATGGGGGACGGGGACTTGAACTCGCTTGCGAGTGAGAGATATCACCTATCTTGCGGCATCGGTCGGGTGGCGTCAACTCGGATTCGGCCGAACTCGCCGGCCGACCCTCGTACCGCGCCGGGGAACCCGTATCGCAGGACCACTGGCAACATAGGGAACGCGGAATCCCGCCCGCCGTTTGCCAGATTCGGCGAAATGCGGATTTCTCCACCGCCGGCGGTTTCGCTATGCTGTCGGACGCCGCGCCCCCTCCCGCCGTGGTCCCGCCCATGGACGCCCTCACCGCCGCCGACATCGACCGCGTGCTGACCGACCTGCCGCACCGCCGCATCGGTCTGGTCGGCGACCTGTTCCTCGACCGCTACCTGGACATCGACCCGGCCCGCGACGAGCCGTCGGTGGAGACCGGGCTGACGGCGTACCAGGTGGCCGGCGTGCGGAACTACCCCGGCGCGCTCGGCACGGTGCTGAACAACCTCGTCGCCCTCGGCGTCGGCACCGTCCACCCGGTCACGTTCGTCGGCGTCGACGGCGAGGGGTCCGACCTGCTCCGCGAACTCCGCAAACGGCCGGGGGTGGTGACGGCCGACGCGATCGTCTCATCCGACCGCATGACGCCGACGTACGCGAAGCCGATGTACGGCGCGCGGGAGCTTCACCGCCTCGACATCAAGAACCGGACGCCGACGCCGGTCGCCCTTCAGGACGACTTGCTCGACCGGCTGAACGCGGCGTGGGGGAGCTTCGACGCCGTCATCGTGCTGGATCAAGTGAGCGAGGCCGAGTGCGGGGTGGTGACGGCCCGCGTGCGGGAGCGGATCGCGGAGCTGGCCGCCGCGACCCCGGAGAAGTTCGTCCTGGCCGACAGCCGGGAGCGGATCGGCCGGTTCCGGGGGATGTGCGTGAAGCCGAACGAGCGGGAAAGCGGGGCGGTCGCGGGGTGGGACCGGACGGTGTTCCAGACGCTCGGCGAGCGCGGCATGAAGTTGATCGTACCCGGCGTCGAACCGCGCCACATCCCGGCGTACCCGGTGACGGGGCCGGTGGACATCTGCGGGGCGGGCGACAGTTGCAGCGCGGGCATCGCGGCGGCGAAGGCGTGCGGGCTGACGGACGTGCGAGCGGCGATGCTCGGTAACGCGATCGCGTCGGTGACGGTGCAACAGATCGGCGTCACCGGCACCTGCACCCCGGCGCAACTGCGGGCGCGCCGGGCCGAGGTCACTTCGCTTTCTTCATCGTGAACACGTACACCGATTGCCCGGCGAATTCCGTCGGGCGGGTGCCATCCAGCGGCAGTGCCACCGTCAGCACGTCCCCCTTAACTTCGTAGATGCCGGTGAAGGTGCTGCCGGAGATCGTCCAGTCGAACGCCATCGGTTTGGCCTTCGGGTCGGCCTTGTACTCGGCCTCGGTGCCGCCGTCGCCGCGCAGGTGTCGCACCGCCTTGCCGTCCTTGCCCAGCACCCACTTGGCTCCGTCGTAGTTGGTGTCGGGGTTGCCGCCGAACGTCGAGGCGACGAACTCCCAGGTGCCGTCCAGCGGCGCGTTCGCCGGCTTGAAGTCCCTCGGCACCGGCGCGGCGAACACCAGCGGCACGACGAGCAGGAGCGGAGTCATCGCGGAACCTCCGGAAGTTCCCGCTCCCTGCGGTCGCGGCGACGACAAAGCGGTTGTC
>JAYTTN010000170.1:0-2151 GCA_043745295.1 Fimbriiglobus sp. | reverse complement strand
CGGTCACCTTGAAGAACTCGCGGCCGGGCATGGCCGGCATCCCGAACATCCGCGACTTCGGTGGCACGTCGCCGATGACGCCGCACTGCGCCGCCAGGATGCTTTCCGCGCCGATGTCGCAGTGGTCGGCGACCCCCGCCTGCCCGCCCATGACGACGTAGTCGCCGGTGGTGCAGGAGCCGGCGATGCCGACCTGCCCGGCGAGGATGTTGTGCCGGCCGATGCGACAGTTGTGCGACACTAGGACGAGGTTGTCGATCTTCGTGCCGGCCCCGACGCGGGTGGTGCCGAGGGCGGCGCGGTCCACGGTGCTGTTCGCGCCGATCTCCACATCGTCCTCGATGGCGACCGTTCCCACCTGCGGCACCTTGACGTGCTTGCCGCCGTTGAAGCGGTAGCCGAACCCGTCCGCCCCGATCACGGCCCCGGCGTGCAGCGTCACCCGATCGCCGAGAGTACAGTCGTCGTAGATCACCACGCGCGGGTGCAGCGTCACGTCGTCGCCGAAGGTGCAGAAGCGGCCGACCACCACGCCGGCGTGAATCGTCGCGTTCGCACCGATCACGGTCCCTTCGCCGATCACCGCGTTCGGCCCGACGCTGGCGTTCGGCCCCAGTTGCGCCGCCGGGTGAATGATCGCCGTGGGGTGAATCTCGCGCGGCGACGAGCGATCCCCGCGAATCCGCAGCACCATCGTCTGGAAGGCGGCGAACGGATCGACAACGCGGAGGAGCGGCCGCGGGTCGTCCGGGAACGCCAGCGGCACTACAGCGGCGGTGGCCGGCGAAGCCACCCACGCCTTGAGGTTGTTGTCGCCGTCCACTAGGGTCAGGTCGCCCGCCTCGGCTTCGTTCAGCGGGCGCAGCCGTTCGATGGCGGTGTCGCCGTCGCCGGACATGACCCCCCGTACCCACTCGGCGAGCTGTTTCAGCGGGAACGCCACGCGGCCGACCTCCTGCGGGAATGCAGCGAAGGTATCCCACTCCGCCACGGCGGACAAGTCCAGCCGGAGGGCGAGAAGATGGCGTTGCGGGGTCGCGCGGGGAAGTTTCGGATTTTCCCTGGTGCGTTTCGGCCGCCGATTCCGCATGATCCTCTGTCACCCACTCCGAGGGCCGGGCCATGACCGACGAAACGCTCTTCTCCGAGGCCCTGGCCATCCCGAATCCCACCGAGCGCGCCGCGTTCCTCGCGCGCGCCTGTCCCGACCCCGATCAGCGGCAGCGGGTGGTGGAACTGCTCGCGGCCGTCGGTGGAGCGAACCCCCTCGACCGCCTGCCGGCCGACCTCGCCCGCACCGGGGCCTACGAACCGGGCACCGAACACGCCGAGTCCACGGCCGCCGGGGCGGTGATCGCCGGCAAGTACACGCTCGTCGAGCGCATCGGCGAGGGCGGCATGGGGTCGGTGTGGCGGGCCAAGCAGACGGATCCGGTCAAGCGGTTCGTGGCGGTCAAGGTCATCAAAGCGGGGATGGACTCGCGGCAGGTGCTGGCGCGGTTCGAGGCGGAGCGGCAGGCGCTGGCGCTGATGGACCACCCGAACATCGCCAAGGTGCTCGACGGCGGGTTGCACGAACACCGGCCGTACTTCGTCATGGAGCTGGTGAAGGGCGTGCCGATCACCGAGTTCTGCGACGCCCGCAAGCTGACGCCGCAACAGCGGCTGGAACTGTTCGTGCCGGTCTGTCAGGCGATCCAACATGCGCACCAGAAGGGGATCATCCACCGCGACATCAAGCCATCGAACGTGCTCATCGCGCTGTACGACGACAAGCCGGTGGTGAAGGTGATCGACTTCGGCGTGGCCAAGGCGACCGGCGGGGCGCTCACCGAGCACACCATCGACACCGGCTTCGGCGGGGTCGTGGGCACGCCGCAGTACATGAGTCCCGAACAGGCGACGTTCAACAACCTGGACATCGACACCCGCAGCGACGTGTACGCCCTCGGTGTGCTGCTGTACGAACTGCTCACTGGTAGCACGCCTTTCTCGAACTTGGAACTCAAGAAAAAGGGGCTGCTCGAAATCCTGCGGGTGGTCCGCGAGGAGGAACCGCCGCGGCCGAGTACCAAGTTGAGTACCGCCGACGCCCTCCCCAGCCTGAGTGCGAACCGCGGCACCGAGCCGAAGAAGCTGACGGGCCTGTTG
>JAYTTN010000169.1:0-28866 GCA_043745295.1 Fimbriiglobus sp. | reverse complement strand
ACTCCCTGGCGGTCGCGGCTCGCAAGAACGGCCTTCTCCCCGGACCCCCGCCATGCCCCGCCACTCCGACCACGAGAACGACACGACCCCGCTGGGGTTCGGCGACGGCGCGCCGTTCAAGCGGGACGCGCCGCCGCTGCGGATCGACAAGTACGACGGCCACCCCGACCACGACGAGGAGATCGACGGCCTGCCGGACGACGCGCCCGACGACGAACCCGAAGACCACCGCCCCCGAAAGAAGCGGAAGAAGAAGAAACTCGACCTGATCCAGCGGCTGGACCGCGAGCCGGAGCCGCCGTGGGCGCGAATCCCACTGATCATGCTGGGCGTCGGCCTGGGGCTGTGCCTGATCCCGCTGGTGGTGCTGGTCGCCGGTGCCGCCGAGGGCGGCGCGCGGGCGGGGGTGGCGGCGGGACTGATTGGCGGGGTGCTACTATTCCTCGGCGTGCTGGTGCAAATCACCCTGATGGCCGGGGTGATGTTCGGCGTGGGCATCCTGTTCGGCATCGACTACGGCCCGATCGGGCGCACGTTCCTGAAGCTGGCGGCGGTCATCGCGATGGTGGACGGCGTCGGCGGCGGGCTAGGGCTGGCGTTCTACCTCGGCTGCGGCGGGCTGGGCGTCCTCATGGCCGTCTGCCTGTCGATCGTGCTGACCTACGCGCTCGTCGAAACCCAGTTCGAACTGACCGGGTTCGAGACAATGGTGACGGTGCTGGGGGTGATGATCGCCAGCACCGCCCTGTCCGCCGTGGCCGCCTACATCTTCCTGGCGAAGATGGCCAAGAAGGCCGCCGCCGTCGCGGCTCAGTGACTGCGGACTGTCACCGAAACCGGAGTCGTCCCGTGGGACAGGGGCCGCCGTGACCGACGACGAGTTCGCCCTGTTGCGGACGATCCGGGACCACCCGGACGCCGACCTGCCGCGGCTGGTCTACGCCGACTGGCTGGACGACCGCGGGGCCGAGGACCGGGCCGAGTTCATCCGCCTCCAGATCGACCGCGACCGCCGCAGCGCCACCGACCCCGCCGCGCGGGGCATCGGCTGGCGGGAGTACCAAATCCTGCTCAAGCACGAGCTGGCGTGGAAGGCGGAGCTGCCGCCGGGGTTCCGCACCGGGGCCGCTTTCCGCCGAGGACTGATCCACCGCGCGAACTGCCGCAGCCGCGACTTGTTCAGCGTCACCGCGCGAATGATGGTGGCCCCGATCGAGGTGCTGTCGGTCCTGGTGGACGAGTTGAGTCTCGAATGGCTGTTGAAGAAGCCGGACCGACCTGTGGCACCCGCTCGCGGAGGTGACCTTCACTTGCACCGCGCCCGCCGGCCCGATCCTGGCCGACCGGCTGGCCGTGTTCGGCCCGTTCCCCCGGCTGCACACCCTCCGCATCCACGACCGGCACTTCGGCAACGCCGGCGCGGCCGCACTCCCGCCGCTGCCAACCTTCCCCGCCGTCCGCCACCTGGACCTGAGCGACTGCGGGCTGACCGACGGGTTCGCCGCCGTCATCTTCGACTCCGGCTGGCTGGACCGCCTCGACCGGCTGACGATCGGCAGCAACGCCTTCACGTTCGACCTGCCCGACTTCCTCCGCCGCCCGCGCCTCCTGATCGACTGACGAAACGGCGGTCGGTCTGCCAGAAGCGGCGGAAGTCTTCGATCCATCAACCCGCGCCGGCGGGGGCTTTGTGGCGGACGGTTCGGCATGATTGCCAGGAGGGCGCGGAGAACGGCGTTGACGGACTCGGACTGTGGGAAAGCGGCAGCGACTTCGGGGTCGAGTGCCACCAGCCAGCCGCTTTTCTTCATCTTCGCTGCGAAGCGGTTGGGTTTCGCCTTGGTGTAATCGAAGTCGTACTCGGCGCGCAGTTCGTCAGTCATCTCGGTGCCCTCCCGTCGCGCTGTCCTCGTTCACAGCGCGGTCCTCACCCGCCAGGCGGGATGCGCTCGACCGCGGGAATCTCGTGGATGCGGAACGCCCACGAGCTGTCGCCGTCGATGCGGCTGTCGTCGATCCGCTTCAGTAGCACTTCCGCCGGCGGGCATTCCTGTTCGTCGCGGGACGGCCGCCACACCTTGCTCCGCTCCAGCCACCACCGCCACGGCCAGGAGTTGCGGTGGATGTGCCGGCAGATGTCGAGGCGGCTGTCCGCCTCCATCACCCGGAAGTAGCTCGGCTCGACCCCCTCGTCGCACACGTTCGTCAGCAGGAACAGCGGCACGGCAAGGCCCTCCTTTGCGGGAATTCTATCAGCGACCAATTGCAGCCGGGTAAAGGGTGGCGTGCTACGGATCGTCCGTAGCCTGATCGCCCTGAGCGGAAGCGGTTCGGCCACCGGTTCGACCTCCGTAGGATACCGAAGCGGCCGACCTTCCCGTCGGCGTTCGGAGGTTCCTCACATGCCCACCCGTACCGCCGCCCGCTCCCCCGACGAACTGGCGTTCCTTCGCGCCATCGCGGAAGACCTGAGCCGCCCGCTGCCGCAGCTCGTCTATTGCGACTGGCTGGAAGAGCGCGGCGACCCGCTCGGCCCGTTCCTCCGCGAGTTCTTGGGGGCGTGCCTCGACGCCCGACCGCTGCCGCCGGACCCGCCGGAACTGCCCCGCGTGTGGGCGCAGGTGCTGGGGTTGCCGCTCAGAAGGGTGTTGCGTAAGCCCCTGAAACCGACGAAGGCGAAGCCCGCGACCGTCGATCAATTCCTGGCCCACGAGCCTGCGATCCTCCGCGCCACGCGGCCATGCGTCGGGATGAGGATGGGCAAGGCACAACCGCTGGACCGGATGCCGACCGGGATCAGCCGCGCCGACGGGTTGCCCGACCTGCCCGCTCGCGAGCCGTGGCCGACGTACCCGGATCGGGGCCGGGAGTGGCCGATGCAGTTCCTGTTCCAGGTCAACTTGGTAGACCTTCGGGGAACCTTCGCCGAGGGGTTCTTGCCCGAGGCCGGGTTGGTATCGGTGTTCCACTCCCCGGTTCACGACGAACGACGGCCGCGCGTCCTCTTCGCGGAACCCGACATCCCGCTTCGTCGCGCTTGTGTGCCGGAGCCAGGTCACTTGGAGCCGACCCAGTTCGGCACCGATCACATGCCGACGGCAACGACACATCCGCTGTCCCTAACCGACATCTGCGTCGTATCGGGGCCGCTCCCGTGGCCGCCGCCCGACGATCTCGAAGTCTCCTCGCGGCTCCAAGACGACTATTTCGCGTTCACCGGGAGGTTGCCGGAAAAGCGGAACGGGCCGAAGCACTTCCTCTGCCAGACGTGGTATCCGGAGTGCTGCTCGACGTGGGCGACGCTCCACGACGAGTTGCCACCCGGTCTGTTCCGACTGGCCAAACTCGACAGCAGTCACAACGGATCGACCGAATCACCACCCGGTTGGGGCTTCGGCGACGGCGACCGCCTGCACGTCTTCGCCCCATTGGAAGACGCGAAGGTCGGGAAGTTCGACAACGTCGTCACGACCGAGTTCGCCCCGTGACGGGGCACGACTGCCGACGACGGCACGAGCCGTCACACCTTTCAGAACTGCCCGAGAAACCGCTGGTCGTTCTGCCAGAACAGGCGGATGTCGTCGATGCCGTGCTTCAGCATGAGCATCCGCTGCGGCCCCATGCCGAAGGCGAACCCCGTCACCTTGTCCGGGTCGTACCCGCCGTTCCGCAGCACGGTCGGGTGGATCATCCCCGCGCCGAGGATTTCCAGCCAGCCGGTGCCCTTCGTCAGGCGGTCGCGGTTCGGGTCGTCGGCCGGCCAGTCGATGTCCACCTCGATGCTCGGCTCGGTGAACGGGAAATAGCTGCTGCGGATGCGCACCTGCCGCTCCGGGCCGAACATCCGCCGGGCGAACGCCGTGATGGTGCCCTTGAGATCCGCCATCGTGACGCCCTCGCCGATGACCAGCCCCTCCACTTGCAGGAACTGGATTTCGCTCCGGGTGCTGATCGCCTCGTTGCGGTAGCACATGCCGGGCAGGATGACGCGGATCGGGGCCGGGCACTTCTCCCGCATGACGTGGATCTGTCCCGGCGACGTGTGCGTTCGCAGGATGTTGCCGGGCGTGGTGGTGAAGAACGTGTCCCACATGTCGCGGGCCGGGTGGTGCGGCGGCATGTTCAGCAGTTCGAAGTTGTTGTCGTCGGTCTCGACTTCGCGGGTGCGGTACACCTCGAAGCCGAGGTCGGCGAAGATGGCGTAGATGTCGCGGAGGATGGTCGTCGCCGGGTGCAGCCGCCCGCGCCGGGTGGCCCGGCCGGGCAGCGTCACGTCGAGTTTATCGGTGGCGAGACTGTGCTGAAGGGCGGCGTCCTTCGCCGTCGCCAGCGCGGCGTCGTAGGCCGCCGTCAGCGCCGCCTTTACCTGGTTCACCTGCTGCCCGTAAACCGCCTTCTGATCCTTCGGGATGGTACCGAGTTTGCCGAGCGCCGCCTTCATCAGCCCCTTGTCGCCGAAGAACTTGGTGTTCCACAGCCGTAGCGCGGGTTCGTCCGCGCACCCGGCCAGCTCGCCAACGGCGAGGGTTTCCAGGGCTTTCAGCTCGTCCGTGGCGGTCGCGTCGGCCATCGCGCAGGTCTCCGGTGGGAATCCCCACTGTTGTACGGAGGCGGGGTGACGGGGCAGGGTTCGAGGGGTTCGCCGACATCGGGCAAATCGGGGATTCTTCGTCATCGTCGCCCGTGGCGTCGGTACCTTGGACGCGAGCGATGATCGGGGGTGTCGGGGGCGTTCCCGCCCCGTCGGACATCACGACCGCCGCCCGCATGAGGATCCCGAGATGACGCGCCTGATGACGATGTCGGTGGCGGTGCTGGTCGCGGCGACCGCGGTCGCGGCCGCCGCCGAGAAGACCGTGTGGGTCGGGCGGGACACGGACGACAACAAGGTGATCTGGACCTGCTCGAACGCGGGCAACGACACCTGGAAGCTGAAGAAGAACGGCCGCGACGAGGGGGTGTACGCGGGGGTGACGAGCAACAACGAGTTCGTCGAGGTGGAGTTGAAGGGGGCGAAGGAGGTCACCCTCGTCCGGCTGTACGCGGACAAGATGTCCTTCAACAAGGTGGGGTCGAAGACCGAGTGGATCACCATCGCCAAAGGGAAGTGGGGCGAGTGATCGGGCGGCGTCCGGCGCGAGTCACCCGCGCCGGACGCGTTCTGCGACCGGCTCACTTGCCCGCGTCGAACTTCTTCGCCTCGGTCGGCTTGTCGTAGTATTGCACGTTGCTGATGGTCATGGTCATGAACGCCTTGCCGTCGTGCGTCACCTTCACGGTCGTCGGCGACTGGACGCCGTCCACCTTCTTGTAGTCGGACAGGTCGGACACCGCGTCCACCTCGGCCCCGGACGAGTTCAGCCCCTGCCGCTGGATGCGGACGAGCAGGTGGGTCTTCTTGTCGAAAAAGAGTTTGGAGTCTTTCAGCCCCTTCGCCGACGCCCGCACCACGAACGCCTCGGCGTCCCCCACTTTCTCGTCCGTCTCCGCCGTCAGGGTGTACTTCTTGTCCAGCAGCGGGACGATCAGGCCCAACTGTTGTTCAGCCACGCTCTGCTTCAGCTCGTCCTTCAGATTGTCCTCCACCGGCACGGCCGTCTCGTTAACGGTCATCTTCACCTTCTCCCCGTTCACCACCTGGACGATGGCGATCTTCTGCCCCATCACCTCGCCGGCGAGCGTCACCGACATCTTGTCCGGGAAGGAGTACGCCGCCTCGCCCGCGAACTCCACGTCCGTGCCCATGACATCCAGCGTGGCCTTGATGGACATGTCGCCGGCCTTGACCGCCGTCAGCGCCTTCGCGCCGCCGTGCGCCTCGACGGCCTTCTTCACCACCGCCACCGCCGCCTCGTCGGCCCGCGCCGTGGTGGACAAGGCAACTGCGGCCGCCAGGATCAGAACCGTTCGCATGGGACACTCCGAGAGGGGGACATGACCGGCCGGGGCGCGAGGCCGCGACCGGGAAGCGGGAAGTCGCCGGCGACGTGCCGGGCGGTGCTTCCTGCCTGGTACTTCGCACGGCGACGGCGGGGATTTTCGACCGCGGTGGGGAAACTGGGCGGCGGAGGTGACGGGGAAACGTGGAGCGGGTGTGTTCTGCTCGCTCCGCGAGCGCGTCTTGGATGGCGAACCGAAGACCGCTCGCGGAGCGAGCAGAACACGGGCGGATTCGGCCTCACTCGTCGGCGGCGAACTTCTTGGCGTCCAGCTTCTCGTGGTACTTCATCTCGGTCACTTTCATGGTCATGAACGCCTTGCCGTCGTGCGACACCTTGATGGTCATCGGCGTCTGGATGCCGTCCACCTTCTTGTAGTCGGACAGGTCGGACACCTCGTCCACGTCGGTCGTCCCCATCGGGTCCAGCCCCTGCCGCTGGGTGCGGACGAGCAGCCCGGACTTCTTGCTGAAGAACAGTTTGGTGTCCTTCATCCCTTTGGCCGACACGGTGACGACCGCCGCCTCGTCGTCCCCCACCTTGGCGTCCTTCTCCGCCTTCAGGGTGTACTTCTTCTTGTCCAGCAGCGGGGCGATCAGGCTCATCTCCTGCGTGGTCACCGCCTGCTTCAGTTCGTCCTTCTGCTTGTCCTCGACGGGCACGGCCGCGCCGTTCAACGTCATCTTCACGGTGTCGCCGTTCACCAACTGGACGATGGCCAGCTTCTGGCCCATCACTTCTCCGCTGAGCGTCATCTTGAACTTGTCCGGCAGGGCGTAGGCGACTTCGCCGGCCAAGTCCACCTCGATCCCCATCAGGCTCATGTTCGCCTTGACGGTCATCTCGCCGGCCTTCATCGCCAGCAGCGTCTTCTCGCCGCCGTGCTTCTCGACCGCCAGCTTGACCACCTTCTCCGCCGCCTCGTCGGCCCGCGCCGCCGGGGCGACGACGGCTGCCGCCGCCAGCAGGGTCCAGAACTTCCGCATGGGTGCCACTCCGATGTGATGGGGAAACCGCCCGGCCGGTTTGGGACGTGAACGCCCGCCGGGACACCGGAAGGATAGGGGCGGGGGTGGGCAAAAGGAAAGGGGGGCGCGGGACGGCACGCCTCACGGGTCGAGCGTGGCCTCGGCGGCGGTCAGGGTGTCGAGGAGTTTCGCCTTGCACTTCTCGGCGGGGAACCGGCCCTGCGTCTCCACCCACTCGCGGGTGGCCACGAGGCACTGACGCAGGGCCGTCAGTGCGGCCGGCGGGCGGACGCGCGTGCCGACGAACACGGCCGAGGTGTGCGCGAACGCCGGCTGGTCCGGGAACAGCAGCGACCCCTTCGGCCCCACCGCGCGAGCCGCCAGCCAGCCGTCGGTGAGACCGTGGGCGATGTCGAGGGTGGCGCGAAACCGGCCGAGGGCGGGAGTCGGCGGGGCGGAGACGAGGACCGCGCCGTTCGCCACGATTTCCAGCTTGTCGAAGGGAACGATGGACTCGGCCGTGACGGTCGCGCGGTCGCCTTCGACGGTGACGGTGAGCATCGGCCCGTTGGTGACGACGGTGCGGTTCCCGCGAACGGCGGCGAGAAACTCCACGAGCCGCGACCGCGAGGGAGCGGCATCTTCCAGCTCGGATGCCACTCCCTCGCGGTCGCGGCTCGCAGGAACACACATCGTCCGCATCGCCCCCACCGGCACGCGGTTGCCGTCCTTCCCGCTTCCCCCAACAATCGGCACCTTCACTCCGCAGTCCCACAGCTTGTACACCCACGGCAGTAGCGGCTGCGGGCGGGCGTGGGCGTCGAACTCGATGGCGTCCACGTTGCCGAGCAGGAGCTGCGCCAGCGCCTCCCCGCCGAGGACACCGCGGTCCGACCGGAATGCGTCCGTCCAGACCACCAGCCCGCCCTTGCGGTGGCACTGTTGGCACCAGTCGCCGAGGCTCCAGTCGTCCGGCCCGTCCGGACTGCCGAACGTGAGCGGGTGAACGGCGCGGTGGCAGTTCAGCAGCCCCAGCCGGCCGAGCGCGCCGTGAGTGTTGAGCGTATTCGCGTACACGTCATGCCCGCCCGATGTTAACGCCGGCTCCTGGCCGCTGAATGCTAGAATGTTCGACAGGATCGGATAGCCGTTGCCGTCCTGCCCGACGAACGCATGCGCCAGCGCCAGCAGGTTGACGACATCGACACCCTCGGCGGCGGCCTCCAACAGCGCCCCGTGCGGCGAGACGAAGTGCGCCCGCGTGTCCACCGACACCGCGTCCGCCGGGTGCCAGCGGGCGACCTCGAACCGCAGCGAGATCTGCCCCGCGCCGAGCGTGACCGTCTCGTCCAGCGGCGTGTACTCCGGCCCTTTCGTGGCACGGATTCGCAACGGCACGCCGGCCGGCAGAGGCACCTCGCCCGCGCCGTCGATGACCGCCCAGTTCTCGCGGCCGAGCCGCACCTGGCCGCCCACGTCCTCGCCCTTGCCGACGGCGAACACCGGCAGCCGGCCGAGCGGCGGGTAGTAGTTGCCGGCCGCGTCCGACACCCGCAACCGCACCGGCGTGGGCTTCTTCGTGGCCGCGTCGTTGATGCGAAGGTGAACGTTGAGCATGGTCGTACTTTAGAAGACTCGACCGGACTTCGTAGCCGTTCGATCCGCGAACGGCTGCGAATCGACGTGGCCGGCCATCACTTCTCCTCCAGCACCCGCTTCATCAGGGTGGACACTTCCCGTTCGGTCATCGCCTTGGCGGCCAGCGCCCGTAGCTCGTCCACCCCGTCGTCGTTGCGGCGCGGGTCGTTCGGGGCCGGCTTGTAGGCGTCCCGCAGTTGCATGAGCAGCACCGTCCGCCCGAACACCTGCTCCTTGACGAACTCGGCGTCCGCACGGGCTTTCGAGTAGGCCACCTGTCGTGCTTCGTGTGCTTCCCGGTCGCCGGGTGCCTCGTCGTTGCGGTCGAGTTTCCCCGGACTGGCCGGCCACTCCGGGTCGGCGTCGGGCAAGTCCTGCGCCAGCAGTTCGACGTACCCCGTCAGCAGTACCTCCGCCTGCTTCCGACGCCGCTCGTCGAACTTCACGCCGGACAAGTAGATGGCGCTCGCTTGCAGGCTCCGCGCCTTCCACCGCAGCACGGGGTCTTTGCTGACCTCCAGGCACTTCGTCGCCAGTTCGCCGGCGCGGGCGAAGTTCGGGCTGGTCGAGTTGGTCAACAGCGTCGCCGCGTGGTGGTAAAGCCGGGCCTTGTCCTCGTCGGCGTTGGTCGCCTTCACCAGCGCTTCCAGCTTCCGCTCCATGCCCGGCGGGTCGCGTTCGCGGCGGCCGGCCAGGGCGTCGTCCAGTTCGGCCAGCGCCGCCTTCACCTTCGCACCGGGCAGCGCGGCCTTCGGCAGCTTCGGGCGTTTCGGCGGGCCGAAGTCCTTCGGCACCGGGGCGTTCTTCAGCAGCTTGCGGACGTTCGCGTGCGCCGTCGCCCGCTTGTCCGCCGTGGTGAAGCCGGCGAAGTGGTCGTACCGGAACGAGAGCGCGTCGTCGGCGTCGCCCTTCTGGCAGAACTCGAAGCCCAAGTCGGCGAGGTCCGCGCCGAGCAGCTTGCCGACGGCGGCGTGGGCCACGTCCCGCACCTCCACCGTCAGCGGGTACGACTTGCCGTCGGTGTGCGTGTACTTCGTCCGGTGATACTCGGCGTCCGACTCCAGGAACGGCACCACCCGTTTCAAATCGTCCTCGGTGCCCATCTGGGCGAGAGCGTACAGGGCCGGCGTCTTCTCCGCCGATGTCCGGCGGTCGTCGGCCAGCATCGCCCGCGCGACCGGCAGCACCTCGGCGAACCGGTGGAAGCGGGCGAACATCAATCCGGCGCGCACGTCCGTCTGGTTCGTCCGTCCGCCCAGCCACCCGGCGATCAACTGCCGCACCTCGGGCGGGAACTTGCGGCCGTCCGGCTTCCCGGCCATGAACGCCTCTTGCAGGTAGTTGTGCCACAGCGAGCGGTCGCGCTCGTCGATCTTCGGCGCGGTGCCGGCCGTCTCCGGCGACGAACCGAGGAAGAACAGCAGCGCTGCCTCTCCGCGGCCCCCATCCGACAGAAGCAGCCGGCCGAGGCGGTCGATACCCGTCCGCTGCGCGTCTCGCTCGCGAGCGTCGTACTTCGCCCGGATGGCCCGCACCGCGTTCTCCGCGACCGCCGCGTACTCCTTGGCCGGGTTCTCCGCCATCAGGCTGGCGGCCCGCTCCGGCTCGGCGGCCATCTCGAGGAACAGTTCCCGCGCGTGCGGCGTGTCACCGGCGATAGCGACGAACCGCTTCCACACTTCGCTCTCCGGCCGCGCCAGATGCGCCGCGCGAAGAACCGGCATCAGCTTCTGGCAGCGGCGGACGATCTCCGGGTTGTCGCTCTTCAGCCCGGCCGTCACCGCCGCATACGCCGCCGCGCCCATTGCCCTCAGCGCCTTCTCGGCCGCTTCGCGCTCCGCGAACTCCTTGCTGCCGAGCTGCGCGACGAGCGCGGGGGCCGGGTCGTCCTGCTTCGGCGGTTCCTTCTCCTTCCGCGCTTCCTCGTCCAGCCACTCGATGGCCGCTTTCAGCACCTTCTCCTTCGCCGCCGGGTCGCGCTCCTTGATGTCCGTGGCGTACTTGTGGGTTCCCGGTTCGCGGACGGCGAAGCAGGCCAGCGGGTAGTCCGGCAGGTCGAACTCGCGCTCCGGCGGCGTGTCGAACCGGTCGAACCCAAACTTGGCCGGGTTCCGCCCGCGCAGCAGCAGCGCCGTCCCGGCGGCCCACTCGCGGACCTGCACGGACAAGTTCCCGCCCTGCCGGATCACCAGCGGTGTCGCATCGGCGAACAGGCCCGTGAGTCGGTTCGCATCGGCACGGTCGCCGAACCGGTACAGCAGCGGAATCCAGAACGCCCGCGCGGACGGGTGGGCGGTGGCGTCGGCCACCATCCGCCGCGCCACCGGCAGGGCGAGTTTGTGCAGCGGCAAGGGCAGCCGGGTGCGCTCGCGGTTCGGCAACTCGTTCGGCTCGAACAGCGACGGCGTGGCCCAGTCCCACCCGCCGTAGTAAAAGCCGCGCGTCGCGTCGGGTCGCTCGGAGGCCAGGAATTGCAGGTACAGTCGGGCGAGCGCGGCGTCCGTTCCGGCGGGGCCGGGCGTCGTGGCCGGCGGAGCGGCGAGACCGGGTTTCGTGTCCGGCTGTCCCACGGCGAACTTCCCCGTCAATCCGAGGAGCAGTCCTTGCCCGTTGACGGCCCCAGACCACGCATTGGTGTACCGCAGGCTGTCGGCTTGGGAGAGACTCGCCGGCGTCGCGGCCGACGAGCGGTAACTGCCGAGGAACAGCGTGTATGCCGCGAACCGCGTGTCGGCGTGGGGGATCAGATCGGTGGGCCGTATCCCGGAGCGGACCTTTTTGGCATCCAGCGGGTCGTAGTCCTTCAGCAGGCCGCACAAGCACTCGGTGAAGAGTGCGACGGCCCGATCCGGCTGACGTTCCACCTCGTCCAGCGCGAGGAGGCCGTTCGGGTAGTCATAGCTCAGCACCTCGGCGAAGATCGCGCGGCTGGCCTTCGAGTCGCCGGTGATCGCCGCGAACCGCATCCAGACGGGGTGATCGAACGCCTTCGTCTGCTCTTTGTCGGCGAGGAACGCCTCGGCGAACTGGACCGTGACCGCCTTCCGAATCGCGGGCAACAGCTTCCGGCAACGCGCCACCACTTCCGGGTTGTCGCTCTTCAGTCCGGCCGTCACCGCCGCGAACGCCGCCGCGGCCATCCCCTTCAGCGCCTTCTCGGCGGCTTCGCGTTCCGCGAAGTCTTTGCTGCCGAGTCGCAGGGTGAGCGGAACGGCGGGGTCGTCCTTTTTGGGAGCGACTTTCGGCTGGGTGGCGTTGAGCCGTGCCAGCAATCGCTCGGACGCTTTTACCGTTTCCGGATGTTCGCTCCGCAATCCGGCTTGCAACGCGGGGAGCGCGTCCGCCCCCATCTCCTGGAGTCGCTTCTCGGCCGCGACTCGCTTGTCCAACTCCGTCCTGCCGAGGGCGTGGTAGAGTTCGATCAAGTCGTCTTCCGGCTTGGCCGGCTTGAGCTTGTGGTAGACTCGCCGGCAGCGGTCGCCGATCTCCGGGTTCGCACGTTCGAAGTTGAAATAGACCGGGAAGTAGGCTCGGATGCCGAGCGCGACCAGCGCCTGCTCCGCCTCGTCCCGTTTGGCCGGTCGCTTGTCCCCGAGTTGCTCGATCCGCGATTGAATCGTCGGGTCGATCAGCGCGGGCCGTTTCTTCGGCTTCCCGGCGCTCGCCAGAAACGCCTTCGCTTTCTCGTACGCCGCGGCGCGGGTGGTGTCATCCGGGAACCCCTGATAGGGGTAGCTGTTCTGGGCGAAGTACGACATGCCTTTCTTGACATCGGGGAAATCGAAATCGTGAAGGTCTTGCTTGTGCAGCAACAACAGCGACGCCATCGCCATGTCGCATGCACGGACGAGATTCGGCTTTCCTCCGGTGTCGTGATTGGCGGAAATGTGCGTCTTGTCGTCGAGGAACTTTGCGATCTCCGACGCCAAATCGACGGCATCGCAACTCGTCAGCGCTCGGAGCGTGTACACTCGCGTTTTTGCCGGGAGTTTTTCGTTCGTGAAGATGGCACGGGCGATGCCCTCCACCTCTCCGGGGACGATCCGCCCGTCCGGCTCGGGCACGTCGAAGCCGCTGAGCATCGACAAGAGTGTTCGCGGGTCAGCTCGGGTGGCGAGGACTTTTTGGAAGAGCCATTTACTCGGTCTGCGGATTTGTCTCGCCCGCTGCCGTTGCGCCTCCGTCCCTTCGCTTAGTTGGTGTGTGACGACCCGGCCGTTCGGCCCATTCAAATCCAGCGGGCCGGGGAGCTGAAGTTGTACGTCTCTCAAACCCCATAGTGCCTCGATCTCGGCTCTGCTGATATCCGTTCCGAGCACGTTTTCACAGCCCGGAAAGGTAGCGAGGTACGCGAGGAAGGTTTTCTCGCCGCCGGAGTAACCCATACTCGTGCCGTATTGCACCTTCGGGTCGGCGGTGGTCCGCTTGTCGGCAATGGCGTACCACTTCAGCAACTGCTCCTTGTACACCTCCTTCGCCGTCTCGGGCTTCCGCTCCACGGCATCCAGGATGTCGGCCGCGTCGGGCACCAGCAGCATCTCGTCGAACAGTTCGCGGCAGCCGCGGGTGGTGCCGATGACATCCGCCCACCGCGTCCACACCGGGTGGTCGAACGGCTGCCGGAACTCGGTGTCCTTCTTGAACTCGGCGACGAACCGGTCGAGCGGATCCTTGCGGATGGCGGCGATCAGCTTCTCGCACCGCTTCACCACCTCCGGGCTGTCGCTCTTCAACCCGGCCCGGATCGCGGGCAGCGCGGCGGCCCCCATCTCGCGCAACTTCTTCTCGGCGGCTTCGCGCTCCGCGAACTCCTTGCTGCCGAGCCGCGCCACTAGCGGTTCCGCCGGGTCGGGTTTCTCCTTGGCCGGCGCGGGCTGTCCGCCCGGCCCGGCTCCGGCGGCGGTCGTCCAGACCACGCCCCCCGCCAGCGCCAGCAGAACCGCCACCAGGGCACCGGCCTTCAGCTTGGTTGCGAACATGGCTTTGACCACCGTATCGGCGACGGAGTGGATGGTGAGATTAAGTATACCACCCGCCGCCCCGAAATCAAGGGCCGCAGCGGGAATTCGGGCGACGGCCGAATTCGCCAGCGCGGCGGTCAGCGCGCCGGCCGACACCGCCCCGAACCCGCGACCCGTCAGCCGATCCGCGAGCAGCTTGCGGGCCTTCGCCAGCCGGCTGCTGAGGGTGCCTTCGGCGATGCCGAGTTCTTTCGCGGCGGCTTTCCGGCCGACGCCGTTCAGTTCGCACAGCACCACGGCGAGCCGGTAGTGGTCGGGCAGCCTGGCCAGTTCCTCGTCCAACACCGCCGCCAGTTCGCGGGATTCGAGCGGGTCGGTCGGAGCCGGAAGCGTCAGCGACGGGGTTGCCTCGGCTTGGCGGCGGCGGTCCCTCATGCGGCGAACCTCGGTGGCGGTGCGGACGGCGACGGTGTGCAGCCAGCCGGCCAGCTTCTCGTCGGAGCGGATCGCGGTCGCCCGCCGGGCGAGGACGAGGAACGTGGCCTGATACGCGTCCTCGGCGTCGGCCCGGTGCGACAGCACCCGCAGGCAAGTGGCGAACACCAGCCGGCCGTAGCGGCGGACGAGGGCGGCGAACGCGCCGTCGTCGCGGCGGTCGGCGAACCGGCGGAGCAGGTCGCGGTCGGCGTCCGGGCCGGTCGGCGGGCGGTGGAAGAGCGCGGCGACGGTCATGGCGACTCCGGGACGGGGCCTACCGACTATAGTGGGCGATACCGCCCCGGCGCGTCGCGGGAAATCCGAACGGAGAGGGCATCCTGCGAGCCACGACCGCGAGGGAGCGGTATCACGCATGACGGCATTGCTGGACAGGATCACAGGATGACGAGGATGAAATCCGTTGCGGGCGTCCTTCGTTTTTCATCCGTTCGATCCTGTGATCCTGTCAACTCTCCTCCACGGGTGCCGCTACCCGCGCGGCTGGAGTATACTCCCACCACCCTTCCGGAGGCGAGCGACGTGTTCAAACTCCTCATCGCGGTCGTGTCCGTGTCGGCGGTGTCGGCCGCGCCGGTGCCGAAGGACTTCAAGAAGCCGGACGACAAGACGTTGCTGGTCGGGACGTGGACGATGACCCGTTGCAACGTCGGCGGCCGGGAAGAGACCGGCGGTTGGAAGACGCTCATGATCGACGCCGACGGCGCGGTGAAGGCGACGCAAGACGGCAAGCCGGTGTTCGAGTACACCATGACGCTGGACCCGACGGCAACACCGAAGCGGATGCCGTGGCGGGACAAGGGCGGGGCCGACGCGCGGTACGAGTGCGTGTACCAGTTCACCGCCGGCGGGCTGACAATTTCGATCCCGCACGATCACAAGCAGCCGCCGGCGTCGGTCGAACCCGGCCCGCGCGTCACCGTGTACGAGTTCAAGCGGGCCGACGCGAAGTGACCCCCACCCCGGAGGATGAGCCATGCGATGTCTCGTTGTGGCGGTCGTGTTCGCGCTCGGTTCGGCCGACGCCGCCCCGGTACCGAAGGACTTCAAGAAGCCGGACGACAAGGCGCGGCTGGTCGGGACGTGGGTTCTCGCCGGGGCGAACGTGAACGGGCAGGAAGACCGGAATTACTTCTGGCACTCCATGACGTTCGCCGCCGACGGCACCAACCGCTTCCGATACAAGGACACCCCAAACCAGGAGGAAAACGAGTTCAAACTCGATACGGCCGCCGCGCCGAAAACGCTGACCTTCCTGAGGAACGCGGCCGCCGTCGGCCACCCGCGGCCATATGAGTTCCGAGACGGCCGGCTCGTGGTGGCGGTGGGCACCGGCGGCCAGAACCCGTTGAACTCGCTGCAACCGGGGCCGGGGGTAATCGTGCTGGAGTACGAGCGGGCCGACGGGAAGTGAGCGGCTTCGTGCCAGTGTGGTTCTTCACGCCGGAGGCGTGGCGGATCGTAGCCAGGGGTGAGCGAGCGCAGCGAGCGACACCCCTGGTCGTGCGGCGAAGTACGAATCCACCCCGGAGGGGTGGCGGAAGGTCCGGCATCCCTCCGGGATGCAAGAAAAACAAGGGGATACGCGCTCCAGGGGTTTCACCCCTGGCTACAGTCCGCCACGCCTCCGGCGTGAAGAACCTCCGACGCCCCTAAGACTTACGGCCCGCCCAAACTGTGGACAGCACTCCCGTCCCTCCCTCCGGTCATTCCATGAAAGCGGAAATTCTGTCCATCGGCACCGAGATCACCAGCGGCAAGAACCTGGACACGAACGGCCAGTGGCTGAGCAAACGGCTCGGCGAGATCGGCATCCCGGTCGGCTTCCACACCACCGTCGCGGACGACTTCGACGACAACGTGCAGGTGTTCCGCACCGCCGTCGGCCGCGCGAACGTCGTCCTCAGTACCGGCGGCCTCGGCCCGACCCTGGACGACCTGACCCGGCAAGTGCTGGCCACCGTCTCCGGCGTCGAACTTGTCGAACACGCGGAAAGCCTGAAATTCATCGAAGAACTGTTCCGCCGGCGCGGGCGCGTCATGCCCGACCGGAACCGGTGCCAGGCGCTGTTCCCGGCCGGCGCGGAGCCGCTGCCCAACCCCGTCGGCAGCGCACCCGGCGTCTGGATGACCTTCGGCGACACCGTCTTCGCGGCGATGCCCGGCGTGCCGAGCGAAATGTTCAGGATGTACGACGAGCAGGTGAAACCGCGGCTGCTCGCGCTCGGCATCGGCGGCGGCGTGTTCGTCGAGAGGAAGATCAACACGTTTGGCGGGGGCGAGTCGCACGTCGAGGAGCTGCTCGGCGACGTGACCAAGCGCGGGGCCGTGCCGGAAGTCGGCATCACCGCATCCGAGGCCGTCATTTCTTTGCGCATCCTGGCGCGTGCCGAAGTGATGGAAGCGGCCGAGGCGCTGATGAACCCGGTGGAGGCGATCATCCGCGAGCGGCTAGGCGACCTCGTGTACGGGACCGACGCCGAGGAGCTGCAAGACGTGGTGCTTCGACTGCTGGCCGCGAAGCGGAAGACCGTCGCCACCGCCGAGAGCGTGACGGCCGGGCTGGTGGCGCACAAGCTGGCACAGGTGCCGGGCGCGAGCGCGCACCTGATGGGTGGGGTGGTGGCGTACACGAACGAGGTGAAGGCCCGCGAGTTGGGCGTGTCCCGCGACGCGCTCGACCGGTTCACCGCCGTCAGCGCCGAAGTGGCGAAGGCGATGGCCGAGGGCGTGCGGGTGAAGTTCGGCACCGACCTGGGCGTGGCCACCACCGGCTACGCCGGGCCGACCGGCGGGGACGACGGCACCCCGCCGGGCAAGGTGTTCGCGGCGGTGGCCTACGACGGCGGGTGCGACGTGCTGCCGTTCTCGTGGCTGGGGCCGCGGGTGTTCGTCCAGACCTGCACCGCGAAGATGGCGCTGAACCTCGTGCGGTTAAGGTTGATGAGGATGTAGGGCGGTTTCCCCCGCTCCGTGCGGTCGCGACGACGTGGGGTGTGTCAGCGCCGCCGCCTTCAGCAACTCCGCGACAGTCGGCCGGCGGGTCGGATCGGGGTCGCGGAAGGCATAGCGGATGTCGCCGGCGCGGGTCAGCACGAAGTCGCCACCGAGCTGCCGCACGTCCTCGCCGGCGTAGGGTTTTCGCACCCGCACGCCGCGCAGCATGTGCTTCACGTACCGACAGATCACGCCCGGTCGGAAGAACGTCCACCAGCCCGCCCGCTCCAGCCCGAAGGCCCGGTACGCCACGCGATCCGGGTCGCCGACGACCGGCACCGGTTGCGGGTAACGAGCCAGGAACATCCGCAGCACGTCGGGCCGCGCCTGCGTGACGATGAGGATGCCGCAGCCGACGGAGTGGAATTGCTCCGCGCTCGCCGTCACCTCGCCGAGGTGGGCGCGGCACGGCATTCAGGCCAGGTGCCGGAGGAACACGAGGAGCAGCTTGTCGGACGTGAGAAACGACGACAGCGGAACGGCGTCGCCGGTCGGCAGGAGAAGCGGCAGGTTCGGGTTCATACGGGAAGTGTACAGGACGGTCTTGCGAGCCGCGACCGCCAGGGAGTGGCATCTTGCCTGCTAATGAAGATGCCACTCCCTGGCGGTCGCGGCTAGCAAGACATGAAGCCGTTCCCTCGCGGTGCGGCTCGCCCACTCACTTCATGCGGTCGATGGCCAGCGGTGGGGGCAGGTCGGATCGAGGGGCCGCGCCGCGCGGGACCGGCTGGCGGTACTCGGCCAGGTTGATGGGCTGCACGTTGCCGATGGTCGCCGGGCGGGCGAACATCGTCGCAGGGGTCTTGCCGTCGTTCACCTTGATGTCGCCGAGACGCAGGTACATCTTCACCTTCTGTTTCGGCCATTCCAGCAGCAGTTGCGTGGGGACTTGCACCGTCGCCGGCAGGCCGGTGGTCGGGTCGGTGCCGGCCGAAACGGTTTGCACCTGCTTGATCTCGGCGACGGTCTGAAGTTCCCACTTGCGGGTGTCGGCGGCCTGGGCGTACACGAGGTGCTTGCGGACCTGTGGGGCGGCTCCGTCGGCCCGGTCGCCGGCGAACTCGATCACCTTCTTCAGCGGCTGGCCGTTGGCCGACTGGTCGTCGTAACTGAGGCGGTAAACGCGGTCCTTCTCGATCAGGTCGCAGCGATAGTCCGCCCGGTCGGGGAAGGTGGCGAGGCCCAGCGCCTGGAGCACCCAGTCCGGCTCGAACGGCACCGGCAGGTCGTTCTGCACGCGGGGGAAGTCGGCGTGCGCGCAGACCAGGTACGTCGGCTCCGGCTTCTGGACGTACATCCACATTTCCCGCGCGTTCGACCCGACATCCAGTTGGTCGCCGCCGATCACATAGCCGGCTTGGAGGCGGAAGTTGCGGTCCTTCCCGCACACCAGCAGGCCGGAGTTCATGCGGGGGATCGGCACCTGCACGTCGGGCAGGTCGGCCTTCAGGCTCACGGAATCGTAGCGGATGGTTTGGACGAATCCGGCTTGGCGGTTCAGGAACGCGACGAAGTCCTTGGCCGACTTGGGGTCAAGCTTTTCCGTCGGCACCGCCGGCCGGCCTTTGATTTTGTCCAGCCACCCGCACCCGGCCGCGAGCGCGACGGCACCGCCGAGAAGGAATACGCGGAGCAGTCGCATGGTCGGTCCCTCTCGTGGTTCGCCCGCCCTCACTGCCAACCCAGCACCTGAAACACCTGCCGCTGGACGGCCTCGATCTGGTCGTCCGGCAGCTTCGGGTCGGGCACCTCGTGCCGGCGGCCGGTGCGGGCGTCGCGGAGGACGAGCAACTCCGCCCCGTCGGCCGTCCGCTTGGCGTCCTCGAACTTCAGCTTCTTCCGCCGCATGAGCAGCAGGGCCACGACGTAGCGGAAGCTGACCCGGTTCGACTCGACGGCCCCGGCCAGGTGGTCGAAGCAGTCGAGCAGGAGGGCATCGTTAAACGTCGGCTTCGCCGGCCGCGAAGACGACGGAATCCGCCCGCTCCAGTGGGCGATGGCGTCGGCCGGCGGTCCCGTCCAGGCGTCGGCGGCATAATCGGCGCGGGCGAACTTGCCGGCGGATTCGGTCAGGACGCCGTACACCCGCTCGCCCGGCTTCAGATCGCGGCCGGTGGCGGCACACACCCGCGCGTGCCCGGCGATGTCGAAGTCGGTGGTCATATGCTCGCCTCGGTCTCCGCTGGCGAACCCGGCCCGCGAGGGCCGTGGGTGATTGGAACCGCCACCCACGGCCCTTGCGGGCCGGGTTCGCCCGTGTCGTCACTTCCCCGGCTTTTTCAGCAGTTCGTCCAGCTCCTGGCCGATCAGATACCCCGTCTCCTTGCCCAGCCCGGCGTCGAACCGCCACCGCAATTTGCCCGTGCCGTCGGCGATCAGGAACACCGGCCACGAGTCGAGGCCGAGCGGGGTTTCCAACGCCCGCCCGTCGAAGATCGGCAGCTCCAGTTTCAGTCCCTTCCGCTCGTCGGCGGCTTTGTCGGGTGTGTCGAACACCGCCACCGGCACCACCCGCACGCGGTCGCCGTACTTGTCCCGCAGGGCCGATACCAATTTTACCGTGCCCTTCGACGTGACGGCGTCCGGGCGGTACGCCACCAGCAGCACCGGCGTGCCGCGCGCGCCGGACAACCGGAACTGCCCGCTCGGCCGCGCGACATCCGGCAGCACGAAGTCGTCGAGCAGGTCGCCGACGGCCGGCGGGCCGCCCCGCGCCACCTTGACGACCGACGGCACCGGCGGGGCGATGCCGACGGCGGCGGCTTCGAGTCGCCGGCGCACGGCTTCGACGGCCGGCCGGAACGCGGTGCCGGCCGCGCTCTCGGCCAGGTACTGATCCACCTTGACCGCCCGCGCGCGGAAGTCGTCCGGCGACACCTTCTTGCCTCGGGCCAGTAACTCCTGGAGTTCCTCGGCCAGCGCCCACGCGGTTTCGACTTCCCGCCGGGTGGCGGCGTATTTCACCCCGACGGCCCGGTTGCGCGGCTGCTGCTCGAAGCTCACCTTCAGGCTGCCGACCGCGTCCCGCCCGTCCCGCCGCACGATGGTGCGGGTGACGGTGCTGGCGTACCCGTCGGCCGGCGACACGATGACACTCTCGGTTCGCTTCCAGCCGGTCTGAACCGCGTCCGGCTGGTCGTACCCCGTGGACTGTTGCACGGCGGTCAGTTCCAAACAGCGGCCCCCGTTCCAGACGGTTTCGGCGGACGCCTTCCAGCCGACGGGCGGGCGATCCGGCTCCACGGCATCCCAGGTCGATTGCACCTTGACGGCGGCGGCGGGGAACGGGACGAAGAAGCCGAACTCGGCGACGGGCGGCGAATCCAAGGGAAACGACGGCGGGGCGGCGGTGTCGGCGGACGCCAGCGGCAGGGGCGGCGGGCCGGCGGCGGGGCGGAGCAGGCAGACCCGGCCGCGGTCGTCCATGCGGATCAGGTCGAGGCGGACGGACGGGGCGGCGACTTCCCTCACCCGCGCCGCGCCGATGGCCACGACGGCGGCACTGACGGCCGGGTCGGGCAGCGGGCGGACCACCGTCAGCACCGCGCAGTCGGCCGTGTCGCGGGTGGCTTCCAGCACGAAGACGCGGATTTCGAGGGTGTGCCGCTTGCGGAACCGGTTGCCGAGGCGGTCGCCGGCCTCCTGCACTTCGCCGGCGTAGTGCAGCTCGTCGCCCCGCGCCAGCCGCGGCCCGCCGACGGCCACCCCGTCCGGCCCGGCCGACACCCCGACCAGCAGTAACGCGACACCGACGGCAGTCATTCCCAACCCTCGCGGATTCCGGAGCCGCCCGAACATACCGCCGCGTGCGATGCGGGCAAGCCCAGTTGAAGACGGCCGGAAGCAGGAGGCCGGAAGCCGATCGCGGGAGGGGTGTGTCCGTTCTGCGGCCGGTAGCGGTGGTGCCGGGACGGGGTTCGGGGAAACCGGCGGATCGCCGCTGGCGACCGGGGGCCGGTTCGGTATGATTGGCCAAAATTCCCCCTCCGCCGACCGACGGCATCCCGACCCCACCCGCACTCCCGCCGGCCGGGGGACGAGCGATTCCGGGGTGGCACCGCCGCAGGCCGCAAAGGGTAGGCGATGGAAAAGTGGATGTGCTACGGGGCGCTCGGCATCGCCGGCCTCATGCTGCTGGTCTTCCTGCTCGACCTGTTCACCGGGTCGGTGTTCGGCGGGCCGGACGGCAACCCGTTCGTCGTCGTGGACGTGTTCGGCGTTCTGGCCAGCGGGGTCGTCGCGTACCTCGGCTACAGCGCGATGAGGGACTTGAAATGAGCGCGTCTCACGGCCGGACGCCGATGCGGTAGGGCTTCTCGGCCTCGGCGCGGCGGAACGCCTCGTCCACGTCGTCCAGCGGCAGCGTCCGGGCCACCAGCTCGGCGAACGGAAAAGCGGTCCCCGGTCCGGCGAGGAACCGCACAGCCGCGACCAGATCGGCCGGCGCGTAGTTGTGGCGGCCGACGATCCGCAGGCACCGCCGCACGAGCGTTTCCGGGTTCACGGCGACCGACGGCACCGGGAAGACGCTGCCGACCAGCACCACCGTGCCGCCGATCCGCGCCGACGCCAGCGCCGTTTCCACCGACGCCGACACCCCCGCCAACTCCAGCACCACATCCGCCCCGCGACCGTCCGTGAGGTCCGCCAGCGTCGTGGCCAGTTCCCCCGTCGTGGCGACGAGAGTCGCGCCGAATCGCGTCGCCGCCGCCAGTCGCTCCGCGCTGGTGTCCGCGACGATCGCCGTCGCGCCGGCGGCGGACGCCATCGCCGCAGCGGTCAGGCCGAGCGTCCCCGCGCCGAGGATCAGGACCGTCGCGCCTTGCAAAGCGCCCGCCTGCCGCAGTGCCCCGGCGACGGTGGCGGTGGCGCACATGGCCGGCGCGGCCACTTCATCAGATACCGCTGCCGGAACCTTGACGACCGCCGTGCCCGCCCAAAGTTGGCAGTGCGTCGCCAGCCCGCCCGACGGCCCGCGACCGGGTTCGTGCGCGTGGTGCCCGTACTTCCTCAGGCGTTCGCACTTCTGCGGCAGGTCGCGGACGCAGAAGAAACACGCCCCGCAGCAGTCGGCGACGGCCCACGTCACCCGGTCGCCGACGGCCAGCGGTTCGCCGGTCGCGTCCCACTTCTCGCCGTTGAGTGCCGCGATCTCGCCGACCATCTCGTGCCCCAGCACGCACGGCGTCGGCCCGTGGCGTCGGCCGGCGACGGTGTGCAAATCCGACCCGCACAGGGTACACAGGCGGACGCGGACCAGCGCCTCGCCGGCCGCGAGTTCGGGTGTGGACAAACGTTCCACGTGGAAGCGCTTGCCCGGCCCGTCGAACACGGCGGCGCGGATCACGGCAGCAACTCCGAGACGAGGACAAGGGCGGTCGGGGCGGCCAGCGGCGCGACGGAATCGGTCGGCTGGTGCGTCGTCGTCGATTGGTAGGCGTGCCCGCCGGGCGGCAGCGGGGCCGGCGAGCGGAGGACGGTCAGTCGGCCGTTCAGCACGTCCAGCACCCAGTACTCGGCGATGCCCGCCTCGGCGTACAGTTCGGCTTTGGTGGTCAGGTCGTATTCCGGTGACACGTCCGCGATTTCCAGAACGAGGACTGTATCGGCCGGTGTCGGATGCTCAGCAACGTAATCGCCAGGCTCGCCGCGGACCACAGCCATATCCGGACTCGGTTCGGTGTCGATCGAGTAGGCGAGCGGGAGCCGGGGACGAACATCGAAGTCGGGGCCGAACGCCGCGCTCAGCGTCTTGTAGACGAGACTGGTCGCGGTCGCGTGCAGCGGGCTGATCCGCCCTTCCTCGAAGATCACGCCCCGGATCAGTGTGGCCCGACGGCCTTCGAAGAAACCGTGTTCGCCGAGATTTTGTAACTCCTGCCGTGTCCACTGCCGAGCGGGCATGAGTTACTCCCCGAAGGTGTTTACACTCCCTGCGGTCGCGGCGGCGACTAGCACCTCGTCGTCGCCGCGACCGCAGGGAGCGGGACGAGCCGTCACTTCTTCGACATCGCTTCGACGGCCAGCTTCTGGAACTCGGCGCGGAAGGTGGAGGCGTCGCCGTTGACGAGGTCCGACCGATGGATGAGCAGGACGAAGAACCGCCCGGCCGCGGGGTCGATCCACCCCTGCGTGCCGAACGCCCCGCCGTGCCCGTAGCTGCCGGCGGCCAGCGTCTCCGTCACCCCCTTCGGCTCCTTCACCACCGCCCAGCCGAAGCCGAAGCTCATGCCGCCGACGAACCCGGTGGGGATGTCGCCGGTCTGCGTTTTGGTCATGGCGTCGTGGGATTTCAAGCTCAGTAGCCGCTTGCCGCCGGCCTCGCCGCCGTTCAGCATGAAGCGGTACAGCTTGGCCAGGTCGCCGGCCGTGGAGTACAGCCCGCCGGCCGGGATCGGGTGCTTCGGGTGGGCGGGCAGGGCGAGCAGGCCGTCCGGCGTCGGGGCCAGTTTGCCGTCCCGCTTGCGGTACAGCACGGCCACCCGCTTCTTCTGCTCGGCGGTCGGGTAGAAGGTGGTGTCGGCCATGTCGAGCGGGTCCAGGATGCGCGTCTGGACGAACGCCTCGAAGCTCGTCCCGGACACCACCTCGACGACGCGGCCGAGCGTGTCGATGCCGGGATTCGAGTACGACCACTTGGTTCCCGGCTCGAACTGGAGCGGCAACTGGGACACGGCGACGGTGGTTTCTGAAAGGGTGCGATCCCGCTTCAGGTAGACATCCGAGAGGCCGACGGGGTACGCGGCGAGGCTGGAGGTGTGCGTGAGAAGGTCGCGGAGGGTCACGGTGCGGGCCGGCCTTTTCAGGGTCAGAACATCCTGTTCGCGGGACGCCACGAGCCATTGTGCCCGGAATTCCGGCAGGTGTTTCTCGACCGCATCATCCGCCGACAGCTTGCCCTCGTCGGCCAGAAGCATGACCGCCAGGGCGGTGACGGGTTTGGTCATCGACGCGATGCGGAACAGGGTGTCCGCCTTCATGGGCGCGTCGGCGGCGAGGTCGCGATTGCCGACGGCCGCCTCGTACACGGTCTTGCCCTTCGTGCCGACGAGCAGTACCGCGCCGGACAGGTCGCCGTCGGCGACGAACTTGTCGAACCGGGCCGTCACCGGTTGGAACGGGGTGGCCTGACCGAGCGTAAGGCCGGCACCGGCGAGGACGACGAACAGGGAGCAGAACGAGCGCACGGAAGCACCTGGAGAGGGAGGGATGCCTTGCGAGCCGCGACCGCAAGAGGTACCCACTTCCGGCTCGGACCAGATGCGCGGTCGCGGCTCGCAAAACCGGCGAGCTACCCCGGCAGCTCCACCCGCACCTCGTCGCCGACGACGGTGACGGGGTAGCAGCCGGTCTTCACCTTCGGGTTGTCGGCCCACGCCCCATCGGATAAACGGAACCGCCAGGCGTGCCAGGGGCAGGTGACGACGCCGGCCTCGACGAAACCCCCGGCCAGCGACGCCCCGGCGTGCGGGCAGCAGTCGTCGATGGCGTGAAACGTGCCGTCCACGTTGAAGACGGCAATATCCTTGCGGTTGTAGGTAATTACGGTGCTGGCCCCCGGCGGAATCTCGGACACTTTGGCGACGGTGACGAGTTGAGCCATCGAGAACTCTCCCAATCGGACGATAAGTCCGATTCCCCCGACCACGCGAACGGCTATCCTACACGAACCGTTCACACTGCGGTAATTCAGAAAGAGTGCTTGTCATGCTCGAAGTGGAAATGAAATTCCGCGTCCCCGACTGGGCACCCGTCATCGCCCGGCTGACCGCCTGGGGCGCGACCGCGCGGCCCGCCCGCAAGGACACGGACCACTACTTCACCGCGCCCGACCGCGACTTCGCCAAGACCGACGAGGCCCTCCGCATCCGCCGCATCGGCACCACCAACTACCTGACCTACAAGGGGCCGAAGCTCGACGGCACGAACGCGACGAAGGCGCGGGTCGAGGTGGAGCTGCCGCTGGCCGACGGCCAGGACAACGCGGCCACGGCCGTCAAGTTCCTCAGCGGCCTCGGCTACCGGCCGGTGGCGGTGGTGTCCAAAAACCGCACCGTGTACGACTTCACCCGCGACGGCATCGCCCTTTCCGCCTGCTTCGACGACGTGGGCGCGGTCGGCAAGTTCGTCGAGATCGAGGCGATGGCCGAGCAGGCGACTTACGAGGCGGCGCGGACGGCGGTCCTCCGCGCGGCGGCCGACCTGGGCCTGATCGACCCGGAGCGGCGGTCGTACCTGCGGCTGCTGCTGGAACAGCCGGCCCACAAGACGCCCACCCCGCTCCCCCCGTCGAAGAAGAGAGACCAGTGACGGTCCCCGTCGCCCACACCGCCGCCGAGGTCCGCGCCGCCGTGGTCGCCGCCCGCGCCGCCGGGAAACCGGTGGCGTTGGTCCCCACGATGGGCGCGCTGCACGCCGGCCACGCCCACCTCGTGACGGTGGCGAAAACCCTCGCCCCGTTCGTCGTCGTCTCGGCGTTCGTCAACCCGACTCAATTCGGCCCGGCCGAAGATTACGCCAAGTACCCGCGCACCCCGGACGCCGACCGCGAACTTGTGGCCGCCGCCGGGGGCGACTTGGTGTTCGCGCCGACCGCCGCCGAGATGTACCCGCCGGGCACCGTGGCCTTCGTCGAGGTGCCGGAGCTGGACGGCGTGCTGTGCGGCCCGCGCCGACCGGGACACTTCCGCGGCGTCTGCACGGTGGTGCTGAAGCTGTTCAACATCGTCGCACCGGACGTGGCCGTCTTCGGGCAGAAAGACGCGCAGCAGGCGATCATCTTGAAGAAGATGGTGGCGGACCTGAACGTGCCGGTGACGGTGCACATCGAGCCGACCGTGCGCGACCCCGACGGGCTGGCGATGAGTTCCCGCAACCGCTACCTGTCCGCCGACGAACGCGCCCTCGCGCCGCGGATTTACCACGCCTTGCGAATGGTCCAGGCCCGCGCCGCGGCGGGCGAGTTCGACGCGGCCCGGCTGGAATCGGCACTGCTCGCGGCGGTGCAGGCCATTCCCGGCGCGCGGGTCGATTACGCCAGCATCCTCGACGCCGAACACCTCTCCCCGCTGGGCCGGCTGGACCGCCCCGCGCTGGCCGCCGTCGCCGTCTTCCTCGGCACCACCCGGCTCATCGACAATGTGATTTTGGGATGAACGCCGTCGCGCCCGATGCTGACAACCGGCGCGCGGTTGAGACCGGGCTGGTTCGTGGACTCCCGCGCAACCTCGCCCATATAGAATCACTCGACCGGATTCCCATCCCGCGAGTGTCGCATGGCCACGCTTCCCAAATACGTCGGGCTGGATGTCGGCGGAACCACGATGAAGGCGGCCGTGGTGGACGACGCCGGAAAGGCGTTCCCGTCGGTGGTCATGGACACCAACACCGCCGACGGGCAGGACGCGGGCCTCGAAACCATGTGCGAGACCATCCGCCGCGCGGTGGCGGCGGCGAAGCTCACCCTCGCCGACATCGCCGCCATCGGGGTGGCGACGCCCGGCCTGGGCGACATCCGCACCGGCGTCATCATCGACCCGCCGAACCTGAAGCCGTGGAAGGACGTGCCGGTGCGGGACCACGTCGCCGAGGCGTTCGGCAAGCCGACCGCGTACCAGAACGACGCGAACGCGGCGGCGGTGGGCGAGTTCTGGGTGGGCGGCGGACGGGGCACCCGCAGCATGGTCCTGTTCACACTCGGCACGGGCGTCGGCGGCGGCATCATCGTCGATGGCCGGGTGATCGAGGGCGAACACAGTCACGGCGGGGAACTGGGCCACCTGCGGATCGACCTGCCCGACCGCGGCCGGCTGTGCGGGTGCGGGTCGCGCGGCTGCCTGGAAGCCTACGCCAGCGCCTTGGCCGTGACCCGGCGGGCGCGGGAGGAGATGGCCGCCTGGCGGGGGCCGACCGCGCTGAAGGCGTACTATACCGCCAACGACGACGAGCTGACGGCCAAGGTGATCTTCGACCTCGCCGAACGGGGCGACGACTGCGCGAACAAGGTCGTGGACGACACGGCGTTCTACCTGGCGATGGGCGCGTGTTCGGTGATCGCCACGGTGGACCCGGAGGTGATCGTGTTCGGCGGCGGCATGGCGGCGGCCGACTGGTTCCGCGCCAGGATCGCCGAGTACGTGGTGCGGTACGGGCTGCCGTACCCGGTGGCCAAGTCCGCCGCGCCTGTGCGGATCGCCTTCGCCGAACTCGGCTCCGACGCCGGCTTCATCGGCGCGGCCGCCTGCGCTCGGATGCTGACGAGAAAGGGGTGATGCGCGGCGAAACCCCCTGGTTCGCCTATCCTTCTTGTGGCACCGGCCTCCGAGCCGGTGTTCTTCGATTGGAATCCTTTCCATGCCGACCCCCCTGCCGAACTACCAGAGCTACAAGAACCTACCGCCGCTGGCGGGCCTCTGCACGATGGAGGAGGCCACCAAGCCCGGCCTGCCGCTGGACGAGTGCGTCCGCCGGCTGAAGCGCATCCACTACGCCTTCAAGCGGTTGCACGAGATCCTCACCGCCCGCATCACGTCCGAGCCGATCTACGAGCTGAAGACGGCGTTCGCGCACCACGCCTACCTGTGCGCCGAACACGCCACCGCCATTCGCCAGCGCGTCTCCGAGATGCGCGAGCCGCCGCTCGGCTTGGACGAAGTCCCGCACCCGGCGCTGGAAGTCTTCTTCGACGAGATTCGCGCCGCCCCGACGACGGAACACCTGGTGTGCGGCATCTACGACAACGCGATGGCAATAGTCTTCAACGCCTGCGACCAATACCTCCACGACACGCACCCGTTGACCGACGCGCCAAGCTACCGAATCATGCGGTTCGCCGTGATCGAAGCTGACGAGATGCTCAGTTTCGGTTGCCGAGTGATTGCCGCCCTGAGAAAGCCGACGGACTATGTGGACTGGCAGGAAGGTGTTCTCGACACGTTGAGGGACGCGGCGGGCGGCCTCGATGGTATCGACGGGGAAAAGCCTGTCGCTGAATTACCACGGCGCTACTCCGCCAAGCCGTTCGTCTACGACCCCGTTCCCAAACGCGACGAGCGGTTCACCGACCCCTGGAACCAGGGGGTGAACGCGGAGGCGTTCCTGTACGACGAGTCGCAGTCGCCGCGCGACAAGGTGCCGATGATGCTGTCCAAGCGGCTCCGCGAGATCGACGTGCCGGAGATGATGGCGAGCATCATCGCCCAGACGCCGGGCAAGCCGTGGGGGTACTACCGCGACATGAGCCGGCAGGTGTGGGACGAGGCCCGGCACGCCATGATGGGCGAGGTCGGGTTCGTCGCCCTCGGCGTGGACTGGACGAAGGCCAAGATCACCTGGAACTGGAGCTACCGGCTGAACACCGAATGCACGCCGCTGGAGCGGCACGGCGTGCTGTTCTTCATCGAGCAGGGGCTGATGCCGAAGACCGGCAAGCGGTACGAGTTCGAGGTGGCGACGGAGAGCGGCATCTCGCTGGCCGCGACCATCCAGGACTTCGACTGGGCCGATGAAGTGCTGCACAGCCAGATCGGCCGCGAGTGGTACGTCAAGCAGTTCGGCGGCGGGCTGGCGGAGGCGCTGAAGTTTGGCGACGCCGCATGGACGAAGATCACCAGCAACTGGGCGACGGTGAAGGAGCAGGGGCTGACGAACCACGACAACTGGTGGCCGGCGATCTACACGCAGGCGTGCGCCGCGGACGGGAGGGAACCCGACCCCGCCGTCATGGGGTTCGCTGTGACCTACGAGGGCAAGCGCGCGGATTTGAAGGCCGTCGGGCAGTGACAAATCACGACGGAGTCACGGAAGAGAAGAGTTTGGACGGGATCACAGGATGAAAGGCAGGATGGAAACCCTCGGTCTTCAATCCTG
>JAYTTN010000168.1:0-2163 GCA_043745295.1 Fimbriiglobus sp. | reverse complement strand
GAGCACTTCCGACCCCTCACCCGGTTGCTGCGCAACCGACCTCTCCCCAACGGGGAGAGGTGGGGCGCGGGTTGGCCCATCCCAACGCTTTCCACACAGCCAGGAGGTCAGACCGGCACCTTGGCGCGGGACACGATGTCGGCGACGACGGCCTCGGACTCGTTCCGCCCGCCCTGGTCCCACGCCTTCGTCATCAGCCGGTGCGCCAGGCACGGGACGGCCAAGGACTTCACGTCGTCCGGGGTGGCGTACTGGCGGCCGGCCAAGAGCGCCGTCGCCTGCACCGCCCGGTAGAAGGACAGCGCGCCGCGGGTGCTGGCCCCCAGGGACACGTCCGGGTGCGTGCGGGTGGCGTCCACGATGTCCAGCAGGTAGTCGGCCACCGGCGGTTCCACCTTCACGTTCCGGCACACCAACTGGAGCGCGACGATCTGCGTCGGCTGCAACACCGGCGGCAGCTTCTCGACCGGTTCGCCGCCGCGGTGCTGGGTCAGGATGGCCCGCTCGGCCGCGCGGTCCGGGTAGCCGATCCGCACGCGCATGAGGAAGCGGTCGAGCTGGCTTTCCGGCAGCAGGTACGTCCCCTCGAACTCGTAGGGGTTCTGCGTGGCCAGTACCAGGAACGGCGGCCCCAGCCGGCGGGTCACGCCGTCCGTCGTCACCTGCCGCTCGCTCATCGCCTCCAGCAGCGCCGACTGGGTGCGCGGGGTGGCGCGGTTGATTTCATCCGCCAGCACCACCTCGGCGAACACCGGGCCGGGCTGGAACTCGAACTTGTTCTCAGTCTGGTTGAAGATGCTGACGCCGAGCAGGTCGCCGGGCAGCAGGTCCGGGGTGAATTGAATGCGGCGAAACTGGCAGTCCAGGCTGCGGGCCAGGGCCTTGGCCAACAGCGTCTTGCCGACGCCGGGCACGTCCTCCAGCAGGAGGTGGCCGTCGGCCAGCAGGCAGACCACCGCCAGCCGGATCACTTCCGGCTTGCCGAGGAACACGCCGGCCACGTTGGCCCGCACCGTGTCGAGCAAGCGGGCGAGGTCGGCGGGCGGTTGCGGCTCCGGAGTCGGCAGGAAGTGGGCCGGCGGGTCGGTCGGCATTCGGGAGCCTGTCGCTGACGGGAAGAATGGTCGCGTGCGCGGCATTCTACCTACGCCCCCCGCGCCGGACGAGTTCAAACCGACTCATTCCCGTTCCGCCCAGGTCCATTGCAGGCTTGAAAAGCGAGGAAGGAACCACAAAGAACACCAAGAGCACGAAGGGAAGAAGACTCTAAGTTTCTTGCCTTCCTTCGTGTCCTTGGTGTTCTTTGTGGTTCCAAATCTTGCCCCGCTTCCAACTTGAAATGGCCCTGCTTCCACCCGACCCACGACCCGGCCTTACGGCGCGTTGGCGGTGCCGCCGTGGATGCGCTCCGGCGTCAGGTGCGACGGCCGGTCGCCGAACCAGAGCCGTCGCAATTTGGTCCCGACCTGCCGCACCTCTTCGGCTTGGGCGTAGGCCGGCATCAACCCCACCTCCGGCGAGCCGACACCCGGCGCGGACAGCGCGGCGGTCACCGGGGACACCTGCCCCGGCACGAACGGCTGGCTCACCACGGCGTCCATCCGCACGGTCGGGTCCGCCTTGCGCGGGCCGGGTAGCAGCAGGGTCGTCTTCTTGCCGATCGGCTTGCGGATGAGCGGCTTCGCCTTTGGCCGCTCGCGCTGCTCCGCCTCGCCCGCCGTGTAGGTACCTTCGACGGCCAGGCCGAGCGCCTGGAAGTACGCCAACTCGCCGAGGCCGGCGTCGCCGAGGATGCCGCCCAGTTTGCCCAGCGGATTCGGCCCGGCCAGCAGCGCACGGTAGTTCAGGATGGTCAGCTTGTCCCCGCTCAGGCGGAACTGGTAGCTGAACGGCAGGTCGGTGAGCATCTCGTTGATGAGCGGTTCGGCCAGCTTGACGAACTTGGCGTATTCGGCGACCCCTTCGCCCAGCGCCGCGCCGCCGACCTTCAGGTGCGTGACCTCGGCGCTGGTGACGATGCCGTAGATGGTGCCGTTGCCGCTGAGCGAGAACTCGGCTTCCGTTTTCAGCTCGACCTCGACGCCCATCACGTTCGCCTCGATGGTGCCCAGCACCTTGTCCTCCTCGAACGTCCACGTCAGCCGGCCGGAGCCGTACTCGCCG
>JAYTTN010000167.1:0-7968 GCA_043745295.1 Fimbriiglobus sp. | reverse complement strand
TTGTCATCGCCGCGACCGCAGGGAGCGAGAGAAGTCACATCCCCAAGTCCTTCTTCATCGTCGAGTACCAGTCGCTGAACCAGCCGGTCTTCACCTTGGTGTTGCCGGTGTCCTCCATCACCTGGACGATCATCTTCTTGATCTGGTTGTCGTTCTTCTTGCCCTGCATGGCCTTCTTCGCCTGGGCGAAGATCATCTCGAACTCCTTCTGATCGATCTTGCCGTCGTTGCCGGCGGCCGCCTCGACGTTGTCCCGGATCGCCTTCAGGACGCCGCTCTCCAGCACGTACCCGGCCTCGTCGCACACCTGCGCCAGGGCGGTGCGGGCGGAGTCGATGCTGACGCCGAGCTGGATGGCGACCTGGAGGATCTCCCGCTCCTCGTTGCGGTCCACGTACTTGTCGTCGTAGGCCCGCAGCTTGATCTCGTTGACGAACCGCTTCTTCACTTCTTCGATGGACATGGCACGACTCCGGGAGGGGTGGCAGGGGAACCGACGCGGCCGCGCGCGGCCGCGTCACTGGAGGGTGTTCGGCCCGCGGTGCCGGACATTTCGCACGGCTGTCGGGAATTGTACCACTTTCCGCCGGTCGGATTTCCGCCGCCTCGCCCTTCGAGCGGGAGCGGCCGGGGACGTTCCGCGGAATCTCCGCCGCCGGCTAATCGTCGGCCACCGGCCGGGCAGGAACGCGACGCTCAGCCGCGTGCCCCGCACGACGGGTTTGCCGACCAGGACGTTCCGAAGGCTCGTGGTTTCGAGTCAGCCGCCGTCACGCGCGTTGGGGAGGGAGCGGGCGGAGACGGACTTTCCCCGGTTCCACCACGGCGAAGTGACCGGCCCAATCGTCCCGCTGGGCGACGGCGGCGGCGATTTGCCGGGCGAGGTCGGCCGACGAACCGGCCCGAAGCCGGAAGAGGATGACGCCGCTGCCGGTCGGCAATCCGGCCCGGAACGCGAGGTCGCCGAAGTCCTCGTCGAACGTCACGAGAACGCGGCATTCCGCGACCGCCCGCGCGAGGACGACCGGGTCGGTGACACCGGGCGAGTCGGCGCGAATCCATGCGGCATCGTGCCCGGCGGAGCGGAGGGCTTCGACGGCATCCAGCGGGAAGTTCTCGTTGGCCAGGAACCTCATGCGGCCCCCGCGAGCGGAAAGACCCGCTCTTCACTGACTCGCTCTTGGGCGTAAGATAAGCACGCCAACAAGTCTTCGCGCGTGAGGCCGGGGTAGTTCCGTAGGATGTCCGCCTCCGGCCAGCCGTCGGCCATCAGGCCGAGCAGGAACGCGACTCCCAGACGCGTTCCCCGCACGACCGGCTTGCCGACGAGGATGTCCGGGTCGACGATGATGCGATCACTCATGGCGAGAGTTCCTCCGGTGAGTGGATTGTATCGCGAAAGGGGTTTCCCGTGGCCAAACTCGAACCGCACCCGCTGATGCGGACCATCGTCGATAACCCCGACGCCGACCTGCCGCGGCTGGTGTACGCCGACTGGCTGGACGAGCAGGGCGACCCGATGCTGTCGATGCTGGCGGAGGCGATTCGGTTGAGTATCGAGTCGGAGACTATGCCCGTTCGGAGTGGGGAGCGGAAAGCGTATGATCAGCGGCAGTACGAGTTGCTTGCCCTCGACCGAGACGCGGTCCGCCTGCCGACGGCCGATTGGCCACACGAATCCTTCACCCTGCGCCGGGGCTTCCCCGAACGGTTGCACTGTACGCTGAGGCGGTTCGCGGAGGGTGGAGCCGAAGTGCTTGAGTTCGCCCCGATCACATCCGTCGCGTTCGTCGATTCGATGAATCCGAGAGGGGACTTGAGATATGCCGCTGCCGCGTTCAGTCGTCCGGAGATGATCCGTTTGCGCGGTCTATTCGTCGTCGCCGTTCTCGGTGAGGACGCCTTGGAGGCGCTCGCAGGCAACCCCAACGTCAGGAACCTTCGCGATGTGGATTTGCAACTCGACGACGCCCTGAGCAACGACGCCGCGACCGCACTTGCCCGCGCCGCGATCCGCTTCACCAGCCTGACCAAACTGGAACTCTGGGGCACCCGGATGACAACGGCCGCGCGGGCGACCCTCCGAGGTGCGTTCGGTAATCGCGTCACCATCAACGGCGAACCCGCTTGACACCATTCGCCCGCTCCCTGCGGTCGCGGCGACGACAAGGCCCGTGTCGCCGTCGCGATGCCGGTGCGGGTCTTCGGTTGCCATCCACTGCCCGCCGCACACAATACCCCCATCTCTGGTCGTCCCCTCCTCCGAGCCTCCCCGTCATGTCGAACAGCTTCAGCGCCCGCGGCACCATCAGCGTCGGCGGCAAGGCCCACGCCATCTACCGCCTGGCCCCCGTCGAGGCCGCCATCCCGCAGGCCAAGAAGCTGCCGTTCTGCCTGAAAATCCTGCTCGAAAACCTCATCCGCAACGAGAACGGGCTGAGCGTGCGGAAGGCCGACATCGAGGCGCTGGCGCTGTGGAACCCGACCGCCGAGCCGAACACCGAGATCGCCTACACCCCCGCCCGCGTCCTGCTCCAGGACTTCACCGGCGTGCCGTGCGTGGTGGACCTGGCCGCCATGCGGGACGCCATGAAGGCCCTCGGCGGCGACCCGGCCAAGATCAACCCGCTGGTGCCGTGCGAGCTGGTCATCGACCACAGCGTGCAGGTGGACAACTTCGGCAGCAGCACCGCCTTCGCCGACAACACCCGGCTGGAGTACGAGCGGAACCAGGAGCGGTACACGTTCCTGCGGTGGGGGCAGAACGCCTTCCGCAACTTCCGCGTGGTGCCGCCCGAAACCGGCATCGTCCACCAGGTGAACATCGAGTTCTTGGCCCGCGTGGTGTTCGTGAACGATCACGGCGACGCCTACCCGGACACGTTGGTCGGCACCGACAGCCACACGACGATGGTGAACGGCCTCGGCGTGCTCGGCTGGGGCGTCGGCGGCATCGAGGCGGAAGCGGCCATGCTCGGCCAGCCGGTGTCCATGCTCATCCCGCAAGTCGTCGGCTTCAAGCTGAGCGGCAAGCTGAAGGAAGGGGCGACCGCGACCGACTTGGTACTCACCGTCACGCAGATGCTGCGGAAGAAGGGCGTGGTCGGCAAGTTCGTCGAGTTCTTCGGGCCGGGGCTGGCCGAGCTGCCGCTGGCCGACCGCGCCACCATCGCCAACATGGCCCCCGAATACGGCGCGACGTGCGGCATCTTCCCGGTGGACGCCGAGACGCTGACGTATCTCCGCACCACCGGCCGCAACGAGGAGCAGATCGCGCTGGTCGAGGTGTACATGAAGGAACAGGGGCTGTTCCACGACGCCAACACCCCGGAAGCGGCGTACTCGGACGTGCTGGCGCTCGACCTGGCCACGGTGGTGCCGAGCCTGGCCGGGCCGAGCCGCCCGCAGGACCGGGTGGCCCTGACGGACATGAAGGCGTCGTTCCAGGCCGCGTTGCCGAAGCTGAAGGACGCGGCGCTCGCGGCGAAGAAGAAGGCCCCCGCGTTGGCGATGGCCGAACCGACCGCCGGCCCCACTCCGGTCAGCGACGGTCAACTGACCGACGGGTCGGTGGTGATCGCCGCCATCACCAGCTGCACGAACACCAGCAACCCGTATGTGATGGTGGCCGCCGGGCTGGTGGCGAAGAAGGCCGCCGCGAAGGGGCTGACGAGCAAGCCGTGGGTGAAGACCAGCCTCGCCCCCGGCTCGAAGGTCGTGACGGATTACCTGACCGACGCGGGGCTGCTGCCGGAACTGGAGAAGCTGCACTTCCACGTCGTAGGGTACGGGTGTACGACCTGTATCGGGAACAGTGGTCCACTGCCCGAAGCCATCGGCAAGGAGATCGCCGACAAGGCGCTGGTGGTGTCGGCGGTGCTGAGCGGCAACCGCAACTTCGAGGGCCGCGTCCACGGCGACGTGCGGGCGAACTACCTGGCCAGCCCGCCGCTGGTCGTCGCCTACGCCCTGGCCGGGCGGGTGGACATCGACTGGGACGCGGAACCGGTCGGGCAGGACACCCACGGCGACCCGGTGTTCCTGAAGGACATCTGGCCGACCATCGGCGAGGTGAAGGAGGTGGTGGACAAGTCCATCACCCGCGAGAGCTACCAGCGCATTTATGCCGGCGTGTTCGACGGCGACGACAACTGGAAGGCGCTGCCGGTGCTCCGCGGCGACCTGTTCGCGTGGGACGCCGTGTCCACCTACATCGCCAACCCGCCGTACTTCGCCGGCATGGAGAAGACGCCGCCGCCCGTCCACGAGATCGGCGGTGCCCGCGTGCTGGCGCTGCTCGGCGACAGCATCACCACCGACCACATCAGCCCGGCCGGGAACATCAAGAAGGACAGCCCGGCCGGCGCGTACCTGCTCGGCCACGGGGTGACGGCGGCCGAGTTCAACCAGTACGGCGCGCGGCGGGGCCACCACGAGGTGATGATGCGGGGGACGTTCGCCAACGTGCGGCTGAAGAACCTGCTGGTGCCGGGCGTCGAGGGCGGCGTCACCCGCTACCTGCCGACCGGCGAGACGATGAGCATCTTCGACGCGGCCGCGCGGTACCGGGCGGACGGCACCCCGCTGGTGGTACTGGGCGGCAAGGAGTACGGCAGCGGCAGCAGCCGCGACTGGGCCGCGAAGGGCACCCGCCTGCTCGGCGTGACGGCCGTCATCGCCGAGAGCTACGAGCGGATCCACCGCTCGAACCTGGTCGGCATGGGCATCGTGCCGCTCCAGTTCGTGGTGCCGCCGGACCTGCTGGTGGCGCGGGCGAAGGCGCAGAAGGAGCGGGACGCCGGCCGGTTCGCGGCCGACCCGAGCGTGCCCGACCACCTGGGACTGACGGGCGAGGAACTGTTCGCCCTCGACGGGCTGGTGAACGGGCTGACGACGAACTTCGCCGGCGGCAAGGAGCTGACCGTGCGGGCGACGAAGGCCGACGGCACCGAGGTGGCGTTCCAGGCGATCTGCCGCATCGACACCCCGCAGGAGGTGCTGTACTACCAGCACGGCGGCATCCTGCCCTATGTGCTGCGGCAGCTCCTGGCGAAGTGACTGGCAGTCTGGGGTCGGCCTTCGGCGGAACGAGAGTTTCCAGAACCCCACCCCCCGGCCCCCTCCCCGTTCCGGAGGGGGTGTGTTCAAAACGACATCGCGGTCTTGCGAGCCGCGACCGCCAGGGAGTGGCATCTTCAATTCAACCCCAGATGCCACTCCCTGGCGGTCGCGGCTCGCAAGAACCACGCCCCTCCCCCTTCATGGGCCGGGGGTTTCCAACCCTCCGACAAACCGACTCCCCGCGCGGAATTGAGTGGCCCTCCCCGTCACCCCGCCGGCTCCAGCGTCGCGTCGAACCCCCGCGCGGCGAACTGCTCGACGTACAGCTCCGCCCGCTCCAGGTGCGTGGCCAGCACCACCGCGCGGCCGGCGTGGTGGGCGTCCCACATGCGGGCCATCGCCTCCGCCTCGGCGAAGTGGGTCAGTTCCCGCACCGCGCGGACGACGGCCAGCAGCGGCTTGCCGGCGGCCCGGAGCAGGATCACGCGGTACTGACGGAGGAGCGGGCCGACGGTCGCCGGCTCGTCGTCGAACCGAGGGGACACGGGCTGTTCGAACATGGCGGCAGACCCTCCACAACCGGGTGAACGGAGAGGGGAGCAGGGACCGGCCGGGGGTGCGGCCGATACCCTCGCCGAGCGTAGCGCATTCCGCGCGCGGAGCCAAGCGCGAAGTCGGCGCTTTTCGTCGCGGCGGGATCGGCCCTGTCGAATTGTACCGCCGGGGCGAACCTCAGCGTGCGGCCGGACGGCCGAGAAGTTCGCGGAGGGCCGGTTCGAGGGCGTCGAACCGGAAGTGGAACCCGGCGGCCGTCGCCTTCGCCGGCACCGCCCGCTGCCCGCCGGCCACCACCTGGGCCACCTTGCCGAGCAGGACGCGGAGCGCGAACTTCGGCACCGGCAGCCAGCACGGCCGCTTCAGTACCCGACCCAGCGTTTTCGAGAACTCGGCGTTCGTCACCGGCAGCGGCGCGACGGCGTTGAACGGGCCAGTCAGCGTCGGCGTGTCCAGCGCGAAGCGGAGCAGCTCGGTCATGTCGTCGCGGTGAATCCAGCTCATGAACTGCCGGCCGGAGCCGATCCGCCCGCCGACGAAGAAGCGGAACGGCGTCACCATCCGCGGCAGCGCGCCGCCGTCCGGGTCGAGGACGATGCCGGTGCGGGGGTGGCAAACCCGCACGCCGGCGGTGGCGGCGGGAATCGCGGCTTCCTCCCAGGCCCGGCTGATGGCGGCCATCGGGTCGGGGCCGGCGGGTGCGTCTTCGGCCTTCAGCGCGTCGCCGGTGTCCGCCCCGTAGTAGCCGACGGCCGAGCCGGACACGAACACCTTGGGCGACCCGTCGGCCCGGCGCGGGTTCGCGGCCAGCACGACGGCGAGGACGGACGTGGCTTTCACCCGCGACTCGCGGACTTGGGCAAGGAATTTGTCGGACCAGCGGCGGGCCAGGATCGGTTCGCCGGCCAGGTTCACCACCGCGTCACTGGCGGCGACGGCGTCGAGCCACGGGCCGGGTACGGTCGGGTCGCCGGCGACGGCGCGAAAGTCGCCTTCGCCGAACACGCCCGGCGAGACGGGCTTGCGGGACAGCACGGTGACGGCGCGGCCGTCGGCCAGCAGGCGGCGGACGAGGCGGCGACCGATCAGCCCGGTGCCGCCGGTGACGAACACGGAGCGCGGTGCGGTGGACATGTCCGTATTCATAGTCGGGGTGCGGCGGCGCGGCGGGAATCCGGCGGACGGTCGGCGGGCGAATCGGTACGATTGTCCACATCCGCGCACGCCGCCCAACGAGTGCCATGGACGACTTCACCGAACGCGACTGGCTGACCGCCGCCGACGCCTACGCCCTGCTCGGGTACCTGTTCCCCGTGACCGGGCTGCACAGCACCCCGGAGCAGCCGCGGAAGCTGCGCTTGTATTACGTCGCCCTGGCCCGCCGCCGCGCCGCCGAACTGCCGGCGGCGGCCGAGGGCCTGCTGCGAATCGCCGAGCAGATCGCCGACGGGTCGGCGCTGTCCGACGAGGCGTTCCGCGCGGTCAACGAGGTGCTGGATCGCCTTGCCGCGAGCGGCGGGGCGGGGTGCCAGACGCGGGTGGCCGAGTGCGAGCGCGAGCTGACCGAACTCGGCTACTCGTGGCCGACCGACCGCCCGGCCGTGCCTGCTTGCTGGGCGAACCCGGAGTGGCAGACCGAGGACGGGTGGGGGCTGCTGTTGCCGTTCCAGCGCCAGGTGCCGGCCGCCAGCCAACTCCGCCGCGCCCGGCACGACGCCGACCTGCTCCGCGACATCTTCGGCAACCCGTTCGACGCGCCGACGGTGCCCGGCGGGTGGCGGACGGAGCGGGTGGTCGGCCTGGCCGAGCAGTGCTACGACGACCGCGACTTCCGCGCCCTGCCGCTGCTGGCCGACGCCCTCCAAGAGGAAGGCGGCCCGGACGACCACCCGGTCGTCCGCCACTGCCGCGAGGAGCCGACGCACACCCACGCCCGCGGCTGCTGGGCGCTGGACCTGATCCTGCGGAAGTGACGGCGGCGGCGGGTGGGGTCGATCCCCCGCTGGCGGCGTGCGGTTATCCCGATAAACTGAAACGACCCGGAGGTGTGGAAATGACGGATCGCATCCAAATCGACCCGCGCGTGCTGGCCGGGAAGCCGAACATACGCGGGCTACGGATCAGTGTCGAACACGTGTTCCACGCCCTCTCGAACGGCGTGCCGCCGGCCGAGTTGCTCGCGGACTACCCGGACTTGGAGCCGGACGACTTGCGGGCGTGCCACGCCTACGCGGCCGATCACATCGCGGTGTACTAGTGGTTCACCGCACGAGTTCCTTCGGGTAGAGGAAGTCCAGCTTCCTCCGGGCGTCGGCCACCCGGAACGTCCACACGATCTCGGCGTTCACCCGG
>JAYTTN010000166.1:0-2178 GCA_043745295.1 Fimbriiglobus sp. | reverse complement strand
CGAACGCGGCCATGCGTTCGGCGGCGCGGGTGAGGCATCCGTTCGAGGCCGACCACGTCGTCGGCGGGGAAGTGGCCGTCGCCGTCGGGCGAGGTGCGGTAGGCGCGGGTGAGGCGGACGGGTCCCGAGGGCGGTCAAAGGTTGCGCGCGCGGCGGCCCTTGCCGCGCTGGCCGGGGACTTTTTTTTGGCGTCGGCGGCGTCGAGTCGGGTCTGGACGGCCGAGGCGAGGGAGTCGCGGAGGAGTTTCCGTCCGCCGGTCGGGGCGAGGGCTTCGCAGGCGTCGATGACGGTGCCGTGCGGGGCGGTGTGGGCGACGGTGCGGAGGTCGGCGAGGAAGGCGACGGCCCGCTCGAGCAGGAGGCGTTCGGCGTCGGTGGCGTACTCGACGGTGAGAGTCGGCATCCGTGCCTCGGGGTCGGGGAAGGGGTGCGAATAGCATGCCAAACTACCCGTGCCAAAATCAATTGCTACACCCCGTCGGCCAGTTGCGGTTGCGTCGGACGGCGGGGGTTGGGTATGTTCCCCCCGTTCATCGGTCGGCGGCTCACGGACGGGCCGCCCCCACGGAAGGATCCGCAATGGGTTTGGCCGCACTCCTCGAAGCACGCCCGTCGCCGCCGTTCACCCGGCCGCGGCCCCGTCCGCCCCGCCCGGCCGTCGCCATCGAGACGCCGCAACTGTCGGTCGTCATCGTCAACTTCTGCCAGTGGCGGAACACCGCCCGCCTGACCCGCCAGCTCCGCCGGTGCGAGGCCGTCCGCCGCGGCGCGGCCGAGATCGTCATCGTCGACAACCACTCACCGAAGTCGGCGATCCCGGCGAGACTGCGGCGATTGTCCGGCGTTTCGGTGGTGAAATTCGGCCGCAACACCGGCTTCGCCAAAGCGGTGAACTGGGGCAGTCGCCGCAGCCGGGGCGAGTGGGTGCTGCTGCTGAACCCGGACGTGACGGTGCCCGACGGCTTCCTCGACCACGTCCTCGAATCGGCCCAGCGGTTCCCGGCCGTCGATCCGTCCGCCGGTGTGATCGGCTTTCAACTTCGCAACCGCGACGGCTCCCGCCAAGCGTCGAGCGGGGCGTTCCCGACGTTCGCCCGCACGCTGATGGGCCTGCTGAAACCGCGCTCCCGGCGGAAGTGCCGGCACCAGCCTGAGACCGGCCGCCAGCAGGTGCCGTGGGTGACGGGCGGCTGCCTGCTCGTCCGCCGCGACTGCTTCGAGGAACTGCAAGGGTTGGACGAGAAGTTCTTCCTCTACTACGAGGACGTGGACTTCTGCCGGCGTGCCCGCGAGGCCGGCTGGAGCGTGTGGTACGACCCGAACCTGCGCGTCACGCACCACTTCCCACTGCACACCCGCCAGGTGCCGGCCCCGTTGCGGCTGGTGACGCGGCACGCACTGCTCCAATACGCCCGCAAGCACTGGCCGCGCTGGCAGCAGAAGGCCCTCGGCGGCGTGGTGTGGCTGGAAGGCTGGGCGCGCGGACTGATGGCCAAGTGGCGGAAGCAACCGGCCGTGGCCGAGTGCTACGGCCAGCTGCGCGGGCTGGTGGGCGACGTGCTGCACGACCGCGCGGTCGCCGCCGACCGCCGCATTCGCTACGCCGCCGGGTTTCTGGAAGCCGGCTCCGCCGCCAACGATGGCAAGACGGCGGAGGGCTGACCCGTGCGCCTGTCCGTCGTCATCCCGTCGTATTGCCGGGCCGACTTACTCGCTCGCTGCCTCCACACCGTCACCGCGTTCGCGCCGGCCAGCACGGAAATCGTCGTCGTCGATGACTGCTCGGACGGTGCGATCATTGCGGAAACCGCCTCGCGGTTTCCCGGCGTCCGCGTGCTGCGACTGTCGGCCCGCTCCGGATTCTGCGTCGCCGCCAACGTCGGTATTCAGGCCAGCACCGGCGACATCGTCGAGATGTTGAACGACGATACCGAAGTCACCCCCGGTTGGGCCGACGCCGCGCTCGCCCGGTTTGAGTGGCCGAATGTCGTGGCCGTCGCGCCGCTCGTGCTGCAACTCGACCCCGACCGAAACGCCCTCGGCCTGCCGCCGCTCATCGACAGCGCCGGCGACGAGTACGATCCCGGCGGCTTCGCCCGCAAGCGGCTGCACGGGATGGTGGTCAGCCGAACCGAAGCCGATTGCAAGAATGCAATCGCGCCCCACCTCTCCCCGATG